>JANMDM010000084.1:0-16233 GCA_031376305.1 Pseudomonadota bacterium | reverse complement strand
GGCCACGCCGGGGCGTAAGGTTCGCGCCGTCTGCCGGATGACGGTGCGCACCGAATCCGCCATTGAACCCAGATGCACCGGCACATGCGGGGCATTGGCAACCAGATCGCCCGCCGCATCGAAGATCGCGCAGGAAAAGTCGAAGCGTTCCTTGATGTTGACCGACCATGAGGTATTGGCCAGAGTCGCCCCCATCTGATCGGCAATTGACATGAAAAGATTGCTCATCACCTCAAGCATCGCCGGATCGACCCGGGTGCCTGCGGCAGGGGCACGGGCGGCGGCGGCATGGCGGGTCAGCACCATATTGCCACGAGGATCGACGGTAGCCCGCCAGCCCGGTTCAACCACCACGGTGCCGGTGGGTTCGGTCAGGATCGCCGGGCCGGTGATTTCAGCCCCCTGCCCCAGATCGGCACGGGCATAGACCGGGGCGTCATGGAACAGCGCACCGGAATAAAACCGCATGTGGTCAAGCGGTGCGGGCATCGGGGTCACTGGCGCGGCTTCGTCCGGGATCTCACCCGCCGTGCCGATCGCCTCGGCGGCGAGCATGTCGAACAGTACGGCGCGGTCGGGCGAGATGAAACCAAAACGCGCCAGATGGGTGACCTCAAACGCGGCAAGCATGGCGGCGGGCTTGCCAAAAGCCACATCAAGCGCTTGGTGCGAGCCGTCATAGCGCAGATGCGCCCGGCTTTCGGTGCGGATATCATCGGCGGCGACACCCTGCGCCCTAACCTCTTGCGCGGCCTCTGCGGCCAAAGCCTTGATCACGCCAATGGCTGCGGGGTCGTTCAACGCTGCATCATGCTGGCATTCGCGCAGACTGCGGATTTCGGCCAGACCCATGCCGTAAGCTGACAGGACGCCCGCGAAGGGATGCAGGAATATCTTGCTCATGCCCAGCGCATCGGCGACCAGACAGGCGTGCTGACCGCCCGCGCCACCAAAACATTGCAAGGTATAGCGGGTCACGTCATGGCCACGCTCGACACTGATTTTCTTGATCGCATTCGCCATATTGGCCACTGCAATCCGCAAAAAGCCTTCAGCAACCTCCTCGGCGGGGCGCTGTGGTGTGCCCGCCTGACGGGCGATATCCGACGCCAGTTGCGCGAATTTTTCCCGCACCACATCACTGTCAAGCGGCGCATCACCCTGCGGGCCGAAGACGCTGGGGAAATGCCGGGGCGACAGCTTGCCCAACAGCACGTTGCAGTCGGTCACCGTCAGCGGCCCGCCGCGCCGGTAGGACGCCGGGCCGGGATTGGCCCCCGCACTTTCCGGGCCAACCTGATAGCGCCCGTCGCGGAACGACAGGATCGAGCCGCCCCCCGCCGCCACCGTGTGAATATCCATCATTGGCGCGCGCATGCGCACCCCCGCCACTTCCGTCTCGAAGCTGCGCTCAAAGGTTCCGGCGTAATGGCTGACGTCGGTCGAGGTGCCACCCATATCGAAGCCGATCAGCCGGTCGTGGCCTGCGGCCACCCCGGTGCGCACCATGCCAACAATGCCACCCGCAGGACCGGACAGGATCGCATCTTTGCCCTGAAAGCGCGCGGCATCGGTCAGGCCGCCGTTCGATTGCATGAACATCAACCGCGCGCAGCCGGTCCCAAGATCCAGCGCGGAGGCCACCTGTTCCACATAGCGGCGCAAGATCGGCGAGAGATAGGCATCGACAACCGTTGTATCCCCCCGCCCGACCAGTTTGATCAGGCGGCTGACCTGATGGCTGATCGAAATTTGGGTATATCCCAGCTCCCCGGCGATGGCTGCCACCCGAAGTTCATGCTCAGGGTTCAGCCAGGCATGCATGAAGGCGATGGCGACCGACCGCAACCCGGCGTCAAAGCCGTCCTGCAAAGCGCGGCGGGTGGCGGCCTGATCCAATGGCGTTACGATGCAACCCTGTGCATCCAGTCTTTCGCAGACTTCTGCCACCTGCTCATAGACCAGATCGGGGCGGCGGATGTGCAGGTCAAACAACTTTGGCCGGGTCTGGTAGCCCAGCCTGAGCAGATCGCCGAAGCCTTCGGTGATCAGCAGCAAGACCCGTTCACCCTTGCGCTCCAACAGCGCGTTGGTGGCAACGGTGGTGCCCATTTTCACCGCGCGAATGGCACCCGCAGGGATCGGCTGACCGGGGCCAAGCCCTAAAATGTCACGAATACCTGCGACGGCGGCATCGGCATAGCGTTCGGGGTTGTCCGACAGCAGCTTGTGGGTAGAAAGCTGCCCATCCGGATGGCGCGCGACGATATCGGTAAAGGTACCGCCGCGATCAATCCAGAATTCCCAAGCCACTGGCTTTTCTCACCCTTGCGATACATATCCGCGCCGATCTGGATCATAGATGAAGCCGGAGTCAACCTGCACGCCTATACCGAAAGATCACGCTCGACCAATTCGCGGGGCAGATGCAGCATGAATTCGGTGCCCTCGGCATCCGAACGGACCAGTGCAAGGGTCCCGCCGTGCCCACGGATAAGTTCGGCGGCGATCGCCAAGCCCAGTCCTGAGCCACCTTTGCGAGTGCCGCCCTGGAACGGCTGAAACAGGTGATCCTTGGCGCGTTGTGGCAGGCCGGGGCCGGTATCGCCGGTCCGGATCCACCAGCCGGCTTCTTCTTCACCCGCGCCGATTTCGATGGTGCCTGCGGCTCCCGTCGCCTCAATCGCCTGACGGGCATTGCGCACAAGGTTGCTGAGCACCCGGTAAAGCTGCTCGCGGTCCGCCCGGATCGTCAGGCTGGGCGTCACATCGGTGACAAATTCGACCAACCCATTGCCTGCAAGCCTTTCACCGTCGACCACCTCCTCGACCAGTGCCGCCAGCATGAACCGCGCAAGGGTCGGGGGCGGTTCTTCGGCCTTGCCGAAGGTCAGAGTCGATTCGCACAAGGAAACCGCGCGGCTGATCGAGGCTACAAGTTTGGGTGCCGCACGGGCGACACCGGGGTCCTTGCTGGCCTCCATCCGGTCGGCCAACAGCTGCGCTGTGGTCAGCATGTTGCGCAGATCGTGGCTGATCTTGGCTACGGCACCGCCAAGCTGCGCCAAGCGGTCCTTTTGCTTGAGTGCACCGGTCAGTTGTTTTTGCATCATTTGCAGGGCTTCCTCGGCCTCGCGCAGCTCAATCACGCTGGACTGCGGCACGATGAAGCGCCGCGCGTCTTCGGGGGCTTCGGCATAGGACGACATGTGGTTCACAACCCGGCGGATCGGCGACACCAGAACCCGGCCCACAGCAAAAAACAAAAGCCCCGCCGTCAGCACCGAAATCAGCGCGGAAAGCCCAAGAATGCGCAAGCCGTAGTCGATCATCGCCGTCCTGAGCGGTGCGGTATCCATCGTGACCTCGATCAGCATCCCCGCCTGCTTCACCGGGTCGCCGATGACCCGGATGACGCGGTTCTGTCGTTCAAAGATGCAGTGCAACGCATCCCGGATCAGCACCCAGGCCGACGCATCGCGCATGTCATAGGTCGCTTCGATCTGGGAAGGGATGGGGGAGGATAACACAAGCTGGCGGGTCTCATTGCGCCTGAGGACAACGTTATAGACCTCGGCATTGGCCAAGAGTTCCTTTTGGACGTCTTCCGGGATCATGTCACCCGCAGCCAATAATGACAAAGATGCGATCTGCGCGCGTTCTAGGCGCGACAGGATGTAGTCTTCGCGGAAACGCGCCACCGATGGCACGAAGATCAGCACTTCGGCCAGCATGACGAAAATCATCGTCAAAAGCAGGAACCGCCCGGAGAGCGTATTGAGAAACATGATTGGCCTTTCGCGGGCCGAGGGGTTTGGCGTCAGACGTCCAGTAACATCGCAAGCGCAGTCCAGTTGTCAAACGCTTCGCACGAGAATAGGCATGAGGGAAGCCTGCAGGCTTGGCGGGCGCCCAAAAATCTTGCTGTGGAAAAACCCGCCAGGCTCGGTTGACTTGCCCTGGTTACGCGGCTATGAGCCGGACTTCGAATGACAAAGCCTTCGAATCTCTGATCCAGGGGTTTGGGCCACCACCCGGAGTTTATGCGATGAAGCGCACCTTTCAACCGTCGAACCTGGTTCGCGCCCGCCGCCACGGCTTTCGCGCGCGTATGGCCACCAAAGGTGGCCGTCGCGTGCTGAACGCCCGCCGCGCCCGCGGCCGCAAGGTTCTGTCGGCGTAACGCCAACCAAAAGGCATGAAGCGATGATGCCGCCGAAGGCACCCGTGCAAGGCCAGATTGGCCCGGTCGCGGAGATGCCTCCGGCGGCTTTCCTACGTTTGGACGTGCTGGCCAAACGCGCGGATTTCCTGCGTGCGGCTCAGGCGCGCAGACAGGGCACCGCCGGGTTTTTGCTTCAGGCGCGCCCCCGGAATTCAGACGAAGCCGATAGCGCCCTGATCCGCATCGGTTACACCTGTTCGAAAAAGCTGGGCAACGCCGTCGCCCGCAACCGCGCCAAACGCCGGTTGCGCGAAATTGCCCGCGCGGTTTTGCGAAAGTCGGGCCGACCGGGCTGGGACTATGTTCTGGTTGGCCGCCCGCAAGCCACCGCGACCCGCGACTTTGCGCAGATGCTGGCGGATCTTGATCGCGCCCTTGCCCAAATCCACGCCAAACCGTGACGCCGCTCGCGCATATCATCGCCCTGCCGGTGCGGGCCTATCGTCTGGTGGCGTCGCCCTGGGTTGGCCATGGCTGCAGGTTTCAGCCAACCTGCTCGGCCTATGCGCTGGACGCGATCGGGGCGCATGGCGGGTTAAAGGGTGGCTGGCTGGCTGCGCGGCGCGTCTGCCGCTGCCATCCATGGGGCGGATCGGGCTTTGATCCGGTGCCGCCGGTCAGAACCAAGCCTTAACCGGGGTCGGGAAAATCGGCGTCATTCCGCGCTCTGGACAAAGTGCTGTCGCGGAGGACGCATGGAATATTCGAAAAAAGTCGATATTCAGAAAATCGTTCGGATCTTGGCGGGTCTGATTAACGCGCTGGTCATTTGCGGATGCATAGTTTGAGCGTGGGGCCAGTCTGCGGCCCCTGACCCAAGGGGCTCGCCAATGGTGCCGCATATCACTGCTATTCTTTCAGACGGCACAGGCTTGGTCAAAAGGCTGCTGGCGCGGCCAGAATTGCTGGGCGTTATTGTCGCACTTGGGCTGTCCTGGACCTGGTTTGGCCCTAAAGGCGCCTTGGTGGTTGCGGTCGGCGCTTTGCCCCTGACCCTGTTGTCACACAACCGGGGTTCCAACACCCAAGATGACGGCCATATCGGCAAGGGGCAGGACGCGGTAAGCGGGCTTCCGTTGCGCGCCAGCGTCGTCGCCGCTTTGGATCGCGCGTTGTCGGCGCGGGCAACAACCGGGAAGACCACGGCCTGCTTTGTGATCTGCCTTGACGACGCCCAAACGATCGTCGAGCGCTATGGCCAGGCAGCCCATGACAAAGTCTTGCGCCGCATTGCGGATCGGCTTGGCGTCACCTTGCGCGAACACGACTGTATCGGCAGGCTCGAAGGGGATCGTTTTGCCATTGCCCTTGGGCCGGTTCGTCGCGCCGATCTGGAAACTGCAATCCAGATCGCCGGACGGCTGCAGGCGACCGTCCAAGAGCCAATCTCTATTGACGCGATGACGATATACGTTGGCGCGTCTGTCGGGTTCTGCCTGCCAAGCCGGGCGCCGCAGCAAACCGGCGCAGTCTTGCTTGCGGCCGCAGAAACGGCGATGGAAGACGCCTGGCGCAATGGCCCCGGCGCCATTCGCGCCTTTTCGCCAGAGGTTGCGGCCGCTGTGCTTGACCGCGAGTCGTTGCGCGACCGGATCGAGGCGGCGCTGGAGGATGGCGAGATCATCGCCTATTTCCAGCCGCAACTGTCGACAGATACCGGCGAAGTCACGGGCTTTGAAGCGCTGGCCCGCTGGCGCCACCCTGAACGCGGCGTGCTGGCCCCGGCGGAATTCTTGCCGACCATTGTGGCAGGCGGTCTTTCGACGCGGCTTGGTGAGGTGATTTTATTCCATGCGCTGACCGCGCTGCGGTCCTGGGACCGGGCCGGTTTCCGGGTGCCGAATATTGCTGTGAACTTTTGCAAGGATGAGCTGCGCAACCCGAAGCTGGTTGAGAAGCTGCGATGGGAGCTGGATCGCTTCGAACTCGAACCGGGGCGGATCACCGTCGAAGTCCTTGAAACGGTCGTGGCCGAGGCTGAAAATGATACCGTCGTTCACAATATCGCAGCCCTTTCGCAATTAGGCTGCGGGATTGATCTGGATGATTTTGGCACCGGCCATGCCTCCATCACCTCGATACGGCGGTTTGCGGTGAACCGGATCAAGATCGACCGATCCTTTGTGACCAAGGTGGATTGTGACCCGACCCAGCAGCGTATGATCGCGGCAATCCTGTCGATGGCCGAACGGCTGGAACTGGCGACATTGGCCGAAGGCGTCGAGACGATTGCCGAGCACGCGATGCTGGCACAGCTGGGATGCAGCCATGTGCAGGGCTATTCCATCGCCCGCCCGATGCCCTTTGGCGAAACCATGGCCTGGCTTGAACATCACCGCTCAAAGCTGTCCGCCCCCCCGACGCTCAACCGAAAAATCGGCTGAGGCGGGTTTGCGCCCAGCGCTTCGCCCATGAATCCCCCGGCAAACGGTCAATAGCCCGAAAACCGCTTGACCTTTGCCTGCCCGTTCTGTTGAACCACCCCTGACTTTGGCTCGGACGGGTGGTGTGTCCTTATGGACGATCAGAACAAGAATCTCATTCTCGCGACAGTGCTTTCGATGGTGGTGATCGTCGTCTGGTACGCTTTCTTTGCACCCGCAGCGCCGGTCGTTGACCCAACTGCGCAAGTGCCTGCTGTAAGCCAGACCGCGGCTGCGCCCACCGTTGCCGAAATAACGGCCACCACGCCTACCCCGGTTGATACCGCAGCCGCCGAACTGGCAAAAGCCCCGCGTATCGCCATCGACACGCCGCGCTTGACAGGCTCGATCTCGCTTCTGGGCGGCCGGTTGGACGATCTTTCCCTGAAAGACTACCGCGACACGCTGGCCGCCGACTCTGGCAACGTCCGGCTTTTGGCGCATGCGACCGAGTCGGATACAGATACAGTGCAGCCCTATTACGCCGTCTATGGCTGGTCAGCGGGCGCAGGGCTGGATGCCAAAGCGGTGCCGGATGCCACAACGCCTTGGTCGCTGGAAACCGGCACAACGCTTTCCCCGACGACACCTGTGACCATCACATGGGACAATGGCGCCGGCCTGATCTTTCATCGCAAGATCGAGGTGGACGACAACTACATGTTCACCGTCACGCAATCGGTGGACAATGGGACGGGTGCTGCGGTCAAGCTGGCCCCTTACGGTATTGTCCTGCGCAAAGGCGCGCCAAAAATATCCGGAACCTATGTTTTGCACGAAGGCGTCGTGCGGATGTCCGATGGCAAGCTGCGCGAGGTAACCTACAAGAAACTTCCCGGACTAGAGGTCGATGCGATCGAAGGCCCTTCGGAGGTCGTCGATGTCGCCACCGGCGGTTGGGTCGGGTTTACCGACAAATACTGGATGACGACACTGGTGCCGATGCCCGGCCAGCCGTTCAAATCGGTGGTGAAATACGTTCCGGGGCGCGATCTGTACCAAACCGAAGCGCGCATGCCGACACTGGAAGTAGCACCCGGCGCCAGCGCCAGTGTTTCTTCGATGCTGTTTGCCGGCGCCAAGGAATGGGAAGCCATCAGTGGCTATCAGGAAAAACTGGGCATTGACCGCTTTGTCGATTCAATCGACTGGGGTTGGTATTTTTTCCTGACCAAGCCGATGTTCCGCTTGCTGCACTGGCTGCATGGCGCCATCGGCAACATGGGTTGGGCGATCATCGCTTTGACCTTCGTGATCAAGGCACTGGTCTTCCCGCTGGCGCGAAAATCCTATGTCTCGATGGCCAAGATGAAGGAACTACAGCCCGAGATGGAGGAACTGAAGGCGCGCACCGGTGGCGACCGCCAGAAAATGCAGCAAGAAACCATGGCGCTTTACAAGCGTGAAAAGGTCAACCCGGCCTCGGGGTGCCTGCCGATCTTGTTGCAAATCCCGATTTTCTTTTCACTCTATAAGGTGATCTTTGTCACGCTGGAACTGCGCCATGCGCCGTTCATTGGCTGGATCCGCGACCTGTCCGGCCCCGACCCCTCATCCTTCATGAACCTTTTCGGGCTTTTGCCCTGGGCGGCGCCCGAGCAAGGCTCGATCATCTTTGCGTTGTCTTTAGGCCTGTTGCCATTGCTATTGGGCATTTCCATGTGGTTTCAGCAAAAGCTGAACCCGGCGCCGGCTGACGCGACTCAGGCGCAAATCTTTGCGTGGATGCCTTGGATCTTCATGTTCATGATGGGTAAGTTTGCATCGGGGCTGGTGCTGTACTGGATCACCAACAACACCATCACCTTTTTGCAGCAGTACACGATCATGTCGATGCACGGCAAACGCCCGGACCTTTTCGGCAATATCAAGAACGGCTTCAAGCGCGATAAGCCGGCGGCAAAATGACTGCGACGCTTGCCTCGATCCAACGCCACCCGCTGAAGTCCCACGGGCGCGAGGAATTGGCAAGCGTCACACTGACCGCGGGTGCGGGGTTGCCTTGGGACCGTCATTGGGCCGTCGCGCATGGTTCGGCAAAATTGACGGACGGCGCCTGGGCGGCTTGCATCAATTTTATGATTGGATCACGCACCCCGCCGCTGATGGCAATATCTGCGACGCTTGACGAAAAGGTTGCTCTGCTGACGCTGCGCCACCCGGATTGCCAGGATCTGACCTTTCGGCCTGATCAGCCCGATGATGTCCTGCGGTTCCTGGACTGGGTGAAGCCGCTTTGCCCCCCGGAGCGCGCCCAGCCAACGCGGATCTACTCCGTGCCCGGCCGTGGTATGACTGACACCGACTACCCGTCGGTCTCGCTCATAAACCTGGCGTCAAACCGGGCGTTGGGCGAGCATCTTGGCCGTGATCTGTCTGCCCTGCGCTGGCGGGCAAATTTCTGGATCGAAGGTCTGGCACCTTTTGCTGAGCGTCAGCTGATTGGAAAGAAACTGCGGTTAGGGCAAGCGATGCTTGAAGTCACCGAACCTAAAGTCCGCTGCCTTGCCACCACTGCAAACCCCGATACCGGCCTGCGCGATGCCGATACATTGGGGGCTTTGCGCGGCCTGTGCGGGGATCAGGAGTTTGGCATTTATGCCCGCGTTATCGCAGGTGGTGATGTGGAGAGGGGCGACCGATTGGAAGTGACGCCATGAACACCCAACGCTTTCCGTTCTCACCCGAGCCTAGCCGCGAAGAGCGCGAAGCCGGACGACTGCTTTTTGCCGGACCGATAGATTTCCTGAAAGGCGCGGTGGCGATGGATGGCCTGCCGCCCCCCGACCGGCTGGAGATTTGTTTTGCCGGGCGCTCAAATGTGGGGAAATCCAGTCTTATAAATGCGCTGACCGGGCGCAAAAGCTTGGCGCGGGCGTCAAATACGCCGGGCCGCACCCAAGAGATCAATTACTTCACCGCTGGCCCCGACATCTATCTGGTAGACTTGCCGGGCTATGGCTATGCCGAAGCCCCGAAATCGGTCGTGGAAAAATGGCAGCGCCTGCTGAAGGCCTATCTGGCCGGGCGTCAGACCCTGCGGCGGGCGTTTGTGCTGATCGACACCCGCCATGGGGTCAAGGCCGTTGACGAGGAAATCCTGACGCTGCTGGACCGCTCGGCTGTCACCTTTCAGGTGGTCATGACCAAAGCCGACAAGGTCAGGCCGGAAGAACGAGACGCAATCGCCGATCAGGTTCGCGCTGCCTTGCAAAAGCACACCGCAGCCTATCCGGAAATCATCATGACCTCGTCAGAAAAAGGCGATGGCATCGAATCGCTGCGGGCGATCATCGCCACGATCCAGTGACGGTCTCAAAAGCCGTTTCGGCGTTTCGCTCAGACGTGTTGACCCGCATTCACCTCGATCTCGGTGCCGGTGACATAGCTGGACTGGTCCGAGCATAGAAACCAGATCACATCCGCCACTTCCGAGGGCTGGCCAAGCCGCCGCAGCGGCAAGCCTTGGACGATCTTGTCGGTGCCGGGGCTGAGGATTGCAGTTTCAACCTCGCCGGGGGCGATGGCATTCACCCGTACGCCCAATGGGCCAAAGTCATGCGCCATTTCGCGGGTCAGGGCCTTTAGCGCGGCTTTGGAGGTGGCGTATGCGGCCCCGGCAAAGGGATGCACCCGGCTACCGGCGATAGAAGTAACATTGACCACCGCGCCCTTGGCCGCTGAAAGTTCATCCTTCAGGCCGCGCGCCAAGACGACGCTGGCAAAGAAATTGACGTGAAAAACCTGGCCCCAGGTCCGCAGATCGGTGTCGAGCGTGTTAAGCCGTGCACCACCCGGCCCTTTTGGCGAAATGCCTGCGTTGTTGACCAAGGCATGAAGCCTGCCGTTCAGTTTTGAGCGGATCAATTTGATGGCTTCGATGGTCTTGTTGGGATCCGCCAGATCGACCTGAATATGATCCTCGCCGCCACCGCCCCACGGGCATTCCTCGGGAAATGGATGGCGCGAACAGGTAATGACCCGCCAGCCACCTTTGGCAAAGCGCTTGACAGTTGCATGCCCGATCCCGCGGCTGGCGCCGGTCAACAGCATGATTTTCTGTTCCGTTTCGATCATCTTCCACTCCGGTCGGCGCTTCGAGGGAAACCTAGACACTTTATCGTGGAAGGCAATCGGCCATTGCCCTTGGCAGGTGCTTCCCCAGGGTCTAACAAAAGCACGAAAGAGGGCCTGATGAGAAAGCAAGAAATGAATCGAGACTGGATTGCCACCGCGCGGACCCTGTCCGAGGCGCTTCCTTATTTGCAACGCTATGCGGGTGCGGTTGTCGTTGTGAAATTCGGCGGCAATGCGATGGGCGACGACGCAGCTATGGCCGAGTTTGCCCGTGACGTCGTGCTGATGCGGCAGGTGGGCGTGAACCCGGTTGTGGTGCACGGCGGTGGGCCGATGATCAACGACCTGCTGAACAGGCTTGGCATCGAGTCGAAATTCGTGCGCGGCAAACGGGTTACGGACAAGGCGACGGTCGAGGTCGTTGAAATGGTGCTGTCCGGGCTGGTCAACAAGCGCATTGTGCAGGCCATTAACGACCAAGGCGGCCGGGCTGTCGGGATTTCCGGCAAGGACGACGATTTGATGGTCTGCGAACCCGACGACCCCGAACTGGGTTTCGTCGGTCGCCCGGTCGAAATGAACGTCCAGGTGCTGCGCGATCTTTATGGGGCGGGGATTATTCCTGTGGTGGCGCCGGTGGCGACGGGCCGCAATGACAATGAAACCTTTAACGTCAATGGCGACACTGCCGCCGGGGCCATAGCCGGGGCGCTGAAGGCCGACCGTCTGCTTTTGCTGACGGATGTGACCGGGGTGAAGGACGAGGCGGGCGAGGTCGTTACGCAGCTTACGCCTGATCAGGTGCGCGATATGACCGCACGCGGGGTGATTGCGGGCGGCATGATCCCCAAGACCGAAACAGCACTTATGGCGCTGGAGCAAGGCGTGCGGGCGGTCGTGATCCTGGATGGGCGCACGCCCAATGCCTGTTTGCTTGAGTTGTTCACCGATCACGGTGCCGGTTCTTTGATTCGCTCAACCGAGCCGCGGATCAAACCGCGCATGACGTGACCACGCTTGCAGCCATTGCCAAAACGGCGGCGGGGCAGCACCTGGGCATCTTCGGCGCATTTCATCTGGAGCCGGGTGACGCCATGTCGCCCGACCTGAAGACGCTGGTGTTGCTCGGGCCGCAAGAGCCGGGGTTTTGGGCGCATGTCACGACCGAGCCGGAGTGGCTGGACGCCACGCCAGACCCGTTGGACCGCTGGTCGCGTCGGATCATCGGCACAATGGCCTGCGGCCTTGGCGGCAAGGCGTATTTTCCCTTTGGTGGCCAACCGTACCATCCCTTTTACCGATGGGCGCTGCGCTCGGGGCGGGCCTGGGCATCTCCGGTCACGTTGCTTGTTCATGAACAGGCCGGACTATTCGTTTCTTACCGGGGCGCTATAGCCGTCAAAGACCGGCTAGAGTTACCGCTGGCCGGCATAAAGAGTCCTTGCGAAATCTGTGAGGCCAAACCATGCTTAACAGGCTGCCCGCCGCGCGCGCTGACGGGCAGTGGTTACAACCTACCTGCTTGCCACGACTTTCTGGATACACGGGATGGCGGCGACTGTCTTTCTTTCGGATGTGGCGTTCGTCGCGCTTGCCCCGTGTCACAAGCCTATGGCAGGTTACCGGAACAATCCTCCTATCATATGAGGCTCTTTCACAGATGACACCAACCGGCCACCGCCGCCTGATCCTGACCCGCCACGCAAAATCCGCCTGGGATGACCCAATGACAGCGGATCAAGACCGCCCCCTGAACAAGCGTGGCCTGCGGGCAGCGCTTGAGTTGGGCGAATGGCTGGGGTCGCGCGGCTATGAGCCGGATCAGGTGCTGTGCTCTACCGCGCTCAGAACCCGCGAGACATGGGCCACCGTGTCCGTGGCCCCGCTTGAGATCATGCCAAAGGTCGAATTTATTGAGGCCCTTTATCATGCGTCGCCGGATGTGATGCACAAAGTGCTGAGCCGGGCCAAGGGCGATACGGTGATGATGTTGGGACATAACCCCGGCATCGCGGAATTTGCCCGCAGCCTGCCCGCGCGGGTTCCCAGCCATGCGGATTTTTCCCGCTATCCAACGGCGGCAACGCTGGTGGTGGATTTCGAGATCGGCAGTTGGGCCGAGCTGAAGACCGGCAGCGGCAGTGTTCTGGATTTCTTCGTGCCGTCCGGGCGCGATTAATCCTTACACAAAAGCATAAGGCCCCGGCGTCGACCGGGGCCTTATGCTTTTGAAACCGGCGCTGTCAGTGGCCAAGGATCTGGCTGAGGAACAGCTTCGTGCGATCACTTTGCGGGTTGTTGAAAAACTCTTTGGGCGAGTTTTGCTCGACGATCTGGCCCTGATCCATGAAAATCACCCGGTTGGCCACGGCTTGGGCAAAGCCCATCTCATGGGTGACGCACAGCATGGTCATGCCCTCCTGCGCCAGCTCGATCATCGTATCGAGCACTTCCTTGATCATTTCGGGATCCAGCGCCGAGGTCGGTTCATCGAACAGCATGATCCGCGGCTTCATGCACCGCGACCGCGCGATGGCCACCCGCTGCTGCTGACCGCCCGACAATTGGCCGGGGTACTTATGCGCCTGCTCGGGGATTTTCACTTTGCTCAGGAAGTGCATCGCCACTTCTTCGGCCTCTTTCTTGGGCGTTTTGCGCACCCAGATCGGCGCCAGCGTGAGGTTTTCGAGAATTGTCAGATGCGGGAACAGGTTGAAATGCTGGAACACCATCCCAACCTCTGAGCGCACCTTGTCGATGTTCTTAAGGTCGCTCGTCAGTTCGGTGCCGTCGACAACTATCTGGCCAGACTGGTGCTCTTCAAGCCGGTTGATACAGCGGATCAGCGTCGATTTTCCGGACCCCGAGGGGCCGCAGATGACAATGCGTTCGCCCTTGTTCACGGTCATGTTGATATCGCGCAACACGTGGAAGGCCCCGTACCATTTGTTCATGGCAGTGATCTGCACGGCGATCTCATCGCTGATTTTCATCTGGGTCGGGTCCGCTTTGCGGCTGGTGGCGGCTTCTGACATCTGAGTACTCCTTAGTGATGATCGCGCTTCAGCTTTTGTTCGAGGTACATGGAATACCGCGACATGCCGAAGCAGATGACAAAGAAGATGGCGCCGACGAAGATGTAGGGCTCCCAGTAGATGCCCTTCCAGTTGATGTCGGCACGGACGACGGCGGTGATGCCCTTGAGCGGGTCCAAAAGCCCGACGAAGGCCACCAGCGTGGTGTCCTTGAACAGGCCGATGAACGAGGACACGATGCCGGGGATCGATATTTTCAGTGCCTGCGGCATGGTGATCAGCCGCTGCGCCTGCCAGTAGTCCAGACCCAGCGCATCGGCGGCCTCGGACTGGCCGCGTGGCAGGGCGGCCAGACCACCCCGGATCACTTCGGCGATATAGGCCGAGGCAAACAGCGTGACGAGGATATCCACCCGCAGGATCAGGTCGAAGTTGGTGCCGCGCGGCAGGAAGTACTGCAAGAGCAGGGATGCGGTGAACAGCATGGTGATCAGCGGCACGCCGCGAATGAACTCGATGAAGCCGACGCAGAGCATCTTGACCAGCGGCATGTCGGATTTGCGGCCCAGGGCCAGCAGGATGCCAAGCGGCAAGGAGGCGACGATTGCGGTGACGCCGATGGCAAAGGCCAGAAGGAAGCCACCGAATTGGTCGCTGTCGATGGCCGTCAGCGACAAAGGCACCGTGCTTTCAAGCGCCGCCGAGATATGCCCCTGAATTACCAACCACCACAGGCAGGCTGCTACGAAACCGATTGCCGCCGCCATGCTCGCACCCAGACGAGTTGAAATCAGCCAGTAAACGATAGGGATGATCGCAAAGCCCACCATCGTCATTACAGGCGCCCAGACCGACCCGCCCCACAAGAGCCAAAAGGCCAGCGCCGGATAGCTGCCCGTAATCCAAAGCAGGATACGGGGAAGCTGCGGAAAGAGAACCGGGGCAATTGCAGCGAACAGCAACACGAATGCCAGAACCGGCCGCCAGTACAGATCGCGCGGATAGAACCCGAACAGGAACTGGTTCCAACGTTCGTGGATCACAGCCCAGCAGGCCCCGCTTTGACCTTCGCCCCATTTGGCGGCGATGATATCGCGGCATTCACCAAGCGAATGGGCGTTCCAGACACCGTGCAAAAGCCAGGGCAATGCCGCCTTGACCATGAAGAAAACCGCAAGAACGCCCAGCACCGTCAGGATCGTGTTCATCCACCCGGAAAACAGGTTCTCGCGCATCCATTTCACCGCGCCTTTTTCGGTAAGCGGCGGCGGTTGTTGCGGCAGCATCGCGTTGCGGACGTAAAGGATGCTCATCTCAACGCTCCTTCAGTTTGACGGCGTTGTTGAAGACGTTCATCACCGAGGAAATCAGCAGGCTGATGATCAGATAGATCAGCATCATCAAGAGCATGCATTCCAACTCGCGCCCGGTCTGGTTCAGGGTGATGCCGCCCAAGGTGCCGCGCAGGTCAAGATAGCTGACGGCGATGGCAAGCGAGGTGTTCTTGGTGATGTTCAGGTACTGCGAGATCAGCGGCGGTATGATCACCCGCAGCGCCTGCGGCAGGATGATCAGGTTCATGGTGCGGCCCGGACGTAAGCCCAGCGCGAAAGCTGCCTCGGACTGGCCGTGGGATATTGCCAGCACACCGGCGCGGACCGCCTCGGCGATATAGGTGGCCGAATAGAGCGTCAATGCCAGCAGAAGTGCGGTGAAAGCGTGGGCGACGTTGATGCCGCCATTGAAGTTGAAGCCCTTGAAAACCGGGTATTCGAGGTGAAACCCAAGTGCTGCCAGCAAGAGGATCGTTGGAGCAAAGAGGATCAGCAGGCTTTTCCACCACGTCACAGGTCGATCACCCGTGGCTTCTTGCACCGCAGCGGCGTTGCGGACCAGCGCCCGGTTGGCCAGAAAGCTGCCAACCACTGCGGCGACGATCAGCAGAAAGTTGAAGTTGAGCGACAGCGGCCCCAGATCAACGCCGCCAAGGCTGCGCGACAAAAGTACCGCCGGGATATTGGTGCCGCGGTTGGTAACGGCCACTGCGCCGTCAAAGATCATCTGTGCCTTGGGCGCTTCGCCTGCGGCAATCATCACCTCGGTCAGCTTGAAATCCTTGGGTTCCGGCATGATTTCCGACAGAACCACATAGGACAGGATGATCCACAGCAGCAGCGGCACATTGCGAAACACTTCGATGTAGACGGTCATCAACCGCCCGACGAGCCAGTTTTTCGACAGCCGCAATATGCCGACGGTCACGCCAAGAATGGTGGCAAACAGGCAGGCAAAGCCGGCAACAAGCAAAGTATTCAAAAGGCCGATGATCGCAGCACGGCCATGCGTGCTGTCATTGGTATAAGGAATAAGCATCTGACCGATGTCATAGCCCGCCCGGTTGAACAGGAATCCGAAGCTGAGATCCTTGCCCTTGGCGGCCAGGTTCACGATCAGGTTGTTGATCAGCCACGAT
>JANMDM010000080.1:0-24200 GCA_031376305.1 Pseudomonadota bacterium | reverse complement strand
CCTTTCCGGCGCTGGCGGCCAACCCGCAGCCCGGCGAAGTTCTGGCGGACAACCAGACCTATACCTACCGCATGCTTGACGCGATGAAGACCATGGACCCCAGCCTGAACGCCGACACGGAAGGCCAGGATGTTCTGCGCTCGCTCTTTGAAGCTCTTTATAACGAGACTTCGGATGGCAGCTTAGAGCCCGGCGTTGCCACCAGTTTTGATCTGTCCGAAGACAAGACGGTCTATACATTCCATCTGCGCCCGGAAGCGAAGTGGTCCAATGGCGACCCGGTTACCGCGCAGGATTTCGTTTATGGCTGGCAGCGGCTTGCCGATCCGGCAACGGCGTCTGAATATGCGTGGTATCTGGAACTTGGGCAGGTCGTGAATGCTGCTGAGGTGACGGCTGGCACAAAGCCGGTCACGGACCTGGGCGTGCGCGCTGTCGATGACAACACGTTTGAGGTCACGCTGATCGCCCCCCTGCCCTATTTCCCGAAAATGACCGCCAACGCCTCGCTGTTTCCTCTCAACAAAGCTGTGATCGACAAATTTGGCGCTGACTGGACGAAACCGGGCAATCTGGTTGGCAATGGGGCTTATGTTCTTAAAGAGCACACCTTGGGCGAAAAGGTGGTGATGGAGCGCAACCCGAACTATTGGGACGACGCCCACACCGTCATCGCCACCGTCACGGCGCTGACCATCAATGACGAAAATGCTGCCCTAACCCGGTTTCTAGCGGACGAGGTTGACCGCACCGACGTACCCGCAGGCCAATTCCCGCGGATGCAGCAAGAACACCCGGATGAGGCGTTTTCGACCCCTCAGGCCTGTTCCTATGACTACATGATCAACCTGACCGCGACCGGGAACAAGGCGCTACAGGACGTTCGCGTCCGCAAGGCGCTGTCCTATGCGGTCAACCGCGATGTGATCGTTGATAACGTCCTGCAGGGTGGCCAGAAGCCGGCCTACAACTGGACCCACTGGGCGATGAACGGCTTTTCCATGCCAGACATCGACTATTCGCACTGGACCCAGGAAGAGCGCGACACCAAGGCAAAGGAACTGATGGTTGAGGCCGGATACGGCCCCGATAATCCGTTGACCATCCAGTTCAACTACAACACGTCAGAGGCGCATCAGAAAATTGCGGCCGCCGTGGCGCAGATGTGGAAGCAGACGCTGGGTGTCGAGCTGGTGCTGAACAACATGGAATGGAAGGTTCACACCGACAAACTGCAGGCGCAGGATTTCGAGATGGCGCGGTATGCCTGGTGTGGCGACTATAACGAAGCCTCGACTTTCCTTGATCTGCTGGCCAGCTATTCGGGCAATAACAGTGGCAAATACGCCAACCCTGAATACGACGCGCTGATGAAAGACGCCAAGACCGCTGAAGACCCCAATGTCATGTACACCAAGGCCGAAGCAATCCTGGCCGCCGATATGCCGATCATCCCGATCTATCACTATGCCAAGGTCGACATGATCAGTTCGGATATCAGGGGCCTTCCCGACAAGAACGTGATGCAGAGCTGGTACGCGAAGAACATCTACCGCGTAAAACAGTAACCTGATCTGTGCGAAAAGCCCCCGGCCCGCGTGGCCGGGGGCAATTTCGCATACCTGCATCCGGGGAGCAAACAATGTTCAGTTACATAATCAAGCGGATGGCCGTCGCCGTTCCAACGCTGCTTTTGCTTATCATCATTTCATTTCTGCTGATGCACGCCGCACCCGGCGGGCCCTTCACCACCGAAAAGAAATTGCCAGAGGGAGTTCTGGCCAATCTTAATGCTAAATACGGGCTGGATCAGCCCTTGTGGCGGCAGATGCTGACCTATGTCTGGGGCATTGTCGCGAATTTCGATTTCGGCCCGTCCTTTGTCTACAAGGACCGCACCGTAAACGAGATCATTGCCCAGGGCTTTCCGGTGACGCTGATCTACGGGTCGATTTCGTTTGTTGTGGCGGTTGCGGCCGGACTGTTGCTTGGAGTGTTGGCGGCGATTTTTCACAATACCTGGCTTGATTATTTGTCGGTAGGAATCTCGATCGGAGCACAGGTTTTGCCCAACTTCGTGATGGCACCAGTGCTGGTTCTGATCTTTACGCTTTGGCTTGGCTGGCTGCCGGGCGGCGGCTGGGAGGGCGGGCAATTGAAGTTTGTCGTCATGCCAGTGATTGCACTTTCCACATCCTTCATGGCCTCGATCGCGCGGATCACCCGGTCTTCGATGCTTGAGGTGCTGACCTCGAACCATATCCGCACCGCCCGCGCGAAAGGTTTGCCCGAATTCAAGGTGATCTTGCGCCATGCGTTAAAGCCGGCGCTGATCCCGGTGATTTCCTACCTTGGACCGGCTTTCGTGACGATGATCACCGGGTCGGTGGTGGTGGACATGTATTTCTCCACCGGCGGCATCGGCAGCAGTTTTGTCAATGCGGCGCTGAACCGCGATTATTCGGTGATGATGGGCGTTACAATCCTTGTCGGCGCGCTGACGATCCTTTTCAACCTTGTGGTCGATATCCTCTATGCGTGGATCGACCCGAAAATCAGGTACTGAGCCATGGTCATCGACACCATCAAACTGCAAAGCCTGAGCGACAGGCTGGCCGAGCCCGAGGTCAAGGGACGGTCGCTTTGGGCAGATGCGCAGAAGCGGTTCCTGGGCAATAAGGCGGCGGTGGCCGGGGTGTTCATCCTGATCATCGTCACAGGCTATGCCTTCTTTGGAGAATTATTCGCCGCCTACACCTTCGATTACAAAGATTTCGGGATCATGGGCCACGCGGCAGAGTCCGGACAGCCTTCCTGGGCGAATGGTCACTATTTCGGCGTCGACAATGACGGGCGCGATCTGTTTTCAGTAACCGCGCAGGGCACACGGATATCGCTGCTGGTGGGGATTGTCGGTACGGTGATTTCGGTCATCGTCGGCACGCTTTATGGCGCGGTGTCTGGCTATGCCGGGGGGCGCACCGACAATATCATGATGCGCCTTGTCGATATCTTGCTGGCGATTCCGTTCATGTTCGTCATCATCCTGCTTTTGGTGATGTTCGGCCGCTCGCTGCTGATGTTGTTTGTCGGCATCGGGCTTTTGTCATGGCTGAACATGGCGCGGATCGTGCGCGGTCAGACACTGAGCCTGAAGAACAAGGAATACATCGAGGCGGCGCGCGCCTCGGGGGTGCCGGGGTGGAAGATCATCCTGCGTCACATCGTGCCCAACCTTTTGGGTATCGTCGCGGTTTATGCGACCCTTCTGGTCCCGGAAATGATCCTGACCGAAAGTTTCATCAGCTTCCTGGGTCTGGGCGTTCAGCAACCGATGACCAGCCTTGGCGCGCTGATCTCTGACGGCTCGAAGACCATCGGCTACGGATTTATCTGGGCGCTCATCGCGCCTTTGGCGTTCTTCGTGACCACTCTGTTCGCCTTCTACTTTGTCGGTGACGGGTTGCGCGATGCTCTTGACCCGAAGGACCGCTGACATGGCCCTTCTTGATATCAAAAATCTGGCGGTTCGGTTCAGGACCAATGATGGCGTGGTCAATGCGGTGAACGGCGTGAGCCTGTCGCTGGAAAAGGGTGGCACGCTGGGCATCGTCGGGGAAAGCGGTTCGGGGAAAAGCCAGCTTGCTTTCGCGGTGATGGGGCTTTTGGCCAAGAACGGCACCGCGACAGGGTCTGCCATCTTCGACGGGCAGGAAATCCTGAATGCGCCCCGTCAGGCGATCAACCAGATACGGGCCCGACGGATTGCGATGATCTTTCAAGACCCGATGACCTCGCTTAACGCCTATATGCGGGTGGCAGACCAGATGGCCGAGGTGCTGGTGCATCACAAGGGGCTGAGCAAAACCGACGCCGTCGCGGAAAGCGTGCGGATGCTGGATGCGGTGAAAATCCCCGATGCCAAGGGGCGGATACGGCTTTATCCGCATGAGTTTTCAGGCGGCATGCGGCAGCGCGTGATGATCGCCATGGCGCTTTTGTGCCGCCCTGATCTGTTGATCGCCGATGAGCCGACGACGGCGCTTGATGTGACCGTGCAAGCGCAGATCATGGCGCTTTTGGGGGATCTGCAGCGCGAATTTGGCATGGCGACGATCCTTATTACCCATGATCTGGGCGTCGTTGCCGGGTTTTGCGAAAAAGTCATTGTCCTTTATGGTGGGCAGGTCATGGAACAAAGCCCGGTTGATACGTTGTTCGCGGCGCCGTCCCACCCCTATACGCGAGGGCTGTTGCGGGCGATTCCGCGGGTCGATCAGCATGGCGGCGATCTTTACAGCATCCCCGGCACGCCCCCCAATATGACGCGGGCACCGAAGGGGTGCCCGTTTGCGCCGCGATGCGACTTTGAGGTCGAGTCTTGTACGCAGCGCTTATCGCCTTTGACCGAATTTGAACCGGGGCGATACCGCGCCTGCAACCGCAAGGTGGAGGAACTGGTATGACCGCATCCCTGCTGAAGGTCGAAGATCTGCGCGTCACCTTTGAGATCCGCCGCGAGGGGGACATGCCCTGGACCGCGCCGCGCAAGCTGCATGCGGTTGGGGGCGTGAACTTCGATTTGAAACCCGGCGAGACGCTGGGGATCGTGGGCGAGTCCGGTTGTGGGAAATCCACGCTGGCGCGGGCGCTGATCCGCATGGTTCCCGCGACCGGCCGGGCGATCTGGCAAGATGGGGTCGATCTTTTGGCGCTGTCGCGGCACGCGATGCTGAAGTATCGCGCCGATATCCAGATGGTGTTCCAGGATCCGCTGGCCAGCCTTAACCCGCGCATGACCGTCGGCCAGATCATTGCAGAACCCTTGCGGACCCATCATCCGGACCTGTCAAAAGACGAGGCAAAGACCCGCATCAAGGCGATGATGGACCGGGTGGGGTTGTTGCCCAACCAGATCAACCGTTATCCGCATGAGTTTTCGGGTGGCCAATGCCAGCGGATCGGCATCGCAAGGGCGCTGATTGTCGGGCCAAAGCTGTTGATCTGTGACGAGCCGGTGTCGGCGCTGGATGTGTCGATTCAGGCGCAGGTCATCAACCTGCTGATGGAATTGCAACGCGATCTGGGCTTGGCGATGGTCTTCATTGCCCATGATCTGAGCGTGGTCAAACATATCTCGGACCGGGTGATGGTGCTGTATCTGGGCCGCACGATGGAACTGGCTGACGGCCAGGACCTGTATGCGCACCCTCAGCATCCCTATACTCAGGCGCTTTTGTCGGCGGTGCCGATCCCTGATCCGGTGGCGGAACGGGCCAAGGTGACGATCCCGCTGGACGGCGATCTGCCATCGCCGTTCAACCCGCCGTCGGGCTGTGTCTTTCGTACCCGTTGTCCGCGCGCCGAGGCGGTGTGTGCAACTGAAGTGCCGCAGCTGACCAGCGCTTCGCATTCGGTCGCGTGCCATTTTCCGGGCCCGTTGCGGACCAAGACCAAGGCGATGGAAACGGTCTGAGAGCGGACAGGGGTGTCGCACAGCGTGTGCGGCGGACAGGGTCGCCTTAGCCCCGCACGACAGGCTGGGTCTGGGTGCCCAGCCCGTCAATGCCAAGGCGCATCACTTCGCCGCCCTGCAGATACACAGGCGGCTTTTGCCCCATGCCCACCCCCGGCGGCGTGCCGGTGGAAATCACGTCGCCGGGTTGCAGTGACATGAAGCGGCTGACATAGGCGACAAGGAACGGCACCTTATAGACCATCGTCGCCGTCGAGCCGTTCTGGAAGCGCCGCCCATCGACATCGAGCCACATTTTCAGATTGTCCACATCGCCCGCCTCGTCCGGGGTGACCAGCCAGGGGCCGATGGGGCCGAAGGTGTCGCAGCCTTTGCCCTTATCCCAGGTGCCGGCGCGTTCGAACTGGTATTCACGCTCGCTGACATCATTAACGACGCAGTAGCCCGCGACATGGCTCAGGGCGTCGGCTTCGTCGATGTGTTTGCCGCCCGTGCCGATAACGACGCCCAGCTCGACCTCCCAGTCGGTCTTGACCGAACCGCGGGGGATTTCGACGTTGTCATCAGGGCCGGTGATGGCGGAGGTCCATTTGTTGAAGATCACCGGCTCGGGCGGCACCTGCAGACCGCTTTCGGCGGCGTGGTCGGCGTAGTTGAGGCCGATGCAGATGAACTTGCCGATATGACCAACGCAGGGGCCAAGGCGCAAATCCGCCTGCGGGGTGCCGGGGACCAAGGGCAGGGTCGCAGGATCAAGGCTGGCCAAACGCGCCAGACCTTCGGGCGACAAAGCGTCGCCCGCCAAATCAGCGATCACGCCCGACAGGTCGCGGACCCGGCCATTGGCATCCAAAAGCCCCGGCTTTTCCTGGCCCTTCGGCCCGTACCGTAGAAGTTTCATTGCAGATTTCCTTGTCTTTACCCGGTTGTCAGATTGTGACGCCGCCATCAACCAGCATTGCTTGCCCGGTAACAAAGCGCGAGTCGCCAGACAACAAGAACACCACCATTGGCGCGATATCTTCGACGCTCGCCAGACGGCCCATCGGCTGGCGGGCGATGAAATCCTGTTCCGCCTGCAGCGGATCTGCGGCGGCGGCAATGCGGCCGCGCAACGAGGGGGTATCAACTGTGCCCGGACAGATCGCATTGCAGCGCAGGCCCTGTTTCACATAATCCGCCGCCACAGCCTTGGTCAGCCCGATGACGGCCGCCTTGGTTGCCCCATAGACGGTGCGCTTGGGAAAGCCTTTGATCGACGAGGCCATCGAGGCCATGTTCAGGACCGATACATCGCCGGTATCAGCCGCCCGCACCAGCATGCCGGGCAAAAATGCCCGCAACATCCGAAACATCGAGGTGACGTTAAGGTCGAAGGAAAACGCCCATTCGGCGTCAGTGATCTCAAGCACCGTGCCGCTGTGAACAAAGCCTGCGCAGTTGAACAGCCCGTCAAGCGGGCCAAGGCTGGCTGCAAGGGCGCGCACCGCCGCGTCATCGCGTACATCCAACACATATGTCTCGATGCGCGACCCATCAGGGCGCAGCGTTTCCAGAATTTGAGCATTAAGGTCAGTGGCGATAACGCGTGCACCTTCGGCCGCGCAGGCAAGCGCACTGGCGCGGCCGATGCCTTGCCCCGCTGCCGTGATCAGAATGGTTCGGTCTTTCAGGCGCATGGGCCACCCCGGCGACGGATCAAAGCTGTCAGGCCCCCCTGACCAGCCCACTGTGGTCACAGGCCGGTGACAGTGGCAAGAACCAGCTCATATGTTGGTTGCGGTTCTTAGCGTTCTTGGCTGGACAGATCCTTGCCGGGGCGCCGGGAATATGCGACGCCCGCAGGGCGGATGACGCCCTTCAACCCAAGCGAGTTGCCATGATTCCGGTATTTGACGGCCACAACGACCTGCTTTTGCATTTGTATAACGACAAAGATCACCGCGATGCCATCTGGTCCGGGGCGCAGGGCAAGGGTCACCTTGACCTGCCGCGCATGAAGACCGGCGGCTTTGTCGGTGGGTTCTTTGCCATTTATGTCCCCTCTCCCAAGTCGCCAAATCTTGGCGCGATGGACGCGTTGATGAAGGCACCCCCCTATGAGGTGCCGTTGCCGGGACTGATCGGTGCCGTCGAGGCGCAGCCTGTGGCCTTGGCAATGGCCGGGCATCTGATGGCCCTTGAGCGGACCGGCACCCTGAAAATCTGCCGCAGCCTGGCCGATATTCACGCGGCCATTACCGCGGGTCAGATTGCCGCTATCCTGCATCTTGAGGGGGCCGAGGCCATCGACGAAGACCTCGATGCGCTGCATGTCTGGCATGCTGCCGGGCTGCGTTCGATCGGGCCGGTCTGGTCGCGGCCGACGGTGTTTGGCCATGGTGTGCCGTTCCGCTTTCCCGGTAGCCCCGATACCGGGCCGGGGCTGACCGATGCGGGCAAGCGGCTGGTGCGCGAATGCAATGCCTTGAAGATCCTGATTGATCTGTCGCATCTGAACGAGGCGGGCTTTAACGATGTGGCCGCCCTTTCCGATGCACCCTTGGTCGCCACACATTCCAACGCCCATGCCATCACCCCGTCGACCCGCAATCTGACCGACCGGCAGCTGGCGGTGATCCGCGAACGCAACGGTATGGTGGGTCTGAACTTTGCCACGGTCTTTCTGAGCCCCGACGGCCAGCGCACGGCCTTCAGGGGCTGGGATCCGATCTTGCGCCACCTTGACCATCTGATCTCGCATCTGGGGGAAGATCATGTGGGCCTGGGGTCCGATTTTGACGGGGCGGAAATGCCTGCCGATCTGGGCGATGTGGCGGGGCTGCCCCGACTGATCGACGCGCTGACGGCCCACGGGTATGGCGCGAACTTGATTCGTAAGATCGCCCATGAAAACTGGTTTGCTTTGCTGCAGCGGACCTGGGGGGCGTAAGGCCCGGTATGAACCATTTTCGCCTTGGCAATGCCGCGGCGCGGCGGGTGTTCCTGCACGGTCATGCCTTGGCCGAAATGCCCAGTGGCCCGGCGAAGGGCGCCGATCTTCTGGCGCTGATCCGGCGGCTTGGCTTTGTGCAGGTCGACAGTATCAACACAGTTGAGCGCGCCCATCACATGATCTTGTGGGCGCGCAGGCAAACCTATCGGCCGGAGAACCTGACACCTTTGCTGGAACGCGACCGCAGTGTGTTTGAGCATTGGACGCATGACGCATCAATCGTTCCGACCGAATTCCTGCCCCATTGGCAGCTGCGTTTTGCCCGTGACCGCCTTCGCATTCCCGAGCGCTGGGAGGGTTGGCAGGGGCCAGCCTTTCGCGACAAGGTGGATGCCGTTCTGACGCAGATACGCGATCACGGCCCGGTCGGGTCGGGCGCGGTTGGTACCGACGAAGTGCGCGGCAAAGGCGGGTGGTGGGACTGGCATCCCTCGAAGGCGGCCCTCGAATATCTGTGGCGCTCTGGCCAATTGGCGGTGACCCGCCGCGAGGGGTTTGCCAAGATCTACGATCTGGCCGAGCGGGTTTATCCGGCCTGCACCCAGCCTGAAGCTGACGCAACGATTGACTGGGCTTGCAGATCGGCACTGAAACGCCTGGGTTTTGCGACCAGTGGCGAGTTGGCGGCCTTTTGGGGCAAGATTGCCCCCGATGAGGCGAAGGCCTGGTGCAGCACCGCGTTGGCCCGAGGACAGATCGAGGACGTGCTGGTTGAAGGCGCCGATGGCAGCGAGCGGCGGGCCTTTGCCTTTCCGGGGCTGGCGGAGGTGGCCGCAGCAGCGCCTGAGCCGCCCGACCGGCTGCGGATCCTTTCGCCGTTCGATCCCGCCCTGCGCGACCGCAAGCGCACTGAGCGGTTGTTTGGCTTTCACTACCGGATCGAGGTCTTTGTCCCCGAAGCGCAGCGCCGTTTTGGATATTATGTTTTTCCGGTGATGGAGGGGGCGCGGTTGATTGGGCGGATCGATGTTAAATGCCGCCGATCCGCGAGAACCCTTGCAATATCAGCATTTTGGCCGGAACAGGATATCAGGATGGGGCGCGGGCGCGTGGCGCGGCTTGAGGCCGAGTTGGACCGCCTTGGGCGCTTTACCGATTGCCCGAACCTTACCTTTGCCGAAGGTTGGTTGAGGCATTAGGACGGCGACATTTAACGCGAAACCGACGTCAATCAACGTCGGCTTTGCGACAGACCTGATCAGCGGACCGCAGGGATGCTGGCCGAAGTCAGGGGGGCGGCAATGCTATTCAATGTCACCTACCAACGCGGCATCGCTTTGGTTATCGGCGCGGCTGTGCTGTGGTCGCTGAACGGGTTGGCGCTGCGCCTTGTGGGGTCGGCGGGCACCTGGCACGTTCTTTTCTATCGGTCGCTTGGCACCGTGCCAGTGCTGTTCTTGTTGGTGTGCGCCACCTCTGGCGGCAGGCCATTCACCGCAATCCGGGCGGCCGGCTGGCCCGCGATGATCGGTGGCTTTGGATTGGTTTTTGCCTTTGCGGGCGCAATCTTTTCGATGCAGGCGACAACCATTGCAAATGCCGTGTTCCTGTTTGCGGCAGCGCCCCTGATAACCGCCATAATGGCATGGTTGCTTTTGGGGGAAGCCGCGCGCCCGCTGACCTGGGGGGCGATAGCCATCGCCAGCCTTGGCATATTCGTCATGGTGCGCGAAGGGCTGCAGCTGGGCGCCGGGTGGGGCAACATCGCTGCCCTTGCATCCGCTGCGGGCTTCGCGGCGTTCACCATCACTTTGCGCTGGGGCAGGCTGAATGACATGATCCCCGCAGTGCTGATTGGGTCCTGCCTGTCAATCATCGTGGCGGCTTTGATTATTCTGGCGCGCGGCGAAAGCTTTGTCCTGCCCGCCCGCGCCATTGCAGTGGCCATGATGATGGGGGCAGCACTAATCGGCGGCGGGATGGTCCTTTTCACCGCAGGCATCCGCGCATTGTCCGCCGCAGAAGCCGGGCTGTTGAGCATGGTGGAAATCATGCTTGCCCCGGTGTGGGTTTGGCTTTTCCTTGGCGAGACGACAAGCTCTGGCACGCTGCTTGGCGGGGCGATTTTGCTGTTGGCGATGTCAATCAATGCCCTATCGGGCCTGCGCAGGGCCTGATTACTTGCCGCGTCGAAAGAACCGCGAGCGGGCATAAAGGTCTTCGAGACGTTGCATGCGCGACTGGGTGTCGTCCCAGGTCAGCGTCTGAATGGCGGCCAGCAGGGTTTCGACCAGCACCTGAAGTGCAACCGTTGAATCCCAGGCCGACGGCGCCTCGATATGCGCCGACAGGCGGTAGCGCGCGTGGGCCGCCGCCGGAGAGACCCATTGATCGGTGATCAGCACCACCTCTGCGCCCTGATCAGCGGCAATTTCGACCAGCTGCAGCACGTTGTTTTCATAGCGCCGAATGTCGATGGCCAAAAGCACGTCGCCGGGTGCCATGTCGATCAAAGCCGGTGGCCAGGCGTTTGACTGGTCGGAAATCAACGACACGCTGGGGCGGATCACCTTCATATGGGTGGCAAAATAATCGGCGATCGTGTGGGTGATGCGCCCGCCCATCGCAAAGATCTTGCGGGGCTTTTCGGCCATAAGCGCCGCAATCGCATCAAACTCGGCATGGTCGATCTGGCTGAGCGTTGCTTGCAGATTGCCCACCACCGCATCGGCATAACGGTTGAGCATATGGGTTTGCGGCGCGCCTCCGGCCCAGCGGTCATGTTTAACCAAGGGCGAGATCAGCCGTTCTTCCACCTCGGCCCGGATCGAGATCTGAAAATCCGGATACCCCTTGTAGCCCAGTTTTTGCACCAATCGCACCACTGTGGGGGTCGACACGTCGGCACCCTTGGCCAAGGCGGTGATCGAACCCAAAGCCGCGACCGGGTAATTGCGGGTCAGGTGGCTGGCAAGCTGGCGTTCCGCACGGGTCAAACTGTCGAAGGCAG
Source organism: Pseudomonadota bacterium (assembly GCA_031376305.1). GTDB lineage: Bacteria > Pseudomonadota > Alphaproteobacteria > Rhodobacterales > Rhodobacteraceae > TMP-24. The sequence continues at coordinate 12,779 of JANMDM010000080.1, read as the reverse complement.
TTTTGATTTCTTGTTCAATGGTGCGTTTGGCCGCTGGCATGTCACACTCCGATATGGATGCCATGGCACCCGTCAAGAAACGATCGTAACAGAAAAAACAATTTAGAAAACATCTTGACAGTTCTCGAGCGACATATGAGCGTCACATATCCGCAATGGAAGGATTCCGCCGGAAATGGCAAGGGCGCCGAGCACACCCGAGGGCGAATTCACGCTTGAGAACCGCGATGGCGCGGCAGAGTTTCTATTGGTGTGTGAGCATGCGTCTTATCATATCCCCGAAGCCTATGGCGATCTGGGCCTGAATGCTGACGCCCGGCTTGCGCATATTGCCTGGGATCCGGGGGCGCTGGGACTGGCGCGCGGGCTGGCACATCGGCTGGATGCGGCCCTGATGGCCGCTGGCGTGTCGCGGCTTGTCTACGATCTGAACCGTCCGCCACTGGCCGCCGGCGCCATACCCGTCAAAAGCGAGGTTTATGACGTTCCGGGAAATGCGACGGTGTCGCCGGAAGAACGGCTGGCCAGGACGCAAAATTATTACCTGCCCTTCCACACCGCACTCCATAGCGAAATTTCCCGGCGTATTGCCTTGGGACGCCCACCGGTGATTGTGACCATTCACTCGTTCACGCCCATCTATTTTGGCCAGAAGCGCGATGTGGAATTCGGCGTCATCCATGATGCTGACCCAAGCCTTGCCCTGCAGTTGGTGGCCGCGGCGCGGGCGCAATCAGCCTTAAAGACCGAACTAAACCAGCCCTATTCCGCCGCCGATGGAGTCACGCATATGCTCAGGTTGCAGGCCACGCCTTACGGCTTGCGCAACGTCATGCTTGAGGTCCGCAACGATCTGATCGCCACCAAGGCCGCCGAAAACGCGATCGCTGACATCCTTGCGCCGATCTTGCGCGCCGCATTGGAGGCTTTGCAGACCGGCCGTCACCCGAAGCCGTGACGCAGAAGACCGGGCCTTGCCCGACGCGAAAAGTGATAGACTGAACGCAAGGATGGGCTGAGGCCGGAAGTGCCCCCATCCCCGAAACGGGAGATTATAATATGCCTGCTAATCTGACTTTTGACGCCCTGAAAAAAGCCGTGGCCTCGGGCGAGATCGACACTGTGCTGACCTGTATCGTCGACATGCAGGGCCGCCTGATGGGCAAGCGCTTCCACGCCAAGCATTTTGTTGAAAGCGGCTGGGAAGAAACGCATTGCTGCAATTACCTGCTGGCCACCGATATCGAGATGACGACAGTGCAGGGTTACAAGGCCACAAGCTGGGCCGCCGGTTACGGTGACTATGTGATCAAGCCGGACCTTGCCACCCTGCGCTCCATTCCCTGGCTTGCGGGCACGGCCTTGGTGATGTGCGATCTTTTGGATCACCATACCCACGAAGAAGTGCCGCATGCGCCGCGCAGCATTCTGAAGCGCCAGGTTGCCCGCGCCAAGGCCCTGGGCTTTGACGCAATGATGGCCACCGAATTGGAGTTTTTCCTGTTCGAGCAAAGCTTTGACGCGTTGAATGATGCGGGCTACCGCAACATTCAAACGCTGGGTCGTCACAATGCCGACTACGCGATTTTTGGCACTTCGAAAGAAGAAGATGTGATGCGCGCCATCCGCAACGGCCTTTACGATGCGGGCATTCCGATTGAATGTTCGAAGGGCGAGGCGGATGCCGGGCAAGAGGAGATCAACGCCAAGTATTCCGACGCGCTGGATACCGCCGACATGCATTCGATCATGAAGAATGGTGTGAAGGAAATCTGTCACCAAAAGGGGCGCGGCGTGACCTTTATGGCCAAGTATGATCACCACAAGGCCGGATCGTCGAGCCATGTCCATCAGTCGTTGTGGAAAGACGGCAAGCCCGCCTTCCGCGACGAGAAAGACCCGTTGGGAATGTCGGATCTGATGCGGCACTATATTGCGGGGCAGTTGGCCCATGCCCGCGAAATCACCTATTTTCTGGCGCCCTACGTCAACAGCTACAAACGCTTTGTGGTGGGCATGTTCGCCCCCACCAAAGCGGTGTGGAGCGTTGACAACCGCACCGCCGGTTTCAGGGTTTGCGGCGATGGCACCAAGTCGATCCGGGTTGAATGCCGGATTGGCGGGGCGGATCTGAACCCCTATCTGGCCTGTGCGGCGTTGCTGGCCGCCGGTCTTGACGGAATCGAGAAGAAGATGGCGCTTGAGCCAGTGGTTTCGGGCGATGCCTATCAGGCCGGCGAAGTGCGTGAAGTGCCGCGGACCCTGGGCGAGGCGATGAGTTTGATGGAAGCGTCTGCAATGCTGAAATCAGCCTTCGGGGCCGAGGTGATCGCGCATTACACCCGCGCCGCCCGCTGGGAGATCGAAGAACAGAACCGGGTGGTGACCGACTGGGAAGTCGCCCGTGGATTTGAACGCGCATAAGGCGCGAAGTGAGGATATGATGACCAAAATTCAACTGATCTCGCCTGTCGATGGACGGGTCTATGCGGAACGTGAACCTTTATCGCGCGAGGCGGCTGTTGCCGCCGTGGCGCGGGCCAAGGCCGCACAAAAAGCCTGGGCGGCGCGCCCGCTGGCCGAACGGGTCGCTCTGGTGAAAGCCGGTGTGGCCAAGCTCGCTGACAAAAAGGCCGAACTGGTCGATGAAATCGCCTGGCAGATGGGCCGCCCTGCCCGCTATGGCGGTGAATTCGGTGGGGTGAATGATCGCACCAACTATATGGGTGAGATTGCCGAAAAGTCGCTGGCCCCGCAAATGGTCGAGGATGGCGACCGCTTCAAGCGCTATCTGGCCCGCGACCCGGTGGGCGTGGTGTTCATCGTGGCGCCGTGGAACTATCCTTACCTGACCACGATCAACACCCTGGCCCCGGCGCTGATGGCCGGAAACACGGTGATCTTGAAACACGCCAGCCAGACCCTGCTGGTCGGCGAGCGTCTGGCCGAGGCATTTCACGCGGCGGGCATTCCGGCGGATGTGTTTCAAAACGTCGTGCTGGACCATGCGACAACCGAACATCTGATCGGCGCGCGGTCTTTTGGCTTTGTGAACTTCACCGGCTCGGTCGGGGGCGGTCAGGCAATGGAAAAGGCCGCCGCGGGCACCTTTACCGGGTTGGGGCTGGAGCTGGGGGGCAAAGACCCCGGCTATGTGCGCGCTGACGCCGATCTGGATGCAGCGGTCGATACGCTGATGGACGGTGCGATGTATAACGCCGGGCAATGCTGCTGCGGGATCGAGCGGATTTACGTTCACGAAAGCCTGTACGACGCTTTCGTCGAAAAATCCGTGGCCTGGGTCAAGGGTTTGACACTTGGCAACCCGTTTGATGCGGCGACCACCATTGGTCCAATGGCCAACAAGCGGTTTGCAGCCGTGGTGCGCGGCCAGATCGCCGAAGCCGTGGCAGCAGGCGCCAAGCCGCTGATCGACCCGGCGCTGTTCCCGGCCGATGATGGCGGGGCCTATCTTGCGCCGCAGATTCTGGTGAACGTTGACCACTCGATGCGGGTGATGATGGAGGAAAGCTTTGGCCCGGTGGTCGGCATCATGAAGGTGAAGGATGACGCCGAAGCGATCCGGCTGATGAACGACAGCCCTTATGGGCTGACCTGTTCGGTCTGGACCCAGGATGCCGACAAGGCCACTGAGATCGGCAATCAGCTGGAGACCGGCACGGTCTTCATGAACCGTTGCGACTATCTGGACCCGGCGCTGTGCTGGACCGGCTGCAAGGATACCGGGCGCGGCGGCTCGCTCTCATATCTTGGGTTCCATTCGGTCACGCGGCCGAAATCTTACCATCTGAAAAAGGTGACGAAATGACTCATAGTGTTCCCAATCGCAACTGGTCCTACCCGACGGCGATCAAATTCGGCGTCGGCCGGATTTCCGAGCTGGCCGAACAGTGCAAGGCGGCGGGCCTGAAGCGCCCGCTTCTGGTCACCGACAAAGCGTTGGCCAGTCTGCCGATCACCGCGGCGGCCTTGGATAGCCTTGCGGCTGCAGGTCTGGGCCGGGCGGTCTTCTCGGACGTGGATCCGAACCCCAATGAGAGCAACATGGCGGCTGGTATCAAGGTCTACCTTGCCGGCAAGCATGACGGCGTTGTCTGTTTTGGCGGCGGCTCGGCGCTGGATCTGGGCAAGATGATTGCGCTGATGGCGCAACAGACCGTGTGCGTCTGGGATCTTGAGGATATCGACGATTGGTACACCCGCGCCGATGCTACGAAAATCGCGCCGATCATCGCGGTGCCGACCACGGCGGGGACCGGATCGGAAGTGGGGCGCGCCGGGGTTTTGACCAATTCGGTGACCCATAAGAAAAAGATCATCTTCCATCCGAAACTCTTGCCAGTGGTCACCATCTGCGACCCGGCGCTGACGGTCGGGATGCCGAAATTCATCACCGCTGGCACCGGTATGGATGCGTTGGCACATTGCCTTGAAGCCTACTCGAGCCCCGTCTACCACCCGATGAGCCAGGGCATTGCGCTGGAAGGGATGCGGCTGGTGTTCGAGAACCTGCCCTTGGTCTATGCCAATCCCAATGATCTGGATGCCCGCGCCCATATGATGAGCGCGGCGGCGATGGGGGCAGTGGCGTTCCAGAAGGGGCTGGGGGCGATCCATTCGCTGAGCCATCCGGTGGGCGCCGTTTACGGCACCCATCATGGCACGACGAATGCCGTGGTCATGCCGATGGTGCTGGATTTCAACCGCGCGATGATCGAGGACCGCATCGAGAAGGCTGCGGCCTATCTGGGCATCAAAGGCGGATTTGATGGGTTCCGCGGAAGGATCATGGCGCTGCGGGCTGAGCTTAACATCCCTGCCAATCTGACAGCTATGGGTGTCGAGGCGGCACGGTTGGACGAGCTGACGGAAATGGCAATGGAAGACCCGTCTTGCGGCGGCAATCCGGTGGTTATGACCCACGAGAATACCCGGGCTTTGTACGGCGCCTGCATGTAAGGGCGCAGGGGCCTTGACCGGGGAAGCCTCCGGCGGGGATATTTGCACAAAGATGAAAGGGGGGGCGATGCGCCTGCCCTTTCTGGTAAGGAGCATCGTTGATGAGGCGCGTTCGGTCGAGATTGCGGTGACCGGCGCGGGTGTTACCGGGTTGACGGCGGCTTTGATCGAAGGGTGTCTGAGCGGAAAGACCGATGAGGCGATGTAGGCCTACTTACGACCGGACAGGTTCTGAGAGCTGCGGCGCGATGAAGTGACCAACGGCGTGGAATTGTTTCCCAATTCCGAACAAATCCACAGCCTTGCCCATGGCGCGCCACAGGAGGCGTTGACAGTCGCGCCCGGTTCGCTCCATTTCAGCGTCAAAGTTCGCGTGAGGATTAGGGTATGAAGATTGCAATGATTGGCACCGGCTATGTCGGGTTGGTTTCTGGTGTGTGTTTCTCCGACTTTGGCCATGACGTCGTCTGTGTCGACAAAGATCCGCGCAAGGTTGAGATGCTTAAGCGCGGCGAGGTGCCGATCTATGAGCCGGGCCTTGGCGCGTTGATGGCAAAAAATGTGGCCGCCGGGCGGCTGTCGTTCACGCTGGATCTGGCCAGCGCCGTCGCAGGCGCGCAGGCGGTGTTCATTGCCGTGGGCACGCCAACGCGGCGCGGCGATGGCCATGCCGACCTGACCTATGTGATGGCCGCCGCCGAAGAAATTGGCCAGGCATTGACCGATTATGCGGTCGTGGTAACTAAATCCACGGTGCCGGTGGGTACCAACCGCGCCGTGCAGGAGACAATCCTGAAGGCCGCGCCCAAGGCGCAGTTCGACGTCGCTTCCAACCCAGAATTCCTGCGCGAAGGGGCGGCGCTGGATGACTTCATGCGCCCCGACCGGGTGGTGGTGGGTGTCACCACCGACCGCGCCCGTGAGGTGATGGGCGAGGTTTACCGGCCGCTGTTCTTGCGCGACTTCCCGGTGCTTTACACCGATCTGGAAACCGCCGAGATGATCAAATATGCGGCCAATGCCTTTCTGGCCACCAAGATCACCTTCATCAACGAAGTGGCGCTGTTGTGCGAAAAGGTCGGGGCGGATGTGAAGCAAGTGTCAAAGGGCATTGGGCTGGACGGCCGCATCGGCAACAAGTTCCTGCATGCTGGTCCCGGCTATGGCGGGTCCTGCTTTCCCAAAGACACCCAGGCTTTGGCGCGGACCGCGCAGGAATATGCAGCCCCGATGCAGATCGTCGAGACTGTTATCAAAGTCAATGAAGAGATCAAGCGGCGGATGGTGACGAAGATCCTTGATCTGTGCGGTGGCTCGGTCAACGGCAAGACGGTGGCGGTGCTGGGGGTGACGTTCAAGCCCAATACCGACGATATGCGCGATGCACCGTCTTTGACGATTGTGCCGGCATTGGTCGGCGGCGGGGCCACGGTGCGCGTTGTCGATCCGCAGGGGCGGCGCGAGGGTGAGCAGTTGTTGCCCGGTGTCAGCTGGTTCGACGATGCCTATGCGGCAGCTGACAACGCCGATGTGGTGGTGATCTTGACGGAATGGAACGAGTTCCGGGCGCTGGACCTGAAGCGATTGGCCGGCAGTATGAACGCGGCACGGATGGCGGATCTGCGCAATGTCTATTCGGCGGCGGATGCCAAGAAGGCCGGATTCGAGGCGTATTCAGGCGTTGGACGCTAGGGCCGGGGCTGACGCTGGGGGATGCTTGGGCGAAGATGAAATCAGCCGGGGAAGAGGTTTTTCAGTTCTTCCCTGAGCAGATTTTTCTGGACCTTGCCCATTGTGTTGCGCGGCAGATCGGCGCGGATGTCGATGTGTTTGGGCTGCTTGAATTTTGCAAGATTGGTCGAAAGGGCTGATTGAATCGCTGCGCGGTCGAGCGTGGCTCCGGGTTGCATCACGATCACGGCCACCACCGCTTCACCAAAATCCGGGTGCGGGACGCCGATCACGGCACTTTCGGAAATACCGGGAAGCGCGTCGAGCAGGGTTTCAACCTCTTTCGGATAGATGTTGAAACCGCCGGAAATCACCAGATCCTTGGCGCGGCCGACGATGGTCAGATAGCCGTCCTGGTCCAGGACCCCCAGATCGCCGGTGATGAAGAAACCATCCTCGCGCAGGTCTTCGCGGGTTTTGTCGGGCATTTGCCAGTAGCCCTGAAAGACATTCGGGCCCCGCACTTCGATCACACCGGTGTCACCGGGAGGCAAGGGGCCGCCCACCGGATCACAGATCTTAACCTCTATGCCCGGCAACGGCAGGCCGACGGTTCCGGCGCGGCGCGGTCCGTCGTAGGGGTTGGAGGTGTTCATATTGGTTTCGGTCATGCCGTAGCGTTCAAGAAGCAGCTGACCGGTGCGGTCTTGCCATTGCTGGTGGGTCTCACGCAGCAGCGGCGCAGAGCCGGAAACGAAAAGCCGCATGTGACTGACAAGGCTGCGGTCAAGGCGCGGGTCCGCCAGCAGCCGGGTGTAGAAGGTCGGCACCCCCATCATCGTTGTGGCCAGCGGCAAAAGGCGAAGCACGGATTGCGTATCGAATTTCGGCAAGAAGATCATCGGGCAACCGGCCAGGAGGGCGACGTTGGTGGCGACGAACAGACCGTGGGTGTGGAAAATAGGCAAGGCATGCAGCAGCACATCTTGGGCAGTAAAGCGCCAGGCTTCGGTCAACACCCGGGCGTTGGACAAAAGATTGTCATGGCTGAGCATCGCGCCTTTGGAGCGACCGGTGGTGCCTGAGGTGTAAAGCAAAGCTGCAAGGTCGTGAGCCGCGCGCGGGGTGGTTGGAAACTGCGTGGGCCGATCGCGCGCCAGATCGGCGAAGCTGCCGGTAGCGTCGGTATCGAGGGTGGCGAGGGTCGTCCCGGTCATTCTGGTGGCCGGCTCAAGGGCGGCGGCAAAGGCCGGGTCGCACAGCAGCATCCGGGCCTTGGCGTTGTCGAGGAAATAGGCAACCTCGGTGGGCGTATAGGCGGGATTGAGGGGCAAGAAGACAATACCCGCCTGAATGGCGGCGGCGATAACGGCCAGCATCTGCGGGCTTTTTTCAAGTTGCAACGCCAGACGGTCACCGGGGTTGAGGCCTGCGTCGCGCAGCGCATGGGCATAGCGGGCAGTCTGGCTTAGGAAGGCGCGGTAGGTCAGGCTTTGGCCATCATCGAAGTACAAGAACGCGCGGTCGCTGTTGGCATGAGGGGCGAAAAGCGCATCAAAAAGAGGGTTCGCCATGGGATGTTCCTTTACCCGGACCGCCTCGCCGTGCGGATACCGCGAGGGGATGTGCCTAGTCTAGCGGCGCAAGTGTGACCACAAAAGAGCCATCAGAAACAGGCCAAAGGCGGCCACGACAATCGACGGTCCGGCAGGTGTATCCAGCCGAAGCGATGCCCAAAGCCCTGCGCAGACCGCCAATGCGCCGGTGATCGTGGCCCCGATCGCCATGGTTTCGGGTGTGCGTGACAGCGGGCGCGCGGCTGCCGGGGGGATGATCAGTATCGCCGCGATCAGCAGCGCACCGACGATCTTGATCGACAGGGCCACGACCATGGCCAGCGCCAGGGTCAGCACCAGCTGTTCGCGGCGTGGATTTATCCCTGAGGCTTGCGCCAGCTCTTCGTTGACGGTGGCTGTCAGCAACCCTGACCAGCGCCAGACGATCAGCACCAGCACTGCGAGCGCGCCGCACCAGACCCAAAGGACATCGCTCCAGCCGACCGCGAGGATATCGCCGAAGAGATAGGCCGACAGGTCAACGCGCACTTCAGGCAGAAAGCTGACGGCCACCAGACCCAGGGCCAGCGCCGAATGGGCCATGACGCCCAAGGCCGTGTCGATCTGATGGCCGCGCCCGGCAAGGACCGACACCATCAGGGCCACAGCCAGAGCGACGGCCAAAATCCCGGCATAAAGTGGCAGGTGCAGGGCGAAGGACAGCGCCACCCCCAGAATGGCCGCATGTGCCGTGGCATCGCCAAAGTAAGCCATCCGCCGCCAGACGACGAACGATCCCAATGGACCGGCGGCCAGCGTCAGGCCCACCCCTGCCAACAGCGCGCGCAGCATGAAATCGTCAAGCATCGGTGCGATCCTGCTGGGAGCTGTGGGGATGGGTGCAAGTCTCACCCCCGGCATGGGGGTGAGGCCCGGCTTCGGTTGGCCGGTGATCATGAACGTGGTCATGGACATGACGATAAAGCGCCAGCACACCATCATCCCCCAGCCCGAACAGCGCCCGGTATTCGGGGGAAGCAGAGACGATCTGCGGCGCACCTTCGCAGCAAATATGGCCGTTAAGGCAGACAACCCGATCAGACGCGCTCATCACCACGTTCAGATCATGGCTGACCAGCAGTACCGCCACCCCGGTTTCAGCGCGCAACTCGGCCAGCAGGCGGTAGAACCCGGCGACGCCCGGTTGGTCCAGCCCCTGTGTCGGTTCATCGAGAATCAGGATATCGGGCTTTGACAACAGGGCGCGCGCCAAGAGCACGCGTTGGAACTGGCCGCCCGAGAGCCGCGCCAATTGCCGGTCCTGCAACCCATCGACGCCTACGCGGGCAAGGGCGCGGGCGGCATCGGCATTGCCGACACGCTCGGGCAGCGACAGAAAACGCCGCACGGTCATTGGCAGACCAGCCTCAACCTTCAAACGCTGCGGAACATAGCCGATCCTAAGTCTGGTTTGACGGATTACCTGGCCGGAAGTGGCGGGTTCCAGCCCGATTAACGCCCGCACCAGAGTTGATTTTCCCGAACCATTCGGACCGACGATGGTAACAATTTCAGCGGGTTGTATCCCAAAATTGATATCATGCAATATGGTAAGATCGCTGTGGCGGACCCCCAGTCCCTTGGCTTGCAGAAGCATCACGCTGCCACCGTTTGGCAAGCCGGGCACAGGCCCGACACTTCAACCGTCAGCCGCTCGACCACAAAGCCGATACCACTGGCGGTGTCAGCGACCGCGGCGCGGACCAAGGGGCCGGCGGCCTCGGCCACGGTGTGGCAGTGGCGGCAGATAAAAAACACCGGATTATGGGCATCTGCCGGATGGGTGCAGGCCATGAAGGCATTCAACCGATCGATGCGGTGGGCAAGCCCCTGTTCTACAAGAAAATCCAGCGCCCGGTAGGCCACCGGCGGCTGGTTTCCGTAGCCATCTGCCGCAAGGCGTTCCAACACCTCATAGGCGCCAAGGGCCCGGTGCGCTTCCAGCAAAATCTCCAACACGCGGCGCCGCACCGGGGTCAACCGCGCACCACGGGCATCCGCCAACGTCTGGGCCGTGGCCAGCAGATCGCCCGAACAGTGACTGTGGTCATGCGGTGAGAACGCGATAGTGGTTTCGGCAGCGGCGGGTTTTGACATGTTATAGTATCACAATTTTCTTGACTGTTATGCTATAACATACGATAGACGGCAAATTACCGCAATGCACGAATGGAGTCTGCAATGAACTGCCTTTCGACTTTTGTTGGCCTCTCGGCCCTATGGACCTGCGCCGCCTGGGCAGAAGTTCCGCAGGTGGTCACGGATATTCCCGCGGTCCATTCGCTTGTGGCACAGGTCTTGGGCGATCTTGGGGAAGCGGAGCTGCTGGTGTCTGGCAGTGCGGACGCGCATTCCTATCAGTTGCGCCCCTCGCAGGCGCGGGCTTTGGCCAATGCGGATCTGGTCTTCTGGATCGGGCCTGAGATGACGCCGTGGCTTGAACGCGCCTTGGCCGCGGACACTTCAGCAAAAATCGTAGGATTGCTGGCCGCCGAAGGCACCCTGACGCGCCAATATTCGCACGACCATGCCGAAGCTAGCGCCGAAGACACCGACGATCACGATCACGAAGGCACCGACCCTCATGTCTGGCTTGACACCGCGAATGCGCAGGTTTGGATCGGGCTGATCCGTGATACCCTGACCGCCACCGACCCGGACAATGCCGCCACCTATGCGCGCAATGCGGCAGCGGCACAGACATCGATTGCAACCCTTGATGGTGAGATACGCGGGCTTCTGGTCGGAGCGGAGGTTGCGCCGATCGTCGTCGGCCACAATGCCTACGGCTATTTTGCCGATCACTTCGGCCTAAAGATTGCGGCGGCAATCGAAGCCGGCGATGCGGCTGACCCAAGTGCCCAGCGCCTGAGCGAGATCGCCGATTTGCTGGGGACTGAAGGGGTGCGCTGTCTCTTCCCCGAAGCGGGCCATGACCCGCGCCGGTCTGAGGTGCTTATCGAAGGGACCAAGACGCGGCTTGGCGCGGCGCTTGACCCGGAAGGCCGGGCGTTGGCGCCGGGGGCCGGTCTTTACGCCAAGCTGATGCGTAATCTGGCCGCGTCGATTGCCGATTGTCAGTTGCCGGGATGAGACTATCGGTTCGCGCTATACTTTCTTAACACCGCGCGGCAAAAGAGGGACAGTATCGGAGGTCCCCATGAGCCGCGTCTATGATGACCGTATCTGTGCTTTGGGCGAAGGGCCACTTTGGCACCCGGAACTGGAGCAGTTGTTTTGGTTCGATATCCTTGGCCATAAGCTTTTAACCCGCGACGCCACGGGACCAAAGGACTGGCAGTTTGACCAGATGTTTTCAGCCGCCGGTTGGGTAGACGGTGACCGGTTGCTGGTGGCGTCGGAAACCGCGCTTTGGGTCATGGATCTGACCAGTGGGGCGCTGGACAAGGTGACCGCACTGGAAGGAGACAACCCGGTCACGCGGTCCAACGACGGGCGCACTGACCCCTGGGGCGGGTTTTGGGTTGGCACCATGGGTAAGCAGGCCGAAGCCGGGCAAGGGGCGATCTGGCGCTATTACCGGGGCGAGTTGCGGCAGATGTTCCCCGGTATCACCATCGCAAACGCGATCAGCTTTCCCCCGGATCGCCGCCACGCCTATTTCGCCGATACAGCCAAGGGCACCGTATGGCGGGTGGGGCTGGACGCGCTGCACGGGTGGCCAAAGGGCGCGCCCGAGGTGTTTTTGGATCTGCGCAGCGCCGGGCTGAGTCCGGATGGCGCGGTTTGCGATGCTGCGGGCAATCTTTGGCTTGCCCTATGGGGGGCGTCGCGGGTTGCGTGCTATGGACCGGACGGGGCATTTCTGCGGGCGATTACTGTCGGTGGGCGGAATGCATCTTGCCCGGCTTTTGGCGGGCCAGACTATTCAACTTTGTTCGTGACCACCGCAAGTGTCGACCTTGCGCCCGAAGTTCTGGCGTCCGAGCCGCAGAACGGCTGCGTTTTTGCCGCCAATGCCGATACGCGCGGGCTGCCGGAACCCCGTGTGATCCTATAGCCGATGACCGCCCGTATCGAAAACCTCGGCAAGACGGCAAAGGGACAAACCGTCCAGGCCATCCATCTGCTGGGCGGCGAGCTGCGTGCCACCATCTTGACCTATGGCGCCACGTTGCAAGATGTTCGCCTGGCCGGAACACCCTGGCCGCTGACTTTAGGGGCAACATCAGTTGCGGCCTACGAAGGGCCTTTTGCCTATTTCGGGGCCATCGTCGGCCCGGTCGCCAACCGCATTGCAGGTGCGGCTGCGGAGATTGACGGGCGCAAACATCAGTTCGCCGCGAACGAAGCCGGTAAAACCACGCTGCACGGCGGCCCCAGCGGCACCCATGCGCAGGTCTGGACAATCGAAGCGGTATCGGCATCGGCGGTAACGCTTGGGCTGCACCTGCCCGACGGGCTGGGCGGCTTTCCCGGCAACCGCCAGCTGCGCGCCGATTTTCAGATTACTGCGCCTGCGACCCTGAGCCTGACTATGTCGGCTACCAC
>JANMDM010000073.1:0-2141 GCA_031376305.1 Pseudomonadota bacterium | reverse complement strand
TTACCGGCAAGGGCCGTTTGCGCTTTGGCCCAAACGGCGCGGGCACGGTCGGTTTGCTTCAGCACCCCAAGGGCGGTCAGAAGTTGCGCCCATTCAGCGGCGGTCCCTCCGGTCGCCATAAGCCGCGCTTCAAGCCCGTCGACCATGGCCGAAATCATTTGGGTACGGTCCGTATCACTCATCGCAGCGGCCGCCACGACATCGGCGGCTTGCGGCCCTTTTAGCGGCGGCGCCGCATAGTCAACTCCAGTGGCGGCGGCGACAAACGCGATCTGATTGCGCAGAAAAGGCACCCAGGGCGCGTCAGTCGGGCCGTTTTCCAAAAGGTCGCGCCACAGCGCGAAGGCACGGTCCGGGCGTCCGGTTTGCGCCTCCAACAGACCGGCATAAAACCGCGCTGTGCCGTTGGCCGGGTCCATCTTCAGTGTCGCCACTATGGCGGCTTCCGCCTCTGGCGTCACCGTCCCACCAGCGGCATTCACATAGCTATCGATCAAAGCCGCGGTGTCATCCGCCGTTACCTCCGGCCCCAAAGCCGCGACCAGTTGTGCCTGCGCCGCCGCCGCTGCCGACAGATTGCCAAGGCTGCGCTCATTGCGCGCCAAAAGCCGCAGGCCTTCAACATCCCTGGGCCGTGCCGCCACCGCCGCCCGCAACTGATCCATCAGCGCGCCGTAGTCCGCCGCAGGGGCCATCGGCACCGGGCGCAGCCTGGCGGCCGCAATCTCCGCCTCAGCCTGCGCGGGGCGCGCCGCCCGCAGTGCCACCGCCTTGGCGACACGCGCCGCATGGGGCACATCTTCAACGCCCGGCGCCCCAAGCCGATGATAGAGCGCAAAGACCCCGCCCAGCAGCACCACGGCCAACAGGCCGGGAATAACCAGCCCGCCAGCCATAGCGGCCTCGGGCGGGTGGCCGCGCCCCAGCCGGTCCAGATCCAGTATCCGCCGGGCGATTTCGGTTTTCAGCTGTTCCGCCTCGACGGCACCGATGATGCCGCGCGCCTGATCGCGCTCAGCCTCAGCGAGCTGCGCGCGGTAGACGGCCATGTCTTCGCCGCCCGCCGCCGCCAACGGTCCCGCCCTGAGCCCGGCGCGCCCCAACACGCCCGCCACCAGCACCGCCATCGTCCCCGCAATTGCCCAAAACAGCATCGCCGCTCCTTGATCCGCCGCCCCCGAAATAGTCGCTCATCGCCGCTGCCGAAAGGCCAATCGCCCCCGCAAGCCGGACGCAGTGTCGCAGCGCGTCGCAAATGTCGCATTTTTCCCGATTGCGACGCTTGCCAACCTCAGGCAAATGTCGCCCCGTTCCATTGAGACGCAGTCGGTGCCCGCGCCCGCAGATAGGATTCGCCCCATGTCGATGAAACGCTATTCGGTCTTTGCCATCGCCCGCGAGGCTTTGAGCCATCATCAGGGCTGGGAACGCGCCTGGGCAGCACCCCAGCCGAAAAAGAAATACGATGCGATCATCGTCGGCGCCGGGGGGCATGGCCTCGCCACCGCCTATTACCTGGGCAAGAATTTCGGCATCACCAATATCGCCATCATCGAAAAGGGCTGGCTCGGTGGCGGCAACACCGGGCGCAACACCACGATCATCCGCTCGAACTATCTGCAGGACCCCTCGGCGGCGATCTATGAGAAAGCCCGCAGCCTGTTCGAAACACTGTCGCAGGATCTGAACTACAACGTCATGTTCAGCCCGCGTGGCCTCTTGATGCTGGCCCAGACCCACCATGAAGTGCGCGGCTACCGCCGCACGGTTTACGCCAACAACCTGCAAGGCGTGACGACCGAATGGATCGAGCCCGCCCGCGTCAAGGAACTGGTGCCGATCATCAATCTGGACGGCCCCCGCTACCCGGTCCTCGGCGCGCTTTATCAGGCGCGTGGCGGCACGGCGCGGCATGATGCGGTGGCCTGGGGCTATGCGCGGGCCTGTTCCGCCATGGGCATGGACATCCTCCAGCAATGCGAAGTCACCGGCATCCGCAGCGCGGACGGCAAGGTCACGGGCGTTGATACCACCAAAGGCGCCATCGACTGCGACAAGCTGGCGCTGGTGGCGGCGGGCCACTCATCCGTGCTGGCCGAAATGGCGGGCTTCCGTCTGCCGATTGAATCGCTGGCCCTGCA
>JANMDM010000051.1:0-3557 GCA_031376305.1 Pseudomonadota bacterium | reverse complement strand
CACCGATTGCGCCACCACATCGGTAAAGACGCGGGCGCGCGCCAAAAGCCTGGGCTCGACTTCCTGCTTGCCCCTGGTGTCGGTCCCCATGCAGGCCAGATGTGTGCCGGGCCGAATATGCGCGTCCATGAGCGATGCGGCGGGCGCCGAGGTGATGGTGATGATCACATCCGCCTCCGCCCCCAAACGCTCCAGGGAAACTGCCTCAAATGGCAACCCCAGCTCGGTGGCCACTTCTCCCAGCTTTGGCAGCATGTCCGGATGCAGGTTCCAGGCCACGACCTTAGTGAATTGTCTGACCCGCGCTGCAGCCCGCAACTGAAAACCGGCCTGATGGCCGGCGCCCACCATGCCCAGCACCGTCGCATCTTTGCGCGCCAGACGGTCGATCGATATCGCTGACGCCGCCGCCGTCCGCAAAGCCGTCAGCAAATTGCCCCCGACCATGGCCAGCGGACGCCCGCTTTCCGGATCGAACAGATAGACCGTCGACTGATGGTTGGTGATCCCCCGCGCGGCATTGTCCGGAAAGTACCCGCCCGCCTTTACCCCCAGCATCTTCCCCGCCCGGTCCAGTCCTGACTTGAAGCCATATTGCCGTCCCTCGCCCAGCGCCTCGCGCACCACCGGAAAGTTATAGGCAGCACCCCGCGCCATCGCGGCAAAGGTTGCCTCGACCGCCGCAAAGGCCTCCTCGGGCGAGATCAGCCCGGCAATATCACGTTCGGCAACGACCCACATCGGCATCTCCTGCGGGCCAGCCCCCGCTTTTTTCTTCGCCAAAATATCCCCGCCGGAGGCCCCGGCACGGCGTGCTCAATAGGCTTTGCCGCGCGCTGACACCGGCCAGACGACTTCGACCTTGCCGCCGCGCACCCCTACATACCAGTCATGGACATTGCAGGTCGGATCGCAGTGCCCCGGCACCAGCCGCAACTTGTCGTTGACCTTGAGCACGCCGCCCAGATCCTCGATCACCCCATGCTCGTCGGCGCATTTTATCACCTTCACATCGGTCCGCCCATAGACCACTGGCAGCCCTGAATCCAGCGACTGCGCCTTCAGCCCGGCGTCGCAAATCGCCTTGTCAGGCTTCGCGTGGCTCATGACGCTGGTCAGCAAGAACAGTGCATTTTCCCACTCGCCCTGATCAATCCGCTTGCCATCCTGATCCAGAATGCGGCCATAGTCGGCATCCATAAAGGCGTAAGAGCCGCACTGAAGTTCGTTGTAAACCCCTGATCGTCCCTCGAAATAATAGCTGCCAGTGCCCGCGCCACCGACGATGTCGCACCCCAGCCCCACCGCCTTCAACCCGGCCACGGCATCGGCCACCTGTGCGACAGCGATGTCGATCTTGGCTTTGCGGTCGGCGTAAAGGTCCATGTGCTGCATCGCGCCCTGATAGGCCTGAATGCCACTGAATTTCAGCCCCGGCGCGGCAGCAATTGCCTGGGCTATGGCCACCACGTCCGGCGTGGTCTTCACCCCGCAGCGCCCAGCCCCACAGTCAATCTCGACCAAACACTCGATCTGCGTGCCATGCTTCACCGCCGCCGCCGAAAGGTCGGCGACATTGGCAAGGTCATCGACACAGACAATCGTGCGTGCGCCCAGCTTCGGCAGCCGCGCAAGGCGGTCGATCTTGGCCGGATCGCGCACCTGATTGCTGACCAGCACATCCCTGATCCCGCCGCGGACAAAAACTTCCGCCTCGGAGACCTTTTGACAGCACACCCCGCAAGAGCCCCCCAACCGCTCCTGCAGCAGCGCCACATCGACCGATTTGTGCATCTTGCCATGAATACGGTGGCGCACCCCCATGTCTTTGGCGATATCCCCCATCTTCTTGATATTCCGCTCCAACGCGTCAAGATCCAGTACCAGGCAGGGCGTCTGGATATCTTTCTCGTCCATGCCCGGTTTGGCAGGAATATCATAGCCGACTTCATAGGCGGCGAAGTTCACAGGTGCGTTCATGGTCCACTCCTTGCGCCCTAGATCCAGGGCAGTTTGTCCAGATCGACGTTGCCGCCGGTGATGATGATGCCGACGCGCTTGCCGCGAAAAACGTCCGGGTTCTTCAGGATGGCCGCCAGTGGCACCGCACTGGAGGGTTCGATAACGATCTTCATCCGCTTCCAGATCAGCTTCATCGCCTCGACGATCTCCTCCTCCGAAGTCGTCAGAATATCGGTCACATGGGCTTTCACGAAATGCCAGGTCAGATCCTTCAACGGCACCTTCAGCCCATCGGCCACCGTATCGGGCGCGTCATCGGCGATGATGTGACCGGCTTTGAAGCTGCGATAGGCATCATCCGCCTGCTCCGGCTCGGCTGCGTAGACTTTTACCGTCGGCGCCAGAGTGGACATCGTCAGGCACGTGCCGGAAATCATCCCGCCACCCCCAATCGGTGCGATCACCGCATCCAGACCTGATACCTGTTCATTCAATTCGCGCGAACAGGTGGCCTGACCCGCAATCACCCGCGGATCGTTGTAGGGATGGACAAACTCGGCGCCGCTCGCAGCCACGACTTCGGCGAACACCGCCTCACGGCTGCTGGTCGACGGCTCGCACTCGACCACCCGCCCGCCATAGCCTTTGACCGCGTCCTTCTTGGCCTGAGGGGCTGTGCGCGGCATGACCACTGTGCACGCAATCCCCCGCCGCCCTGCCGCATAAGACAAGCACAGCCCGTGATTGCCGCTCGAATGCGTGGCGACGCCGCGCGCCGCTTGCGTGTCGCTCAAGCCAAACACCGCATTCGACGCGCCCCGCGCCTTGAAGGCGGCCGCCTTTTGGAAGTTCTCGCATTTGAAGAACAACTCAGCCCCGGCCATCCCATTGATGTAACTTGATGTCAGCACCGGGGTGCGGTGGATATAGGGCAGGATCCGCGCATGTGCGGCCAGAACATCTGCATAGGTCGGGATATACATGGTGCCCCCTAAGCCGCAGCTTTCGCGGCCAGATGGCCGTGATTGCGATAATAGTCCTGAGCTGCAGCCACACCGGAACCCAGAGTGATCGGATAGCCCAGATCGGCCATGCACATCTCGGCGGTGGCCAGACCCGACAGCATCATCACATCGGTCAGGCTGCCCAGATGGCCAATACGAAAGACCTTGCCCGCCACTTCGCCCAAGCCGACACCAAAGGCCACATTGTATTTATCGGCGGCCAGCTTCACCACATCGGTGCCGTTGAAGCCTTCGGGTACCACAACCGCCGTGACCGTATCGGAATAAAGATCGGGTGTGGCGGCGCAGGGCTTCAACCCCCAGGCCGCGATGGCCCGGCGCACACCTTCGGCAATGCGGTGGTGGCGCGCCCAAACATTTTCAATGCCTTCGTCCAGCAGCAGTTGGACCGCGGTGGCCAGCCCGTTGATCAACCCCACCGCAGGTGTGTAGGGATAGCCGCCGGTTGCATAAGCTTTGCGCATGTCGCGGAAGTCAAAGAACGTGCGCGGCAGGGTCGCCGCTTCCATCGCAGCCAATGCCTTGGCGCTGACGCCCAGGATCGCAAGACCTGCGGGCAGCATGAACCCC
>JANMDM010000029.1:0-4957 GCA_031376305.1 Pseudomonadota bacterium | reverse complement strand
CATGAGGGGCTGGCGGCGGTGGCGGCGGCGCTTCGGCCCACCGATATGGCATTTCTGCATTACCGCGATGCGGCATTCCAGATCGCCCGAAGTCAGCAGGTTGAAGGGCAGACCATCACCTGGGACATGCTTTTGTCTTTCGCCGCTTCCAGCGACGACCCGATTTCCGGCGGGCGGCACAAGGTGCTTGGCGCAAGGGCGCTGAACATTCCGCCGCAAACCTCGACCATTGCCTCGCATCTGCCCAAAGCCGTGGGTGCTGCCTATTCCATCGGCGCGGCGCGCCGCCACCGGCCCGAGCATCAGGAGCTGCCCGATGATGCCATCGTCTATTGCTCCTTTGGCGACGCATCTGCCAACCATTCGACTGCGCAGGGGGCGTTCAATACGGCTGGCTGGACCTCTTACCAGTCGATCCCGCTGCCGCTGCTGTTTGTCTGCGAGGACAATGGCATCGGTATTTCCACCAAAACCCCCACCGGCTGGATCGCCGCCGGGTTCCAGAATCGCCCCGGCCTGAAATACTTTTCCTGCAACGGGCTGGATATCTATGACACGTTCCGCGTCGCGACCGAAGCTGCCGATTATGCGCGGACCCGCAAGAAACCGGTCTTTTTGCACATGCGCACCGTCCGGCTTTACGGCCATGCCGGGGCCGATGTGCCCACCACCTATCTGCCGCGCGAAGAGGTCGAGGCCGAGGAGGCCAATGACCCCTTGTTGCACTCTGTCCGGCTGATGGATCAGGCCAAGGCGCTGGCCCCCGATCAAGCCCTGGCGATCTACACCGCGACCAACGCCCGCGTCGCGCGGGTCAGCGCCGAAGCCATCACCCGCCCGCGCCTGAAAACCGCGCAGGACGTGATGGCCAGCCTGATTCCGCCGAAGCGTGCCTGCAAGCCCACGAACGGCCCGTCGACCGAGACACGGAATGCCACATTTGGCAGCGACATGAAGCAGATGGACGAGCCGCAGATCATGAGCCGGATCATCAACTGGGCGCTGACCGACCTGATGCTGCGCCATCCCGAAGTGGTGATGATGGGCGAGGATGTCGGCAAGAAGGGCGGCGTTTACGGTGTGACGCAAAAGCTGCAGAGCCGCTTCGGCCACGACCGGATGATCGACACGCTTTTGGACGAGCAATCCATTCTTGGCCTTGCCATCGGTATGGCGCAGAACGGCTTTGTGTCGATGCCGGAGATTCAGTTTCTGGCCTATCTGCACAACGCCGAAGATCAGTTGCGCGGCGAGGCGGCGACGCTGCCCTTCTTCTCGAACGGCCAATACACCAACCCGATGGTGCTGCGGATTGCCGGCCTTGGCTATCAGAAGGGTTTCGGCGGCCACTTCCACAATGACAATTCGGTGGCGGTGATCCGCGATATCCCCGGCGTGATCCTCGCCTGCCCGTCGAACGGGGCGGATGCCGCGCGGATGCTGCGCGAATGCGTGCGGCTGGCGCGCGAGGAACAGCGGGTGGTGGTGTTTCTGGAACCCATCGCGCTCTATCCGATGCGTGATCTGCACGGCGAAAAGGACGCGGGTTGGATGACCCGCTATCCG
Organism: Pseudomonadota bacterium; assembly: GCA_031376305.1. Taxonomy (GTDB): domain Bacteria; phylum Pseudomonadota; class Alphaproteobacteria; order Rhodobacterales; family Rhodobacteraceae; genus TMP-24. The sequence goes on along the minus strand of JANMDM010000029.1, from coordinate 3,391 downwards.
GACCCCTCGGAAGTTATCCGGTTGGGCGAAGTTGGCCAATACGGGGATGGCACGGATTTGGCCATTGTCACTTATGGAAATGGTTATTTCCTGTCGCGGCAGGCCGAAGTGCGGCTGGCGGCGCAGGGCATCAAAACCCGTGTCATTGATACGCGCTGGCTCTCGCCCCTGCCTGAAGAGGCGTTGGTGAAGGCGGTTGAGGGCTGCAAGCGGATTCTTGTTGTCGATGAATGCCGCCGCACGGGCGGCCCGGCCGAAGGTCTGATGGCGCTGTTCACCGAACGCACCAAGGTGCCGCATGCGCGCATCGTCGCCGAAGACAGCTTCATCGCCACGGGCCCTGCCTATGCGGTGACCATGCCCTCGGCAGACAGTATCTTTGCCGCCGCGCTGGACCTGATCGGAGGCAAAAAATGACCCGCCAAACTGCCGTTGTCATTTGCCCAGGCCGCGGAACCTATACCAAGGCGGAGCTTGGCTACCTGTCGCGCCATTTCGCCGACCGCGCGCTGTTGACCAGTTTCGATGCAACCCGTGCCGGACTGGGGCAGGAAACGCTTTCGGCTTTGGACGGGGCGACAAGCTATTCGGTGTCAAAGCACACGCGCGGCGATAATGCGAGCGCCCTGATCTATGCCTGCACTTTGGGGGATTTCCGCGCCATTGATGCCGACAAGATCGACGTGGTGGCCGTCACCGGCAATTCGATGGGCTGGTATTCGACCCTGGCCTGCGGCGGCGCGCTGACCGCCGAGGGTGGGTTCGAGGTGGTGAACACCATGGGCACGCTCATGCAGGAAAGCCTGATCGGCGGGCAGGTGCTTTACCCGTTCGTCGGCGATGACTGGGCCCCGGATGCCATCAAAAAGGCCGGGCTTCTGGTGCTGGTTGCCGAAATAGGCAGCCGTGTCGGGCATCAGCTTTCCCTGTCGATCAATCTTGGCGGGATGCTGGTTCTGGCCGGGAACGAGGCGGGGCTGAAAGCCTTTGAGGCCGCAGTTCCGCCAGTACAGAGCCGCTTTCCGATGCGCCTTCAGAATCATGCGGCTTTCCATTCGGCGCTGCAAGCGCCGGTGGCCGACAAAGGCCGGGTGCGGCTTCCGGCTTCACTGTTCGGTCAGCCGACCTTGCCGATGATTGATGGGCGCGGCCATATCTGGTGGCCGGGGGCCACCGATACCGAAGCCCTTTGGGATTATACTTTGGGCCAGCAGGTGGTGGAGCCCTATGACTTCACCCGCGCCATTCTCAATGCGGCGCGCGAATTTGCGCCGGATCTTTTTATCATCACCGGCCCCGGCACCACGCTTGGGGGCGCAGTTGCCCAGTCGCTGATCCTTGCGGATTGGCGTAGCATGGGCAGCAAAACCGATTTTCAGACGCAACAACAAACAGCGCCGCTTCTGGCCTCGATGGGCATGGACGATCAGCGCGCGCTTGTGACCAAGGGAGACTAAGATGACCCACGATGATATTCTGAAAGCCGCAGGGCTGACCAAATCCGAATTGACCGGCGGCACGCTTGCCGTGCATTCACCCATCGACGGGGTCGAGATCGCCCGTATTGCCGAAACCAATCCGGCGGATATGCCCAGGATCATTGCCAGGTCACAGGCTGCCTTCCGCCAATGGCGCGAGCTGCCGGCGCCGCGTCGTGGCGAGTTGGTACGGCTTTTGGGGGAAGAACTGCGCATCGCCAAGGCCGAATTGGGCGCATTAGTGACGCTTGAGGTCGGCAAGATCACCTCGGAAGGTCTGGGCGAAGTGCAGGAGATGATCGACATCTGCGATTTCGCCGTGGGCCTGTCGCGGCAGATTTACGGGCTGACCATCGCCTCCGAACGCCCCGGCCACCGGATGATGGAAACCTGGCACCCGGTGGGCCCCTGCGCCATCATCTCGGCCTTCAACTTCCCGGTTGCGGTCTGGTCCTGGAACGCGGCATTGGCGCTGGTCTGCGGCGACCCGGTGATCTGGAAGCCGTCCGAAAAAACCCCGCTGACCGCCATGGCCTCAATGAAGATCATGGAGCGCGCCCTGAAACGTTTCGGCCCTGACGCGCCGGAAGGTCTTTGCCAATTGGTTATCGGCGGTCCGGCGATTGGCGAGGCACTGGTGGCCTCCAAAGACGTGCCGATCGTTTCGGCCACCGGATCCACCCGCATGGGGGGCATCGTCGGCCCGAAAGTTGCCGCCCGCTGGGGGCGCTCGATTCTGGAACTTGGCGGCAACAATGCGATGATCGTCGCCCCTTCTGCCGATATAGACATGGCCGTCCGCGCCATCGTCTTTTCCGCAGTCGGCACCGCAGGTCAGCGCTGCACCAGCCTGCGCCGCCTGATCGCCCATAATTCGATCCGCACCGATCTGGTCAGCAAGCTGGCAAAAGCCTACGCCAGCCTGCCGATTGGCGATCCGCGCCACGCAACCACCCTGATTGGCCCCTTGGTCGATAGCGGATCGCGCGACCGCATGGTGACGGCGCTGAGCGCGGCCAAAGCCGAAGGCGGCACTGTCCACGGTGGCGCGCCCGTCACCTCGGGCGTGCCCGTTGGTGGCGCCTATATCGCGCCCGCATTGGTTGAAATGCCCGCCCAGACCGTCACCGTGAAAACCGAAACCTTTGCCCCGATCCTGTATGTCCTTGGCTATGATACGCTGGACGAAGCTTTAGCCTTGCAAAACGACGTCCCCCAGGGCCTGTCGTCGTGCATCTTCACGTTGAACATGCGCGAAGCCGAAACCTTTATGTCAGCCTCGGGGTCGGACTGCGGTATCGCCAATGTCAATATCGGGCCATCGGGCGCAGAAATTGGCGGCGCTTTTGGCGGCGAAAAGGAAACCGGGGGTGGCCGCGAATCCGGTTCGGACGCCTGGAAGGGCTATATGCGCCGCCAGACCAACACCGTGAATTATTCGGCCAAACTGCCGCTGGCACAGGGCGTGAAGTTCGACTTCTGACCCGGCCAGCCCATTTCTGGGCCAGAGACAAATATTGCGCGACTTGGCCTGTCAATATGACGACCAAGTCGGCTTTTTGTTTAGTATATCAGTTATTTTGACGGAAATAACCAAAGGAATCGCCATCCGGGCAGGTCAAGGTGCCGCTTGAACCGGGCGATTGACCGCCCGCCGTCGCTGCGGCTCAGCCGCTGGCGGCATTGACGATAAAAAAAGGATAAGACAATGTCGTTCAGGAATGTCGCCGTGCTCGGCCTTGGCAAGGTCGGCCATCTGGCCGCGGAACTTCTGGCCGAGTCAGGCTTTGCGGTCACCGGCATCGACAGCCGCGCGGTTACGGCGCCCTTTGCCACCAAAGCTGCTGATCTGATGTACGTGGCAGGCCTGCAAGACGTGCTGCGCGGACAGGTCGCTGTGCTGTCCTGCCTGG
>JANMDM010000026.1:0-25797 GCA_031376305.1 Pseudomonadota bacterium | reverse complement strand
AATCGCCAGATAGTCAGCAGGCCCGAGGGGGCGTCCGCAGAGGTCCCAAAACCCTGCACGCGCCACACCGGACCGGTGATCGGGCAGCTCGACGCTGCGGCCATTGACCGACAGTCGCAACGGACCACCGCCGCCGCCACCTGTCAGTTCCAGCCAGATTTTGCTGATTTCTGTTTTGGCCAAATGCCCGGCCGGCGTGAAATAAACCGGCGCCCCCTGCAATCGGTGCTGGCGATAGTCGGTTTCGCTTTCAAGTTCAAAAACCTGCATACGCTCTTTCAAAAGCGCAATGAATGGCAGAAAAAGCGCACGGTTTAACCCGTCTTTGTAAAGATTATCCGGCAGGCGGTTCGAGGTGGTGACGACGGTGACACCCCGGTCGAAAAGCATCTGGAACAGGCGCCCGACGATCATCGCATCGGCAATGTCGGTAATCTGCATTTCGTCAAAGCACAAAAGCCTCAACGTACCGGCAATATCTTCGGCCACTGGCCTGAGGGCGTCTTCTTCGCCCGCTTTGCGCGCGGCATGCAGGGCCGCCTGCACTTCTTGCATGAAGGCGTGAAAATGCACGCGGCGCTTGGCCTCGATGGCGACATTGGCGTGGAACAGATCCATCAGCATCGACTTGCCGCGCCCGACACCGCCCCATAGATAAAGCCCCTTGGGCGTTTCCGGCGCTTTGCCAAAAAGCCCGCCCAACAGGCCTTTCTTGCGGCCGGATGCCGACTCGAGTGCCATGCGCAGATCTTGCATCATCGGCAGGACCGTTCGCTGCGCGGCGTCGGCGCGCAAGCCGCCTGTGGTGGTCAGCCGGTCATAGAGCTCGGAAAGGGTCACGGCTGGCATATCATTCATCAAGCCGGGATAGCGCGACCAAAGGCGTCTGTCACGCCTTTGGTCTGAGAAGATCACATTCGGGAATTGTCCGGGTCACAAATCTGAATTTGTCCGGAGACATGGCCGGGCGATAAGAACGACCCGAACAGGAGAAATCATGCCAAGTCGCGCCAAGCTTTTTACACCCATTCTTGTTGCCGGTTGCTTTATCATCATGCTCAGCTTTGCAATCCGTGGCAGCTTTGGCGTTTTCCAGATCCCCATCGGCCGGGAATTCGGCTGGCCGCGCGCCGAGTTCTCATTGGCGATTGCGATTCAGAACCTCGCCTGGGGCTTTGGTCAGCCGTTCTTTGGGGCACTGGCCGAGAAATTTGGGGATCGCCGAGCGATCATTGTGGGGGCATTATTCTATTCGGCGGGGTTGTTGCTGTCGTCATTTGCGGTGACGCCGGGCCAGCATCAGCTGTTGGAAATCCTGGTAGGTTTCGGTATTGCCGGGACCGGCTTTGGGGTCATTCTGGCCGTGGCGGGCCGCGCGGCACATCCTGAAAACCGCTCACTGGCGCTTGGTACCGTCACTGCCGCAGGCTCGGTTGGGCAGGTCTTCGGCGCGTCTGCGGCGCAATTTCTGTTGGGTTATTACCCCTGGCAGTCGGTGTTCGTGATTTTCGCAGCAGTGATCTTATGCGTGCTGTTTGCCTTGCCAATGTTGCGCGCACCTGCGCGCGCCAGTCGCGACGAGCTTGAAGAAAGCCTGGGCATCGTGCTGAAGCGGGCCATTCGCGATCCGTCGTTCACCCTGATCTTCGTGGGCTTCTTTTCGTGCGGCTATCAGCTTTCGTTCATCACCGCCCATTTTCCGGCACTGGTTGCCGAAATGTGCGGGGCGATCGATCCGAGCGGTTGGCTGGCGTCTTTTGGGGTGAGGTCGACATCGGCGCTGGGGGCGATTTCAATTGCGCTCATCGGTCTGGCCAATATCGTCGGGTCAATCACCGCCGGGGTATTGGGCAAGCATTATCCCAAGAAATACCTGTTGGCGGCGATTTACACCGGGCGGACGATTATTTCTGCGCTGTTCATCCTTATGCCGATTACACCGACGACGGTGATCTTGTTTTCTTTGGGGATGGGGGCGCTTTGGTTGGCCACGGTGCCGCTGACCTCGGGTCTGGTGGCGCATATCTACGGGCTGAAGTACATGGGCACGCTTTATGGCATCATTTTCTTCAGCCACCAGTTGGGGTCATTCATGGGCGCCTGGCTTGGGGGGCGTCTCTATGATGCCTATGGCAGTTATACCGCAGTGTGGTGGATCGGTGTGGCGGTGGGAGCGTTTTCAGCCGTCGTGCATCTGCCGGTGCGGGAGCGGGAGATGCTGCCTGCATGATCTTTTTGGGGCGCGGCCGGGGGCTGTCTGCCCCCGGACCCCCGAGAGTATTTGCGCAAAGAAAAAATCAGGGGGCCAGAGCCGCGTTCAGAATGTAGCGCGCCGTCATCAGGTCAAGGTGCGCACCGCCGCCATTTTTGCACAATGTGATCTCGTCCGGGCTGTGGCGGGCGAAATGGCCTGCGGGCAGGTCGTAGAAGTCTGCCTGAATATCGGCCTCGGTGATCACGCCTTCGGCCAACGGCACCATCAGATCGCCGATATGGTGGAGCGTTGTGGCACGGGCATCGACGAAGACGCGGGCGCGGGCAAAGCAGGTGCTGTCGGCCTCGCGCATGTCGGGGCGATAGGCGCCGATAAGATCCAGATGGCTGCCGGGTTGCAGCCAGGCGCCCTGAATCAGCGGTGTCGGTGACATGGTGGCGGTGGCCACGACATCGGCGCGGCGTACGGCTTGCTCAAGGTCGGGTTCGGGTGTTGCTCCGGTTTCATCGGCAATGCTGCGGGCGATGTCGGGGTTGCGGCTCCAGACCAAAAAGCGCGCCTTGGGGAAGGCAGCCGCATAGGCTTCGATCATTGAGCGGGCGACGGCACCGGCGCCGACGATCAGGAATGTTTCGGCATCAGGTCGCGCCAGACGGCGGGCGGCCAAAAGGCTGTCGCCTGCGGTTTTCCATTTGGTGACCAAGGTGAAATCGACCAAGGCTTCCAGCGTGCCATCCCGATCTGAGAAGAGGGTGACGGCGCCGTTCACCGCCGCCAGCCCCAGTTTGGGATTGCCCGGATAGATCGTCGCGGCTTTTACCGCCACCCCCATGCCATCGATCCAGGCCGAACGGGTCAAAAGCGTGTTACCGGCGCGGTGCAACAGGGTATCGGCAAGTGCGGCGCGGGGCAGGGCATGACCTGCGGCGAGAGCTTCGGTCAGGGCGATCCAGTCGAGTTTCGCCTCGGCCTCGGGTCCGACGATCTGGAATGTCATGGGCGCGCCTCCTCGGGGGTAAGCAGCTCTTCGGCTACAAGTCGGTCAGCCCAGCCCTGTGGCCCGTCGAAGCGGTGGGTTTGCCAGCCACGCGCCGCTGCAACGGCGATATTGTCGGCGCGGTCGTCGGTGAACAGGAGGCGCGCAGGCGGGATTGCGCAATCGGCTTCGACCATCTGGTAGATGCGCGGATCGGGTTTGACGACCTCCATATGGCCGGAGACATAGTGGCGGTCGAATTCCGCCAGAAAATCATACTGGCTCAGGGCATATTCAAAGGAGTATCGCCCAAAATTGGTCAGGGCAAAGACCGGCACACCCTTGGCGCGCAGACTACGTAGCAGCTTGACCGAATGGCTGATGACCGGGGAAGCCATGTCGATCCAGTTGTCGTACCAGAGGCGGATCTTGTCGGACCATGCCGGATTGCGGTTGGCCCAGTCATAGATGGTTTCGCGGAACAAGGCACCCCTGTCGATCGCATCGTTCATGCCGTGCAGGTCGACTGCGGCGAACATCCGTTCGCGTTCTGGTTTGGGCATGACGGTGTCGTAAAATCGTTCGGGATTCCATTCGATCAGCACATTGCCGATATCGAAAATCACTGCCTCCGGCTTCACTGCGCCACGTCCTTTCGATGAAGGGTTTCTCGCCAAAGCGCATAAAACCCCGCCCCGCAGATAAGCGCAATGCCCAGCGCCGCGGTCAGATCTGGCCACTGGCCAAAGATGACGATGCCCCAGAAGATCGCCAGCGGCATGCCGACATATTCGAAGGGGGCGACCAGCGCCGCCTCGCATAGCCGGTAGGCGTGCGCGATCAGCAAGCCGCCGATCGTCACCGCCAGCCCGGTCGCCAGAAAGGCAGGCCAATCCGCAAGCGGTGGCCAAATCCACGGGCGGAGCAAAAACTCAAGAAGTGCGCCCGGCGCCTGGGCCAGATGGCCGTCACCCACCCAGAGCCCCACCATCAGGCTGACCAGAAAAAACCCGAGCTGGACATAGAAACCCAGAGTGACCGTGCCTTCGGTATCCTTCATGCGGCGGGTCATCATATGGGTCGAGGCATAGCAGGCGGCCGAGGCCAAAACCAGCAGCGCCGCCGGCTGGATCACCCCGGTGCCCGGACGCATCATCACCATCACGCCCACCAGCCCCACCGCCACCGCCACCCAGCGGCGCGGCCCCACCCGTTCACCCAGAACCAGCACGCTCAGCACGGTGATCAGCAGCGGGCTGATGAAGGCGATGGCGACGGCATCGGCCAGAGGCAGGACGGCAAGGCCGAGGAAATAGGTGACGTTCGACACCATCACGAAGCCGACGCGGATCAGGTGATCCTTCGGGCGGTTGGTCAGCAGCTGGCGGAAGCCGGTCCCGGTGACAAGGATCACGCCCAGGATGAACAAGATGCCGATCGCCGCGCGCACAAGGATCACCTGATGCAGCGCGTAATGACCTGAGAGTGCCTTGACGGCCATGTCATTGACCGACAGCGACACACTGCCGCCAAGGGCGCAAAGCATGCCTGTGAGGGCAGGATTTCTTTTCGTAAGTGCGGTCATGCCGCCCCATTATCCACGGCGGAAGCCATGCTCTGTTCGATCCGCGCCTTCATTTCATCGCCGCCCGCAGCCCCCTGTCAAGCGCATCGAGAAAACGGGATCGGTCGGCCTTTGTAAAGCCCTTGCCGCCGCCTTGCCGGAAGGGATCGGCAGCGCGCAGGTCGGCCATCAGGTCGCGGGTGGCCAGCACATTGCCGATGTTGGCGGCAGTCAGCGCCTCGCCGTTGTGCTTCAGCACGCGCGCCCCGGTGGCCACGCATTTGGCCGCCAGCGGAATGTCGTCGGTGACCACAACATCGCCTGCGCCTGCGCGGTCGGCGATCCATTTATCGGCCTCATCCGGGCCTTCGGTGACATAGATGGTTTCGACCAGCGGATGCGCCGGCGGCCGGATGCCGCCGTTGCAGACCAGAAAAACCTTTTGAGAAAGCCGTTCCGCGACACGCAGGCATTCGTCTTTGACCGGGCAGGCGTCGGCGTCGATATACAGGCTCACGCGTAAAGTGCTTCGGCGTGGAAGGTGATATGGTCGGACATGAAGCTTGAGACAAAGAAATAGCTGTGATCATAGCCGGGCTGCATGCGGAACTGGCCGGGCTGGCGGCGGTCCATCATTGCATGGGCCAAGGCCTCGGGCCGCAAATGGTCAAGAAACTGATCTTTGGAGCCTTGGTCGATCAGGATCGGCCCGTCAAAGCCGCGCCGCCGCATGAGGAGGGTGGCATCATGCGGTGCCCAAAGCGCTTCATCGACGCCAAGGTAAGCGGCGAATTGTTTGCGTCCCCAGTCTGAAGCTGTCGGGTTGGCAATCGGTGCAAACGCCGAAACCGAGCGGTAGCGGCCCGGCAGGCGCATGGCCAGCGTCAAAGCCCCGTGGCCGCCCATCGAATGCCCGGTGATGGATTGGCGCTGTGGATCTATGGCAAAATTGGCGCTTAGGATCGAAGGCAGCTCGTCGGCCAGATAATCCCACATGCGGAAATGCGCCGCCCAAGGCTTTTCCGTAGCGTTCAGATAGAAACCGGCACCTTGGCCAAGATCATAGGCCGGGTCATCGGCCACACCCTCGCCACGGGGCGATGTATCGGGGAAGATCATCGCGATACCATTGGCGGCAGCCCAAGCCTGAGCGCCAGCCTTGGTCATGGCGTTCTCATGGGTGCAAGTCAGGCCGGACAGATACCACAGCAAAGGCACCTCGTCATGCGTCGCCTCGGCGGGTAAGAACAGGCCAAACGTCATATCGCTGCCACAGGCTTGTGACGCGTGGGAATAAACACCCTGTACCCCGCCGAAGCACTTGTTCTCCGACACGGTTTTCATAGGCGTAGCCTCTCTCTTATTCAGGGGGCAACTTGCCTCAGGCCGCGGGTGGGGGCAAGGACTGATCAGCCTTTCAGCACCGTCAGGATTTCGTCCAGAGGCTTTTTCAGCTTGGCGACGGCGGGCACGGTCGCGCCAGGGGCGGGGTGGCCGACAACCAGAATCATCACAGGTTTTTCGCTTTCAGCGCGGTCGCAAAGCCCATTCAGGAACTTCATCGGATTGGGGGTATGGGTCAGTACCGAAAGCCCTGCGTGGTGCAGGGCGGCGATCAGGAACCCGGTGGCGATGCCAACGCTTTCGGGGACATAATAGTTCTTGTAGCGATGACCATCTTTGGTCACGCCATACCGCTGAGCAAAGACCACGATCAACCACGGGGCAATGTCGAGATGGGGTTTACGAGCGCCGGTGCCGATCGGCTCCAGCGCCTTCAGCCATTCGTCCCCTGCGCCGCCTGCGTAAAAGGTTTCTTCTTCTTGCTCGGCGGCCGCGCGAATTCTTGATTTTATCGCCGGATCAGCAACCGCAACGAAATGCCAGGGCTGATGGTTCGCGCCAGAAGGGGCTGTACCCGCCGCCGCGACGCAAGACGAAATCACGCTTTCCGGCACCGCGTCAGGCAGGAAGTCGCGCACCGTATGGCGCTTTCGCATGTATGTCAGGAAGGTATCGGCAGCGACCTGGGCCTGGTCGTTAGTCAGGTCCACACGGTCGGGCAAGGGCAGAGGTTCGTAACTGACTTGATCGCGGCGATACATTTTTGCCTTGGTTTTGGCCTATGTGTAATCTTAGCCTGCTGTGACCAAGACGCCAGCGGAAAAAATCTAAGCGGCGACCTCAGCGACTGGGGGAATGTTTCTGGCTTGATCGGCGCTACTTGGCAACTGCCCGGAAAGCTGTGCTTACAATGGCATCCGCAAACCCCTGATCCAACGGCCCATGGCCGATCAGCAGCCGATAGAAGACCGGCCCGTAGATCATATCGAGGAATGCCTCAATATCTGGCGGTCGTTCGATTTCGTGGTCGATTGCAGCCTGCATCAGAATGGCGCGCCCAGCCTCTCTGCTCGTAAGGATAACCCGGTTGCGAAACGCCTTGGTAAACTCGCTTTCCGGGTCGGCGGCAGCCAGCGCCATGGTTACCTGACGGCCGCGGGTGGTGGCAAAAGCCGTGACCAGCCCGCGCAACTGCACCGTCAACCGCTGGCGTCCAGTGCCATCGGCGCTGGGGAGATCGGGCGCGGCGCTGGCCACCAGGGCGGCCATTGCCAGTTCCTGCGCATTGGCCCAGTGGCGGTAGATCGTTGGCTTGCCGACGCCTGAGCGCGCCGCCACAGCCTCAATAGTCAGGCGCCCGAAACCATCGCCCATCAGGATGTCATGCGCAGCACGCAAGGCGCAATCCCGTGCCTCGGTACTTGGTGGGCGGCCACGTCGCCTGCCATCATGATTGTTGTCTTGACTCATTTCGATACGAAACGTAACGTAATTTATCACGACATGCAAGGAGTGCAGAGAATGGATACCGACACGCTGAGGGTCAGTGCCTATTTCATCGTCAAGAACGCGGCGGCGGCGATTGATTTCTACCGCGCCGCTTTTGATGCGGAGGAAATTTTTCGCATGACCGATCCCGTCGACGGCAGGGTTGGCCATGCCGAGCTCAGGTTTGGCCAGACCGTAATGATGATTGCCGATGAGTATCCCGATTTCGGCGCACTCAGCCCCGATACAATTGGTGGCTCGCCTGTGACGTTTCATCTTGCGACCACGTCCACCGATCAGATGCTGGCACGGGCGATGGCGGCGGGGGCGGTCCTTTTGCGCTCGCCGACTGACCAGAGTTATGGCGAGAGGGTGGCGATGATCCTGGACCCGTTCGGCCATAAATGGATGCTGTCGCAGACCATAGAAAAAGTACCGCCAAAGGAGATGCAACGCCGCTGGGAGGCGGAGACAAAAGCATGAGCAATGCCGACACGGCTGCATTGGAAGCGGCGGAACTGGCCTTTAACGCGGCAATGATCTCGAACGACCCCGACCGGATAGCCGCATGTATCACGCCCGATTGGGTGCTTGTCACGCCCGAGCGCGGCCCGATCACAGCCCGCGACATTCTTGCAGCGATCAGATCTGGCGCGCTTTCGCATGCGACAATGGTGAAGGTCACACACCATATCCATCTCATGGGTGACGCAGCCACAGTCACCGGGCGCGGCCAGAATACCGGTCTGTTTTGCGGTAAACCCATTGCGGCGGATGAGTGGATCACCGATGTCTACCACCGTCAATCTGGCCAATGGCGCTGTGTGCTCACACATCTGACGCCGATCATGCAGGTCCGGCGGGCTTAGCCGCCACCGATCAGCACGCCTGCAGCAAAGACCAGTCCCCCTCCAAGAACCACCTGAAAGGCGGCCCGCAGGAACGGCGTTTCCATAAATCGGTTCTGGATCCAGGCAATTGCCCAAAGCTCGATGAAAACGACGACCATTGCTATGCTCGTCGCCGTCCAGAAGTCGGGTATGAGGTAAGGCAGGGCATGGCCAAGCCCCCCCAGCGCCGTCATGATACCTGAGGCAAGACCGCGTTTGACCGGCGAGCCGCGCCCGGACAACACGCCGTCGTCATGCGCCGCCTCGGTGAACCCCATCGAAATTCCCGCCCCGACTGAAGCGGCAAGACCAACCAGCAGCGTGGTATGCGGATCTTGCGTAGCAAAGGCAGTGGCAAAGATCGGCGCGAGAGTGGAGACAGAGCCATCCATCAATCCTGCCAAGCCGGGCTGAACCCAGGTCAAGATAAACTGACGATGGGCAGCGCGATCTTCTTCGCCTTTGGCATCCTCGCCCAAATGCGTTGCGGTCAAGTTACCCGCCTTGACCCCGTGTTTGGCCTCGGCTGCGGCGAGGTCGCCCAATAGTTTGCGGGTTTGGGCATCCTGGGTGCGCGCCGCAGCGCGGGTGTAGAACGCCGCAGCCCCATGTTCCATCGCCTCGGCTTCGGCCCGCATCTGGTCAAGCCCGAGGTTTTCAACCAACCAGACCGGCTTGCGCGCATAAAAGCCTGCCACATGCTCGCGCCGGATCAAAGGAATCACCTCGCCAAACCTTGCCTGATGGCGGTCAATCAGCCAGCGGCGGTGGGTGTCTTCTTCGACCGCCATCGCCTGAAATACCTCTGCCGAAGCAGGGAACCCGATGCGCAGCCTTTCGGCATAAGTCCGGTAAATACGTGCGTCATCTTCTTCAGAGGATATGGCCAAGGCCAGAACCTCCTGTTCGCTCAGGTCTGAAAATCGGCGACGGGAGGCAAAGCCGGGGATCATGAGAGGCTCCAGTTTGGAATGATTCCAAACTAGGACAGCGATCAGAAGGAGGCAAGGGCGGGGAACTAAAAAAAATGAACCAATCAGTTTACTTTTTACTTGAAAATCTGAACTGACCAGTTTAGATGAAAATACTAAACGAAACGGTTCATATTTTGGAGACCCAACATGACTGTACTCCGCACAAGCTTTCTTGCGGCTGTTTTTGGCCTGGCGGCAATGCCAGTGCTCGCCGAAGGTATCATCATCGACCTGCCGCGACTCGAGTTTCCGAGCGGCGCCGAGGTGACACGGGGCTGCATCGATCCCGTTGCCGCTGACGGCACCTGCACACAAACCGCTGATTGAGCCAAAACGCCCGCCCATTTTCCCCACCCTTGCCCGCGCCACGCTGCGCGGGCTATCATCGCCTTGGGGCAGGGAAGGGCGACATGACCGTTGAAGTTCTGGCGATCCGCAAAGGCCGCAAATTCGATCAGGTGCTGGAAGGTGCCAGGACGGTTTTTTTGCGCGACGGTTTCGAGGGTGCTTCGGTTGATGACATCGCCCGCGCCGCCGGTGTGTCGAAAGCCACGCTTTACAGCTACTTCGCTGACAAACGCATCCTGTTCGTCGAAGTGGCCAAACGCGAGTGCAGACGTCAGGCGGACGAGGCGGAAGAGCTTATCGGACCGACCGCCCCTCCCAATTGCGTGCTGCCGGCCGCCGCGCGGCGCATCATCGACTTCTTCTTGTCGGAGTTCGGCCGCAGCGTCTTTCGCATCTGCGTGGCCGAGGCTGTACGCTTTCCCGAGCTTGGCCAGCAATTCTACGAAAGCGGTCCGGCATTGATTCGCGACCGCATCGCCGCCTATCTTGACGGTGCGGTGGCGCGGGGCGAGCTGGCCATCGACGACACGCTTTTGGCCGCCGACCAATTCGCCGAGCTGTGCAAAGCCGGCATCTTCCCCAGCGTGATCTTCGGGGTAAAGCTCAATTTCACATCAGCGGACCGTGACCACGTCGGCAGGTCCGCCGTCGAGATGTTTCTGGCGCGTTATGGGGTCAAGGCGGTCTGAAACTTGTTGCCTGGTTCGACCGCCAGACCCTCAGGCCACATCCCGCGCCAGCAACTGCCCGCCCGGTCCCGGTTTCACCTCGAACCGGCTGATTTTGCGGACCAGATCCGACAGCTTGGCGGCCCCGTAGGTGCGCGTGTCGAAATCAGGGGCGCCTTGGGTGATGTATTGGCCGATCTGGCCCAGAGAATACCACTCGCCTTCGGGGTCGATTGCCCGCATCGCGGCGATGATCAGCGGAATGGCCTTGGCGGGCGATTCCTTGGCGCCACGCGGGGCGGATTCCGCCTGCTGTTCGGGCGCATGCCCCGCGCGGTCCGGGCGCGGCACCTCGCGCACCGGCTCCTCTGCCCCAAGGTTCTCAACATAGATGAAGCGTTTGCAGGCCATGCGAAAGGCTTCCGGCGTCTTCTTCTCGCCAATGCCGTAAACATCCAGCCCCTGCTCACGGATACGTGCGGCCAGCCGGGTGAAATCGCTGTCCGACGACACCAGTACGAAACCGTCGAACAGCCCCGAATGCAGGAAATCCATCGCCGCAATCACCAGCCCGATGTCGCTGGCATTTTTGCCCCTGGTGTTTGAGAATTGTTGATCCGCCACCAGCCCCAGTGCCGCCACCTTGCGCGCCCAGGCCCCCAATCGGGCCGCAGACCAATCTCCGTAAATTCGTCGCACTGAAGCTTCGCCCAGCGCCGCGATTTCTTCAAAGATTGCCTCGGCGTAACCCGCCGGCACATTGTCAGCATCAATCAGAACAGCAAGGCGCGGGGCGCGGGGGTCGGGCATGGCAAGGTCCTTCGGGCCAGAGGCGGCCAGGTTCCTTGTGCCTCAATGCGGGTTGCGTGAAAAGTGTAGCTTTTGACATGACGGGAAAACGGGCCGGGCCGTACTAACCCTTTTGTGTCTGCGCGCTTCGCTTGCGGGTTTCGACGGCGGCATGTAAACCTTCACAAATATGATCAAAGACTCAGGGTAAGCGGGCGACCTGCGCCGCCCGCAGCCACCAACGGGAAGAAGCTCATGAAAAACGCCGAAATCGAAGCCCGCCGCAAATCCGCCATGTCGCGCGGTGTGGGTGTGATGACCCAGATCTACGTCGACCGCGCCGAGAATTCCGAGATCTGGGACAAGGAAGGCAACCGCTATATCGACTTTGCCTCTGGCATTGCGGTGTTGAACACTGGCCATCGGCACCCGAAGGTCATCGCCGCGGTGAAGGATCAGATCGATCATTTCACCCACACCTGCCATCAGGTTGTTCCCTATGAAAACTATGTTCGACTGGCGGAACGGCTGAACGCCATGGTACCGGGCAAGGGCGAGAAAAAGTCGATCTTTGTGACCACCGGCGCCGAAGCCGTCGAAAACGCCATCAAGATCGCCCGCGCCGCGACTGGCCGTCAGGCTGTGATCGCTTTTACCGGGGCCTTCCATGGCCGCACCTTCATGGGCATGGCACTGACCGGCAAGGTCGTGCCCTATAAAGTCGGCTTTGGTGCCATGCCAAACGACGTATTTCACGTTCCGTTTCCGGTGCCGCTGCACGGTGTCACAGTAGATCAGTCGATCGAGGCCCTGAACTACCTGTTCAAGGCCGACGTTGATCCGGCCCGTGTCGCTGCCATCATTCTTGAGCCTGTGCAAGGCGAAGGCGGCTTCTATGAGGCCCCCCGCGAATTCATGTCAAAGCTGCGCGCCATTTGCGACCAACACGGCATCTTGCTGATCGCGGATGAGGTGCAGACCGGCTTTGCCCGCACTGGAAAAATGTTCGCGATGGAGCATCACGATGCGCAGCCCGACCTGACCACGATGGCCAAGTCGCTGGCTGGTGGTTTCCCGCTGGCCGCCGTCACTGGCCGCGCCGAGATCATGGACGCCCCGGCCCCCGGTGGTCTTGGCGGCACTTACGGAGGCAGCCCGATCGGCATTGCCGCCGCCAATGCGGTGCTTGACGTGATCGCCGAAGAAAACCTTTGTGACCGTGCCAACCAGCTGGGCTCGCGCCTGAAACAGCACCTCGCTAGCTTGCGCGATGATGTGCCGGAAATCATGGATATCCGCGGCCCCGGCTTTATGAACGCCGTAGAGTTCAGGGACGTCGCCACCGGCAAGCCGTCAGCGGATTTTGCCGGCAAAGTCCGGCTAGAGGCGCTGAGCCGTGGCTTGCTGCTGCTGACCTGTGGTGTCTATAGCAACGTCATCCGCTTCCTGTCGCCGATCACCATTCAGGACGGCGTCTTCAACGAGGCGCTTGGCAAGCTTGACGAGGCAATCCACGCCGCCCGTAAGGTCTGAGCCACCTTCCGTTCTGACGAAACGGCCGCCCTAACACGGGCGGCCATTTTGCTTGCCGCGCAGAGCGAACCGCAACAGCTCCGCTTTCTTTCTGGCCCAAATACCCAGCCAGATCGTGAGACGCAGCAGGAGTCAGATCCTCACCTGAGCCGCGTCAGCAGATCAAGGCTGGCATAACCATCCGCGATCATGCCCTGGGTGTGCTGAAAGGCCTTGACCGCCGCGATGGTCTTCGGGCCGATTTTGCCGTCAACGCCGCCGGTATCAAACCCCGCCGCAGACAGCCGTTCCTGCAATTCCTGGCGTTCCGTCAGAACCAATGCCCGATCCTCGCGCGGCCACGCTGCCTGAATTGGTGCGCCACCTTTCAGCCGGTCGGCAAGGTGGCCAACGCCAATCACATAGGCATCGGCGGCGTTGTAATGCTCGATGGCACGAAAGTTCGGAAAGATCATGAAGGCCGCACCACGCGCCCCAGCGGGGAGAAGGATTGAGGCGGTGCCGTGATTGCCCACCGTGCCGCCAGTGACATCGCGGACACCCAGAGCCGCCCAGTCAGACGCAGACTTCTTTACGCGATCACCCGAAAGCGCAAAGTTGAAATCAGCGGGCAGCTGCACTTCGATTCCCCATGGCTGGTCTTGTTGCCATCCTGACCGCGCCAGATAGGCGGCCGTTGATGCCAACGCATCGGCAGGGTTGTCTGACCAGATGTCGCGCCTGCCGTCGCCGGTAAAATCGACGGCGAAAGCAAGATACGAGGTCGGAATGAATTGTGTGTGCCCCATCGCCCCGGCCCAACTTCCTGTCATATCGGCGGGGGCGACATTGCCGGCTTGGATGATTTTCAAGGCTGCAATCAATTGCTGCTCAAAAAACGACCCGCGCCGCCCATTATATGCCAAGGTTGCCAGTGACTGGATCAAGGGCCGGTCGCCGCGGTTTTCGCCGTAAGCGCTTTCCAGCCCCCAGATTGCTACCACCACTTCCTTGTCGACGCCGAACTGCGCCTCGATCGCCTCCAGAAGCTTGTGATGTTCCTTCAACGCCGCCTTGCCATTGGCAACCCGTTTGTCCGACACTGCGGAATCGAGGTAATCCCAGATCGGCTTGACGAATTCGCTTTGATTGCGGTCTTTATCAATTATCTCGGCATTGAAAATGACGCCAGCGAAGGCCGCATCGAAAACCTGCCCGTCAATGCCATGCGCCAGCGCCCGGCCGCGAAACCCAGCAACCCAATTGCTGAACCCCCCCTGAGAGCCGACAGTAATGAGCCTTTCCGGACCTGACGGCATGTCTTCTCCTGTGGCGGCGGGGCCAAAACTGGTATGGCTGGCAACGGCACCCGCCCCTGCGGCTGGCAAGGAACCAAGCGCCAGCGAAAGCGCAAGACCCGCTAAAAGATAGTGCATGTGAGTACCGCTCGCGTCTTTGTTGATTTGCCAAAAGCATACTCCGGCCGGAGTGATCTGGAAAGCTCCGCGCGTCGGTACGTGGCAAGTCAGCGCCGACGCCGTTCGACGTTGCGTTGGACCTTGGCCGATTTGGTCCCGGCCAATCCGGGCTTGCGTGGCGACCGCCGTCCGCGTTTGGCGGATGGGCCGCCGGGCATGCCTTGGCCATTGATCTCCAGCAGTTCCAGCATCAGCCCGCCGGTCACCGGCACCGCCTCCGCCAGACGCACCGTCACACGTTGGCCAATGCTGATGAGCAGTCCAGTATCGGCGCCCATCAGAGTCTGGGTTTTGGGATCGTGATGAAAAAACTCGCGCCCCAGACTGCGGATCGGGATCAGCCCGTCGGCCCCGGTTTCATCCAGCTTCACAAAGCAGCCAAAGCGGGCAACGCCACTGATCCGACCGCTGAATTCGCTGCCAACCCGGTCGGCCAGATAGGCGGCCAGATAGCGATCGCTGGTGTCGCGTTCGGCGGTCATGCTGCGCCGCTCGGTGTCCGAGATGGCCTTGGCAGTGTCCTCCAAAATCTCGATGTCTTGGGCGCTAAGGCCGTCATTGCCCCAGCCATGGCCGGACACCAGCGCCCGGTGCACGATCAGGTCGGAATAGCGGCGGATGGGTGAAGTGAAATGGGCGTAAGACCGCAGGGCCAACCCGAAATGGCCGAAATTCTGCGGGAAGTAGTAGGCTTGGGTCATTGATCGCAGCGTGGTGATATTCATCAACTCGTCGAATTCGGTGCCCTGCGCCTGTGCCAGAAGCCGATTCAGATGCGCAGTTTTCAGCACCTGCCCCTTGGCCAGCGTGAAGCCCGACGCCTCGGCCACATCGCGCAAGGCATCCAGCTTGTCGGGGCCGGGTTCTTCGTGAATGCGGTAGAGCAGCGGGCGCTTCAGCCGAATCAACTCTTCCGCCGCCGCGACATTGGCGAGGATCATGAATTCCTCGATCAGCTTATGCGCGTCGAAGCGGTCCTTGAAGGCCACCGATTTCACGCGGCCATCCTCGGTCAGTTCGATCTTGCGTTCGGGCAGATCAAGTTCCAGCGGCTGGCGGGCGGCGCGGGCAATCTTTGTGGCACTATAGGCGGCATAAAGCGGCGCGATACCTTCGGCCAACAGGGGCGCGCAGCGGTCAGTAGGGTGCCCGTCTTGCGCTGCCTGCACTTCCTCATAGGCCAGACTGGCGGCTGAACAAATCATTCCCCTGGTGAATCGGTGCGAGAGTTTCTGCCCCTGCGCATCGAGCTTCATGCGCACGGCCAATACCGCGCGGTCAACGTTTTCGTGCAGTGAACACAAATCACCTGACAGCCGGTCGGGTAACATCGGCACCACGCGGTCGGGGAAATAGGTGGAATTGCCACGATGGCGGGCTTCACGGTCAAGGGCCGACTGCGGGGTGACGTAGTGGGCGACATCGGCGATAGCCACCCAGACGATATGGCCGTCTGGGTTCTTGGGGTCGTCATCGGCATGGGCGTAACACGCATCGTCACGGTCGCGGGCATCGGCGGGGTCGATGGTGATGAAGGGCAAGGACCGCAAGTCTTCACGATCCCCAAGCGGTGCTGGCTGCATTGCGTCGGCTTCGGCGATGGCTGCGTCGGGAAAGGTATCGGGAATGCCGTGCTGATGGATGGCGATCAGCGATACGGATTTCGGCGCGCCGGGGTTGCCAAGCCGTTCGATGATACGGGCGCGCGGCAAACCCAATCGGCCCTTTGGGCCAGCCTGTTCCGCCTCGACCAATTCGCCGTCCTTGGCACCATGCGTCGCGTCGGTGGCCACCAGCCATTCTTTGTCGGCGCCCTTGTCGATCGGCACGATCCGCCCGCCTTCGGTTTCCTTGCGGAAAACGCCCACAATCTTGATCGGGTTCAGACCGATTTTGCGGATTAACCGCGCCTCATACTGATGGCTTTCGCCCGTAACCTCGATGATGCGCGCCAGAATGCGGTCACCTTCGGCCACCGGCGCGTCGGATTTACGCGGCACGAACAACACGCGCGGTTCGGGGGCATCGCCTTGCCATTCCATCGGCCGCGCGAATTGATCCCCATGGCTGTCCGGTGGCAAGATCAGCAGGATCGTCACCGGTGGCAGCTTTTCGGGATCGCGGTAGCTGCCTCGGCGGCGATCAACGGTGCCTTCGCCTTCAAGCTCTTTCAGCAGCCGTTTCAGCTCGATCCGGGCGGCGCCCTTGATGCCAAAGGCTTTGGCAATGTCGCGCTTGGCGGCGGAACCGGGGTTTTCGCCGATCCAGGCAAGGAGTTCGTCTTTGGAAGGAATGCGTGTCATGGCGATCCACTACCATGCCGCGCACGGGGCGTCATCCCGATATCAGAGCGTCAGGTTCATGTCGCGGTGGGGCATTCCAGCGTCGTCATATTCCGGTCCAAACGCCACGAACCCAAGCTTTTCATAAAACCCAAGTGCATGGGTCTGCGCCCCCAGTTTAACCTTGGATATCCCCGGCCAGCCCCTGAATTCCGCAACAGCCGCGCGGATCAGCGCCGCCCCAAGACCCTTGCCCCTTTGGCTTGACAAAACGCAGACGCGCCCGATCATACCCGTCTCGGCTTTGTTCAACAGCCGCGCAGTGCCCACCGGTTGACCATTCACGCTTGCCAGCAGATGCACCGCGTCAGGGTCGCGCCCATCCACGTCATCGGCCGCAGACACGCCCTGTTCTTCGATGAAAACCTGACGGCGCAATCCAAGGCAGGTGGCAATATCGGTGCTTACGGATATGACATGGCTCATGCGAAGTAATCGCGCAAAACCCGGCTGTAGATTGCTTTAAGCTGGTGGATCTGCAGCACCTCGACCCGTTCATCTACCTGATGCATGGTTTTGCCCACCAGCCCGAACTCGACAACCGGGCAGTGATCCTTGACAAACCGCGCGTCCGACGTTCCACCCGAGGTGGACAAGACCGGCGCGACCCCGGTTTCCGCCGTGACCGATCCCGCCACCAACCGAACGAAATCGCCGGGCGGTGTCACGAAGCTTTCGCCAGTCACCTGAATATCCAGCGTAATGATGACGCCGGTATCGGCCTGCACCTGCATCGCCTCGGCCCGCAGCCAGTCCGACAGGCTGGCCGACGAATGCGCGTCGTTGAAACGGATGTTCACGGTGGCCCGTGCCTTGGCCGGAATGACGTTCGAGGCCTTGTTGCCGGTGTCGATGGTGGTCACCGCCAGGGACGAGGCTTCAAAGTGATCGGTGCCTTCGTCAAGCACATGGCTGGCCAAGCTGTCCATCAGCCGCACCATTGCGTGCAAGGGATTCCTGGCCCGGTGCGGATAAGCAGAGTGGCCCTGCACACCTTGCGCCTCGAAATGGCAGGTCAGTGACCCGCGCCGTCCGATCTTCATCATCTCGCCCATGCGGTCGGGGCAAGTGGGTTCGCCGACCAGACAGACGCTCATCGCCTCGCCTTTGGCTTTCATCCAGTCAAGAATCGCGGCAGTCCCGTCGGCCCCCACGTCTTCCTCATCGCCGGTGATCGTCAGGACGATTGCGCCGTCGGGCGGGGTATCGCGCACAAAATCCACTGCCGCCGCCACAAAGGCAGCAACGCCGGATTTCATGTCTGTGGCGCCGCGGCCCCACAGCCAGCCGTCAATGATGTCGCCGCAGAACGGATCATGGGTCCAGGCTGCTGCGTCGCCCACCGGCACCACATCAGTATGGCCGTTAAAGCCAAAGCTGCGGTTGGCCCCCTGCCGACCCCACCGTGCGAAAAGGTTGGGGATGCCGTTGCGATCCACACGGGTGCAATTAAAACCCGCCCCCGATAGTAACCGCTCAAGCAGAGTCAGCGCCCCGGCTTCGGCGGGGGTGACGCTGGGGCAGCGGATCAGGGCTGCGGCCAGCTCAACAGGATCAGTTTGCGCGTGTGTGTCTTGGGTCAAGGCCTGTCCTCCATCATTAAGCGGACAGTTACCGCGAAAAGAACGGCTATTCCAGCGCCCGCCTACTCAAGCGCCTGCGCCCGCTCTGCCGCGTTGAAGAACGGCGTCACCTGCGCCACGATAACCGCGTTGTCGGCCAGAGCACGCTCCATCAATGCGCGCTCCTCCTCGGCAATTTCGTGGCCTTGTGCCAAACGTTCCTCCAACGTGCCGTAACCGGTCACATCCAAGGGGGCCATATCCGCCTGCTTCAAGACAGCCACGGTTTCGCGCACGGCTTCTTCCTCGGTCACTCCGGTTGAATAGCACAGCAAGGCGGCACCGGCGGCGCCCTTCGGCAGCCCGTCCCCGTCCTTGCGGCCGACTTCGATCAGCAGCGTGAAAACCTGCTGAGGGCGCTTGGCTTTGGCTGGTTTTTCGATCTCGTCAGTCACGGAGCAGCTCATTTATTGAGGTTTTCGACCGCGTCTGCGCATCAACCTTTTTCACGATGACGGCGCAGTAAAGGTTGATCCCGCCCTTTGACGGCATTGACCCTGCAACGACAACGGATCCGGCTGGCACTTCGCCATAGCTCACAGCCCCGGTTTCGCGGTCAACTATCTTGGTCGATTTGCCGATGAACACGCCCATGCCAAGGACCGAGCCTTCGCGCACGATGCAGCCTTCGACCACTTCCGACCGCGCGCCGATAAAGCAGTTATCCTCGATGATTGTCGGCCCCGCTTGCATCGGTTCCAACACGCCGCCGATGCCGACGCCGCCCGACAGATGCACATTCTTGCCAATCTGCGCGCAAGATCCAACCGTCGCCCAGCCATCAACCATCGACCCTTCGTCGACGTAAGCGCCGATGTTGACGAAGGATGGCATCAGCACAACGCCCTTGCCGATAAAGGCGGACCGGCGGACGATTGATCCGGGCACGGCGCGGAACCCCGCGGCGCGCCACTGAGCCGCATCCCAGCCATCAAACTTGGACGGCACCTTGTCCCACCAGGTCGACCCGCCATTGCCGCCGGAAATCGCTGCCATGTCGTTCAGGCGGAAGGACAGCAGCACCGCTTTCTTGGCCCATTGATTGACGCGCCACTCGCCGGTGCTGCGGCGCTCGGCGACCCGGAGGCTGCCGCTGTCGAGCGCGGTCAGGGTCGCCTCGATCGCGTCGCGGGCCGCGCCTTTCGTGGCGGGGGTGATGCCGTCGCGATCTTCCCAGGCGGTTTCGATGGTGGATTCGAGGGCGGCGTTGGGCATGGGTTTCTCCATCTGTCGGGCTAGGGGAGGCTATAAGGCCAGCCGCGCCGCCTTGCAATCATTCGCGTGCGGGAAAGGTGAAGTTGTCCGAATCTGGACAGAAGATTAAATCGTTATATTTCAACTATATAGGCTTCCGTATTAACCAAATCTTCATAGTCGCCCCACTATTCCGGTCGGCCAAGCGCACACCAAGGGACGGCGAAAACGGACTTGTAGGCCTCGGCACCGGTGACATCGAGAGGCGCGATCCTACAGCCTTTGTCATACGGGCGTTTCCGGCGGTTTGGGGTGGGTGAACCAGGCCTTATGGGTGATCTGCCAGCGGCCAGCGGTTTTGATCAGCGTCAGATAATCGGTGTAATCGTCGCCAAAGCAAGTGTTGGTGACTTTCACAACAGCGATGTCGCCGGTGATATCAATTGAAACGAGGGCAGCGGCATAGGGGGTGCCTGCGGGCAGTATGGCGAGTTTCATCCAATCCGCGATGAACTCGTCGCGGGGAGAGTTGAAAAAGGCGCCAAAATCGTGCCCCGCCGCCGTGGCTTTGGGATGAAAGGCACGGACCAGCTTGTCGGGTTGGCCCCAGATCATGCCTTCGAGGTAAAGCACCACCACGGCGCGGATGTTGTCGAAATCATTGCCGGCCAGCATAGGTTTCTCCTGCATTCCTCAAGACAGTCGGGCCAGATTGACACCTTTCACCGCACCGGCACAAGACATGCTGATGGGTTGGCCTATCCCAGTAAATCCGGCGCTGGATTGGCGCCGCAGATCAGAACCGCAACCTTTTCGCCCCGCGCCGGGCGGTAGGCTCCGGTAAGAAGGGCAGCCAGCGCCGTGGCCCCACCCGGTTCGACCCATTGGCGCAGGCCCCGCCACAAAAGCGCCTGCGCCGCAAGAATCGCTTCATCGCTGACCAGAACCGAAGTAACCCCCGCCTCCATCGCCAGCCCGTAGCCGATTTTGCCGATCCGCCTGGCCCCCAGGGCATTGGCGGCAACGCCCGACACCTCGACCTCGGCCTCCGGCCCTTCCGCAAAGGCGCGGTTCAGGGTCGGCGCATTCTCTGGCTCAACCGCGATGATGCGAAGGCCATTGCCAAACCACGCCGCCGCCCCGCCGATCAATCCGCCCCCACCGACGGCAATTAAGATCGTGTCAGCCTCCAGCCCCTGATACTGCCATTCGGCAAAGACAGTTCCCTGACCGGCCACGGTCGCAGGCGCATCATAGGCATGGATCTGCATTGCCCCGGTTTCAGCCTCATAGGCGCGGGCGGCGGTAAGGGCATTGTCATAGACCCCCGGCACAACGGTCAGATCGGCCCCCATGTCGCGAATTAACGCAATCTTCGCAGGTCCGGCGAAGTCCGGCACAAAGACCCGCGCCCGGTGGCCCAGATGGTGGGCTGCATAGGCCACTGCCGCGCCATGATTGCCGCCCGACGCTGCCACAACGCCCGCATCGGGCACCGTTTCCGCCAAAAGTGTATTGAACGCACCGCGTGCCTTAAAGCTGCCGGTGTGCTGCATATGCTCAAGCTTCAGCGACACCGGAAAGCCAAGCCCGGCCAAGCCCACATCCAATGTCGGAGTGTGGCGTACATGCGGGGCAATGCGTTTTGCCGCAGCGGTGATTTCGGCTTTCCAGTCCATGCGGGCCTCCCTAGTCTTGGCGCTGTCAAAGCTATAGGTCTTTGGCAAAGACCGAACAAGGACGCCCCAAATGACGGACGACCCCCGCAGCCATCCGTTCCGCGATAGCCATCAGGATGTCGCGGCAGTTGACCGCATCCCGGATACCGCGCAAACCCGCGCACCTGCCTATCGGTTGGCCTTCACCGATGCTGATTTCATGTGCCGTGAGGAGTTGCGCCCGGTGCGGTTGCAACTGGAACTCTTGAAGCCGCAGATGATGCTGGACGAGCGGGGGATTGTCTCAACAATCGTGCTGTTCGGCGGCGCACGCATTCCTGAACCGGCCCGGAAGCATACGGCGCGCACCAAGACGCTGGCCGACCTGTCGCGCTACTACGACGAAGCCCGTCGTTTTGCCGCGCTGATGACCACCCGCAGCCTGGAAAGCTATGGGCGTGAAAACGTCATTATCACCGGCGGCGGCCCCGGCGTTATGGAGGCGGGCAACCGTGGGGCGCATGAGGCGGGGGGCTATTCGATTGGTCTGAACATCGTGTTGCCGCATGAGCAGGCGCCGAACGCCTATGTGACGCCGGATCTGTGTTTCAACTTCCACTACTTCGCGATCCGCAAGATGCACTTCCTGATGCGCGCCAAAGCCATCTGCATCTTTCCGGGTGGTTTTGGCACGCTGGACGAGATGTTCGAGGCGCTGACGCTGATCCAGACCGGTCGGATGGCAAAAGTGCCGTTCTTGCTGTTCGGGCGGGAGTTTTGGGAAAAGATCATTAACTGGAAGGCGTTGGCAGAGTCTGGCACCATCGCCGATGAGGATCTGAAACTGTTTCAATATGTCGAAACGGCGGAGGAGGCGGCCGAGATTGTCCTTTCGGTGCCAGGCCTGTAATAAACGGCATACTGTCGTCAGCGGACGCGGTCGGTCCGGTTTTGCCATGTTTTCGCCCGAATTTCGCCACCTGACGCGCGCAGCGATGTAGGTTGATGTTGGCACACGCGTTGGAGATAGCGGTATGAAACGAACTTTCCAGACCCTTGTTGCGAGCTTTGCCATCGCGGCTCTCGCACTTGGTTCGACCGCGTCGGTATTGACGCTCGTCGGCGCGGATGCGGCCTACGCCAAGAACGGCAATGGTGGCGGTAATGCCGGCGGCAACGGTGGCGGCAAAGGCAAGGGTGCAGGGGCGAAATCCAAAGGGGGCACGTCCGGCACCGGCAAGTCTAAAAAGACCAAGCAGAATATGCGTGTCGCGGCGACGACGTCCGAACTTACCGAGACGGGCAGTGTTGCCAGTCAGCTCAAACGGCTGAATGCAGCGCATGCAAGCCTTAACGCCTATGCCAACGCCAATCCGAACAGCCAGGTCGGCAAGATTGCCACCTATCGTCAGGCTCTGCTCGACTATCAGGCCGCGGAGGCCGATCCGGAGGCGCAGGCGTCGCTGGACGCCTATCGTGATGCATTGGCCGGTCTGGCGGCCGAAGGTACCGCACCCGAAGACATCGACGCGGCGCTGGCGGAACTGCAGGGGCTCGATGGCGACGGCACCTTTACCGACGCGGAACTCTCGCAGGCGCTGCGCGACCGCTACCCTGACGCCACGGACGAAGAAATCGCCGCCGCCACCGAAGCGTTGAGCGGCGCTGTCGAGTCCGACAACGAGTTACAGGACCTGGCCGACGCCCGAGACGCGGCGCTGGCCGCGGCGTCCCGCGGCATTGATCTTGAAGTCGACAGCGATGCCTGGAACAGTTTCCATGACCTCTTGCACCTGACTGATCCGCTGCCGACCAGCGGCGAAGCCGAGACAAGCAGTGCATCAACTACGGACGCCACCCCGATCTAAGAAATGGAGGCGGCCCAACTCAGCTAATGGGTGGGGCCGCTACATCCCGGCTTTCCTCCGGTCGTCAGGTATTCACTTCAGCCTGAATCACCGCCCGGCTTTTCCTTGCCCGCTCGGTGGCCGATTTCAACTGCCCGCAGGCGGCCATGATATCTTCGCCGCGCGGCGTGCGGATCGGGCTGGCGTAGCCAGCATTATAGATAATGTCAGCAAAAGCATGAATGCGGTTGCCGCTTGAGCGTTTGTAGGGCGCGCCGGGCCATTCGTTAAAGGGGATCAGGTTGATCTTGGCGGGAATACCCTTGATCAGCTCGACCAGCCGGTGTGCATCTTCCTTAGTGTCATTCACCCCTTGCAGCATCACATATTCAAAAGTGATGCGTTCGGAATTTGACAAGCCGGGATAGGCACGCAAGGCCTCAAGCAAGGTGGCGATATTCCATTTCTTGTTGATTGGCACCAACTGATCGCGCACCTCATCGGTGGTGGCGTGGAAACTGATCGCCAGCAAGCAGCCGATCTCGTTCGCGGTTCGGGCAATTTCGGGGACCACACCGCTGGTAGAAAGCGTAATTCGGCGGCGCCCCAAAGCAATGCCTTCGTTATCCATGACAATCTTCATGCCGTCGCGGACATTGTCGAAGTTATATAGCGGCTCGCCCATGCCCATCAGCACGATATTCGAAATCAACCGACCTTCAGCGTTGGGTGCACCTTGCACCGGCCATTCGCCAAGGTCGTCGCGGGCCAGCATCACCTGGCCAGCGATCTCGCCCGCTGTCAGGTTGCGAACCAGTTTTTGCGTACCTGTGTGGCAGAAGGAACAAGTAAGCGTGCAGCCGACTTGGCTTGATATGCACAAAGTCCCGCGATTTTCTTCGGGGATGTAGACGGTTTCCACCTCATGGCCGCCGGCAATCCGCACCAGATACTTCCGGGTGCCGTCCGCCGAGACCTGCTTTGAGACAACCTCGGGCAAGACGATGGAAAAATGCGCGGCCAGCAGCGCGCGGTAATCCTTGGCCAGATTGGTCATTGCTTCAAAATCGCGCACGCCCCAATGGTAGATCCATTGCCAGATCTGACCGAGGCGCATCTTGGCTTGCCGCGAGGGTGTCCCGGCGGTGATCAGGGCGGCCAGCATTTGTTCGCGCGTCAGGCCAATAAGATTGATATGGGACTCGGCGGGCAGCTTGCGGGCAATCGCCTGAACTTCGGGAACAAGCGGCGTGGTGGGCGTGGTGGTCATCTGTCGTCCAATCTGATCCTTCCACCAGCATATAGGCGAAAGCTGCGGAAAACGGAACAGAGCAGCGGCGGCGGATCAGCCGACGCTGCGGAACTGTTGATCGTAGAAGGTACGGAACAGGCCGTTCTTGTCCAAAAGCTCTTGCGTTGTGCCTTGTTCAACCATCTGACCGTCGCTGATGACGCAGATCTTATCGGCCTCCAGCACAGTCGAGAGGCGGTGGGCGATGACGATGGTGGTGCGGTGGCGGGTCAGGCGATGGATTGCTTCCTGAACCAGCGCTTCGGATCGCGAATCAAGAGCGCTGGTTGCCTCGTCCAGCAGCAGGATCGGACTGTCCTTCAAAATTGCCCGCGCAATCGCGATCCGTTGCTTTTGGCCACCTGACAGGAACGCACCGTTTTCACCAACCGGCGTGTGATAGCCGTAGGGCAGGGCCGCAATGAATTCGTGGGCATTTGCCGCTTTGGCCGCCTCAATCACCTCGTCTTCCGAGGCTGCGGGCCGACCAAAGCGAATATTGTCCAGAACGCTCGCCGAAAACAAAAAGGTTCCCTGACCGACAAAGGAAATCCGGTCCCGAAGCGACTTGAAGGAGGAGGTCTTGAGATCGGTGCCGTCAATGCTCACACTGCCCGATACCGGATCGTAAAGCCTGAGGATCAGATTCAGGATTGTCGACTTGCCACCGCCGGAAGGACCGACCAGCGCCGTAGTCTGCCCCGCCTCGCAGATCATGTTTAATTGTCGGAGCACGGGGTGGCCATTCCCATAGGCAAAGCCCACATCCTGGAAAACCACCTGACCTGGGCCTTGACCCAGATCGATTGGGTTCGCGTCCTCGACCATTGTTTCGGGGCTGTCGAGCAAGTCAAACATCATCCGCACCCCGACCAGATTGGCTTCGATCGTGATCCGCATGCGCGACAGGCGCTTGGCAGGCTCATAGGCCATAAGAAGGGCAGTGACGAACGACATCAACTGTCCGGCTGAGGTGGCGGTTTCGCCAAACAGATTGACTGCGCTTAAGGCCACAACCGCGGCAATCGCAAAGCCGGACAAGGTGTCCATCAGCGGGCTTGTCACAGCTTCAAGGCGGGCGATGGCGTTCGAGCGTTTTTCAACCTGGCCGACGGCGGCGTTCATCCGTAGCGCCATGCGGTCTTCCAACGCAAAGGCTTTGACGATCAGGATCCCAGCCGAAGTTTCCTGGATTACCTTAATGATTTCGGCCAGGGAGGCCATTTCCAGCTCCATAATCTTGCGAACTTTGCGCAAGATTACCCGTACACCCAATAGCGCGAGCGGTCCGATTGCTAATGAAATGATTGTCAGGGTGGGCTGTTGGTAAAGCATTACCGCAATCAGGCCGATCAGCGTCAGCGTATCGCGCACGAAGGCTGTTACGAAAATGTCGATGATTGAGCGCGCCGCTTGGGCGGATTGCGTAATGCGCGTCAGAAGATCCGAAGATTCGGTCAGATTGAAAAAGGCGACCCCTTGGCGCAACAGTTTTGCATAAAGCTTCTTTTGCTGGTTGGCGACAATGCGATTCCCGGCGCGGGTTAGGGCAACAACCTGAACATAGCTGGCGATGCCCTTGAAGAAAAAGATCAGG
>JANMDM010000019.1:0-9176 GCA_031376305.1 Pseudomonadota bacterium | reverse complement strand
AGGCTTTGCGGTCACCGGCATCGACAGCCGCGCGGTTACGGCGCCTTTTGCCACCAAAGCTGCTGATCTGATGAACGTGGCAGGCCTGCAAGACGTGCTGCGCGGACAGGACGCGGTGCTGTCCTGCCTGCCCTACCACCTCAACGTCGGCGTCTCGACCGCCGCCCATGCGCTGGGCCTGCACTATTTCGACCTGACCGAAGACGTGCCGACCACCCGGCACATCCGCGAGCTGGCCAAGACCTCCAAGGGCCTGATGGCGCCGCAATGCGGTCTTGGCCCGGTTTCGTCGGCATCGTCGGTGCCGATCTGGCGGGCCAGTTCGACAAGGTCCGCTCGATCCGTCTGCGGGTCGGCGCGCTGCCGCAAAACCCCACCGGGCTACTGGGCTATGCCTTCAACTGGTCACCCGAAGGGGTGGTCAACGAATACCTCAATGATTGCGAAGTCATCGAGGAAGGTGTGCTGAAAACCGTCTCGGCGATGGAGTGGACGGAAACCATCTACATCGACGGCATGCAGCTTGAGGCGTTCACCACCTCGGGCGGGCTGGGCACCATGTGCGAAACCTATGCCGACAAGATCGAGAACCTTGATTATAAAACCATGCGCTATCCGGGCCATGTCAAGCTGATGAACTTCTTCTTCCACGAACTGCTGATGCGCGAAAACCGCGCCGAAGCGGGGCGGATTCTGACCAACGCCAAGCCGCCGGTTGACGAAGATGTGGTCTATGTCCATGTCGCAGCCGAAGGCTGGGTGAACGGGCAACTGCGCCGCCGCGAATTCGTACGCTCCTACTACCCGATCGAGATCGGCGGCAAACACCGCACCGCCATCGCCTGGACCACCTCGGCCTCGGTGGTGGCAGTGATCGAGATGGTCCGCGACGGCAAACTTCCCGGCCAAGGCTTCCTGAAACAAGAAGATATCCCGCTGACGCCCTATCTTCAGACCCGCACGGGGAATTATTATAACATCGGCCATAAAAGCCGCCACGCGTGAGGCGCGGGGTTCACCCCGCCATACTTCCAGTGGTGGCGGGGTGAACCCCGCACTACATGCGGAACTTCTGCGCAGCGGCTGAAATCGGATCATAGGGACGGACAACATGACAAAGATAAAGAAAATCGGGCTTGTTGGTCTGCCCTATGATGCCAATTCCAGTTTCATGCCCGGCCCGCGCCTTGCCCCGGCCCGGATCAGGGAGGCGCTGCATTCGTCATCCTGGAATCTGACCACCGAACGCGGTGTCGATCTTGAAGCCAATGGCTGGACCGACCACGGCGATTTGCGCCTTGAAGACATGGGCAGCACCGATGCCCGCGACGCCATCGAAGCCAAGATCGCCGGGATTATCGAAAGTGGCAGCAGCGTCATGGCACTGGGCGGTGATCACTCGGTTTCCTTTCCGTCGATCAAAGCCCATGCTGAACGCTACTCTGGTCTGAACGTGCTGCATCTGGACGCCCATCCCGACCTTTATCATTCGCTTCTCGACAATCCGCTGTCCCATGCCTCACCCTTTGCGCGGGCGATGGAGACGGGGTTGGTCAAGCGACTGGTGCAAGTTGGCATCCGCACCCTGAATGCCCACCAAAAAGCCCAGGCCGAAAAGTTCGGGGTCGAGATGGTCACGATGGCTGACTTTGGCGCCGCCACCCGGATCACCTTTGACGGGCCGGTCTACTTGTCGCTGGACCTTGATGTTCTGGACCCGGCCTTTGCGCCGGGGGTATCGCATTTCGAACCCGGCGGCCTGACCAGCCGCGAGGTGATCCGGATTATCCATGGCTTCGCGGGCAAACTGGTGGGTGCCGATGTGGTTGAACTGAACCCCTACCGCGATCCGATCGGAATGACCGCGGCGGTTGCCGGGAAGATGGTGAAGGAGTTGATGGGTCGTATGATCGAAGACGCCATGCGGCTTTGACGGGCTTTCCTATCGACCTGTCACCCCCGCGTAAGCGGGGGCCTCCGCCTCACCCCAACCGCTCTGCAATCCACATCTTGATCAGCGACTGCCGCGTCACCCCCAGTCGCGCGGCCTCGTGATCCAGACCCTCGACCACCCAGGTCGGAAAATCCACGTTCACCCGGCGAAGCGTCAGATTGGGGCGCCGGGCCTGTGACCAGTCCACCGCGGCGCTCACATCCTCGCCAGCGTCAAAGGCGGACTCGAATTCACGGGCTTTCATAGGCGGCAATCTCCTCTTTCCTTGCGCGCCGGACCGAGATGATCCGCATGCTTTCCCCTCGATGGGCGACAACCGCCGCCCAATGTTTCGCCCCGATCCGCCCGATCACCAGAAAGCGCGGCTCATCCTCGGTCCGCGCCGGAACTTCCAGCAGCAAGACATCATTCCAAAGCGCCTGCGCGTCGGTGAAATCAATGCCATGCTTGACCCTGTTGGCGATGCTCTTTGCCGGGTCGAACTCAAAAAGCATGAGTGAATATAGTATAAAAACTATACCTTTTCAATATCAGCTTCCATATCTGGCGACTACCCTCTCGCGGACGTGCAGATCACGGCGTAGCGCTGCCCGTCTGGCTTGCCCGACTTTCACGCCCAAAACCTTTCATTCAGGTTAACAAAAAAAATAATATCAATTAGAAACAACATATTAATAAAATGTCCGAATTCGGACAGAGATCATTTCCCAAGTTGCACCCCCCCTCCCTTCCCGCCATAACTCGACCCGAACCCCTCCCTCACGCCGGAAAGATCCCCCATGCGCGACCCCAGATATGATGTCCTGTTCGAGCCGGTGAAGATCGGCCCCGTCACCGCCCGCAACCGCTTCTACCAAGTCCCCCATTGCTCCGGCATGGGCTACCGCTATCCGAACGCCGAGGCCCGGATGCGGGGCATCAAGGCCGAGGGCGGCTGGGCGGTGATCTCGACGCAGGAGGCGGAGATCCACCCGACCTCGGACATCAGCCCAGCGAATGAGGCGCGCAACTGGGACGGGCAGGATATCGCCGCGCTGTCGCTGGTGGCCGACAAGATCCACGAACATGGCAGCCTTGCGGCGATCCAGCTGGTCCACAACGGCCTTCATGCCCCCAATCGCTACAGCCGGATGATTCCGCTGGCCCCCTCGCACGTCATCTCGGATTCAGCCGACCCGATTCAGGCACGCAGCATGGACAAGGCCGATATCGCCGAAATGCGCCGCTGGTACCGGCAGGCGGCGGTGCGGGCCAAGGACGCGGGGTTCGACATCGTCTATGTCTATTCCGGCCATGACATGAGCGTGATCCAGCATTTCTTCTCACGCCGTCACAACCACCGCACCGACGAATATGGCGGGTCTTTCGAGAACCGCCTGCGGCTGTTCCGCGAAGTCATCGCCGACACCCGCGACGCCATCGGCGACCGCTGCGCGCTGGCGGTGCGGCTGGCGGTAGATGAATTGATGGGGCCAGCGGGCATCACCTATGACGGTGAGGGGCGCGATATCATTGCTGCATTGGCCGAGGAGCCCGACCTGTGGGACGTGAACCTTTCCAATTGGTCGAACGACAGCCAGACCTCGCGCTTTGCTGATGAGGGTTTTCAGGAGCCCTACATCAGCTTCGTGAAATCGGTGACGACGAAGCCGGTGGTGGGGGTGGGGCGCTATACCTCGCCCGATTCAATGGTGCGGGTGATCCGCAAGGGGATCATGGACATGATCGGCGCGGCGCGGCCCTCGATCGCCGATCCGTTCCTGCCCAAGAAGATCGAGGAAGGCCGCATCGACGACATCCGCGAATGCATCGGCTGCAATATCTGCACGATGGGCGACAACCTGTCCGTGCCGATGCGCTGCACCCAGAATCCGACGGTGGGCGAGGAATGGCGGCGCGGCTGGCATCCGGAACGGATCGCGCCCGTGGTTGTTCAGGAAGCGGCGCTGATCATCGGCGGCGGCCCGGCGGGGCTGGAGGCGGCGCGGGCGCTGGCCCAGCGCGGAACCGAGGTGACGCTGGCCGAGGCGGGCACCGAATGGGGCGGGCGGGTTTCCCGTGAAAGCCGCCTGCCGGGGCTAGCCGCCTGGGCGCGGGTCCGGGACTGGCGGCTGGGGCAGCTGAGAAACCTGCCCAACGCCAGCCTCTATCTGCAAAGCCCGCTGAGCGCCGACGATGTGCTGGCCTACGGCATCCCGCATGTGGCCCTGGCGACGGGGTCGCGCTGGCGGTCCGATGGCGTGGGGCGCACCCATTCCCATCCCCTAGATTACCTTGCACAAGGCGCGGTGTTGACGCCCGACGATCTTATGGCAGGCGGCGTGGGTGCAATAACCGCCGACGGCCCAGTGGTTATATTTGACGATGACGGGTTTTACATGGGCAGTGTCATCGCCGAACTTGCGGTGAAATCCGGGCGTGATGTGGTGTTTGTCACAACGGCGGCTCAGGCGGCGCCATTCGCGCAAAATACGCTGGAACAGGGTCGTATTCAGACGCGGTTGATCGAGCTGGGGGTGCGGATCGTGACCGCCCAAAGCTTGGCGGGGCGGCGGGCCGACAGCCTTGATCTGGCATGTGTCTATACCGGGCGGGTGATGGCAGTGGATTGCGGCACATTGGTACCTGTGACCGCGCGGCTGCCAGACGAGAACCTGTGGCTGGAGCTGAAAGCCCGCCAAGCAGACTGGCTGGACGCCGGCATTTTGACGGTTACCCGTATTGGCGATTGCCTTGCACCCGGCCTGATCGCAGCGGCGAATTATTCTGGCCATCTTTATGCCCGCGAGTTTGGCGAGGTGATCGACCCGGCACAGGTGCCGTTCCGGCGCGAGGATGTGGCACAGCTTCTGGACTGAGGTCCTTCAGTCCAGATTGCCACAGCGAAAAGGGGAAAGCTGCGCGATGCGCTACGCCCCGTGCATTGGACAAGGTTCGGGGTGATTTAGCCGCTCACGGCACTTGCGGTGCGGATGGTGGTGGAACATCAAGGTTCTTATGAAACGCAGGACGCCGCAGTAGCTGCGATTGCACCCAAAATTAGCTGCACGGCCGGAACCTTACCCATCTGGGTGTGGCTGTGTTCACCGCAAGCGGGCGTCTTCATCAGAGCCTTCCTCGTGGTCGGGTTTGATGAAGTGATCGGAAAGGTCGCTTTCGCTTGGTGTATTCCTTGATTGCGGTGATTGGCCTGATGAAATCAGGCCACGGATGCAAAACCCACAGATCACAAAGCCGGACAGCCACATCAATCCGAACGGGCTGAACAGCATGCTGAAACCAGGGTCTCCGGCCCCAATGAACAAGGGGCTGAAAGCCAAAGAACAACCGCCGGAAAAAATGGCGATCAACAGCAGAAAAGCATATCCGACGGCCTGCATCATATTCCCCCTCCCAGTTGTTTCAGGCGCGCTGCCAGCGAGCCCTCGCGGCGCGCTTTAGCCGCCTCGTCCCGATAAAACAGATTGTAGGTGTCGAAGGGCACGATCTTGCCCTCAGGTGTGACGAAATGCACGCAGCTGCGTTTGACGCGCGACAGGCAGAAATTATGCGGGTCGAGAAATTCGACGATGGCGACGCGGAACAGGTTGTCATAGCCGATGTCGCCCGGCACCTCGATTTCCGGCAGGCAGCATAGCAGCGCTTCGAGCCGCTCAGAGACATTGTGCTGGACGCTGGAGAGCGAGAAGAAATCGAAGATCCGGCGGCGCAGTTCGGGAAATTTCTCAAACGTCACGGTGTTCGGCGCGGCATCCACCAGCATGTCGCGTGGCAGCATGCCGGTGATCGGGATCAGCGCGCTGCCCTGCCGCAGCCCGTACCCGATGGCGATGGATTCAGGATTGCAGGGCAGGGGGATCATGTCCTGGGCCCCGAAAGGGTTGTCCGAAGTGATCACGGCGCGGCGGATGTCGGACAGAAGTGCGCGATTGCGGTTGGCATCGAACCCGTCATTGCGGCCTGCGTCCTGAATTGGCTGGAAGGTGACGCCCCGCACGCAAGGCCAGGTCAGCGCATGGTTGATGATGTCGCCGACCTCATCGTCATTCAGGCCTTTTTTGATGACGGCGACGAGGGTGGTGGAAATTCCGGCGGCATTCAGGTTTTCCAGTGCCTGCTGGCGGATGCGCGTAAGATCCGCACCGCGCAGGTTCTGAAGAACGTTGGCCTTCAGTGAGTCGAATTGCAGATAGACCTCGAACCCCGGTTTCAGCGCGGCGAGTTCGGCCACGAACGCTTTGTCGCGCGCTATCCGAAGCCCGTTGGTGTTCAGCATCAGGTGGCGGATCGGCTTGGATTTGGCCAGTTTCAGAATCTCGATGATCTGCGGATGCAGAGTGGGTTCGCCGCCGGAAATCTGCACAAGGTCGGGTTCGCCTTCGCTGGCCACCAGCGCGTCGAGCATTGCCTCGACCTCGGTCAGGCTGCGGGATGTGTTGCGGGCGGGCGACGAATCGGCAAAGCAGACCGGGCAGGTCAGGTTGCAGGTGTCATTGATCTCGATGATCGCCAGACAGCTGTGCTGCTCGTGGTCGGGGCAAAGGCCGCAGTCATAGGGGCAGCCGTCGTCGATGCGGGTCTGGGCGGTCAGCGGTCGGTCGCCGGGTTTGATCCAGTCAAGGCAGGCCTTGTAATAGGCCGCGTCGTTCGAGATCAGCGCCCTTTGCACGCCGTGGGTGCGGCAGCGTTTCTGATACCAGACCTCGTTCCCCTCGATCAGAATTTTGGTTGGCACCGGGGCAAGGCAATCGCCGCACAGAGAGACGGTCTGGCCGTGAAAAAGGTAGGGGGCGGATTTGCGGTCAAACATGGTTTCTCTTGCGGATCATGATTAGGGCGTAGGCAATCAGTGTCAGGCACAGAAAGTGAAAAAGCGTCAGGGGGCCCAGAAGCGTCTGGTAAGGTTTGAGAAACTCCCAAAAGAAGCGCTGTGTGGCATAGAAGCCCACCAGAAGATAAAAGCCGTTGGCGAGAATGTAGGGCGCGCGGCGGGCCAGCGCAACCAGAGCGAAAGCCAGGAAGATTGCCATGCAGAGCGATTCGTAAAGTTGCACCGGATGGCGCAGAATGCCGTCGCCGAAATCATGGCCCCAGGGCAGGGTCGTCGGCGTGCCGTAAGTATGATCGCCAAGGCCCGACAGAAAGCAGCCGACACGCCCGACGGCGACTGACGTGGCGAAGGCGGGCACGAAGAGGAGGCCGGTGCTGCCGCAGATGCCCCTGAGCGCTTTGAACAGCTCGACGGCGAAAATCGCACCCGCCAGCGCCCCCAGAATGCTGCGGCCAATCGCGGGGGTGCCCGACAACGCAAGGTTGAGGGTGCCAAAGCCAAAGCCCCCCAGCACGGCGCCGCAGACAAGGGACAGGGCATAGGGCATACCGATCCGTTCAATCCGGTCGCCCTGATCGCGCAGCCGCCAGCGATAGGTCAGCAGGGTAACCAGAAAGGACAGGGCAGACGCAAGGATATCGAAGGCGAAATGAATGGGCAAATATCTGTCCAGAACCGGATGGGGCGTTCTGGCAGCCTATGATGGAATTTGGCGATTTGGAAAGGGCGTGGCAGGAGTTGTGGCGGCGCGACCCCACAACTCTCGGGCCGCCGGGGGCAGAGTTTTCCGGGGGCTGATCATGGATTCAGTGAATCAATGTACTGCAGGAATAATTCCCGTTCGGTGGTGATGTCGAGCTTTTGGTAGATGTTGCGCCGGTGATTCTTGACGGTGCCGGGGGTGATCGCCAGACGGGTGGAAATTGTCGAAGTCGGATGACCCGAGAGGATAAGGCCGACAAGTTCCCGCTCGCGCGCCGTCAGGTCTGGCCATAGGTCGTTGGGCAGCAGCGTCTTGGGAATCTGGCCCGGTTCGCGACCCGGCATGGCGGCCTGATCGGTCCGCCGGAAACCGGGGCTGCGCAGGCGGATGTCCTGGCGGTGCAGCGCCGCAAATACAGGGAAACGCCGGGTCAGACGCTCGACGTCGGCGGCAGAATAGCGCTGGCGGCTGCGGTCGAGGAAGATCCCCAGACACCAGTCCTCGCCGTCTTCCAAAAGCACGCCGACTTCATCGCATATCTCTGATTCTCCAAGAAAGTCAGATATATAGGGTCCACGCGCCTGACTGGGGGTGGTGCGCAGTATCACTATGCCGGGGCGTTGGTTTTGGCGCCAGTCGGCGTAGAACGGATCGTAGATATAGTAGGTGTCGAGATAGGCCCGCACCAGCGACGCCGAATAGTTGCGCCAGGACACGAATTCGGGCCGCTGGGTCGCCGAATAGCGCACCACGGTAACCTTGTCATGCAGCACCAGGGCCCCGATCAGGTCGATCAGGCGGTCAACGTGATCCGGCCCGCCGACGGCGTCAATGGCCCGCGTCAGTGCATCCAAGACCCCTGGTCGTGTGGTGGTCTCGCCCAGCATGCCCGCCCCCCATATGCCCAAAGGCACATAGCAAGGGGAGTGGTCCGCTGTCTAGGTTGAGGTCAAGTTCAACCATGACGACACAAAGGGAGACGCGGCTGTGACCAAGCCAATCGTGATCGGCATCGACGCCGGCGGCACCATGACCGATACGATCCTCGTCGATCCGCAGGGACGTTTCACCATCGGCAAGGCGGCGACGACGCCGCATGACGAATCCGAAGGGTTCATTGCTTCGGCAGAGGATGCGGCGGATGCCTGGGGGATATCGCTCGATGAGCTGTTTTCCGGCCTTGATGTGGTGCTGTATTCCGGCACCGGGATGCTCAACACACTGCTGTCGCGCACCGGGCGGCGGCTGGGGCTGATCACCACCAAGGGTCTGGAAGACATGATCCTCATGGGGCGGGGCTTGCAGGCTTGGTCCGATTACTCCTACTCCGACCGGCTGCATGCGGTGACCCACGCCCACCCTGACCCGCTGGTGCCACGGCGGCGCACCCATGGGGTCACTGAGCGCACCGACCAGTTCGGCGATGTGGTGATTCCGCTTTACGAGCATGAGGTTGTCATTGCCGCCAAGGCGCTGATCCGCGACAAGGTCGATGCGATCTGCATCATGACGATCTTTTCCCACGTCAACCCGGTGCATGAGCGGCGCATCGCCGAAATCTGCCGCGAGGAAGTCGCCAAGGCCGGGGCCGAGATTCTGGTCTACACCAGCCACGAAGTGCGCCCGGTGATCCGCGAACAGTCGCGGCTGAACTCGATGCTGATTGAGGCTTATGCGACCTCGCGCGG
>JANMDM010000001.1:0-7303 GCA_031376305.1 Pseudomonadota bacterium | reverse complement strand
TCGGTCCAGACCATGGCGCCAAGTTTTGCAAGCTCGAGGTATTCACTGATGCGTGCCACCGGCACAGGCACCACGAATCCATCAACATAGGCCATGTCATCCTCCTAAACTGACTGCCGGGGAAGTCTACTTCACGCCCGGCGTGCCGTCGAACTTCTTCTCCAGACTGGTCCAGCAGTCGATGTAGTCATCCTGCAGGGCGGCCTCTTTCGCGGCAAAGGCGGTCAGGTGCTGCGGAAAGCGGGTTTCGAACATGAACTGCATGGTATTGTCCAGTTTTTCTGCCTTCAGCTTGGCGTTGGACGCCCCTTCAAAAGCGGTCTTGTCCGGTCCATGCGGCAGCATCATATTGTGCAGGGACATGCCGCCGGGGACGAAACCCTTGGGCTTGGCGTCATAGACGCCGTAAATGTTGCCCATCATCTCGGACATGATGTTCTTGTGATACCACGGCGGGCGGAAGGTGTTTTCCGCCACCATCCAGCGGTCGCGGAACAGAACAAAGTCGATGTTCGCCGTGCCTTCGACGCCCGATGGCGCAGTCAGGACGGTAAAGATTGACGGGTCCGGGTGGTCGAACAAGATCGCGCCGACCGGGCAGTAGGTGCCGAGATCATACTTCACCGGGCAGTAGTTGCCGTGCCAAGCCACCACGTCCAAAGGGGAATGGCCAATCCTGGTTTCATGAAACTGCCCACACCATTTCACCGTCACGGTCGAAGGCACTTCGCGGTCCTCAAACACCGCCACCGGGGTTTTGAAGTCGCGCCGGTTGGCCATGCAGTTGGCACCAATCGGTCCGCGCCCCGGCAATTGGAATTTCTGCCCGTAGTTTTCACAGACAAAGCCCCGCGCCGGGCCTTCCAGCACTTCGACGCGGTAGACTAAGCCGCGCGGGATGATGGCGATCTCTTGCGGCTTAAGGTCGATGATGCCCAGTTCCGTGCAAAACCGCAGCGAGCCTTCTTGTGGCACGATCAGCATTTCGGAATCAGCGCTGAAAAAATACTCATCGGCCATAGATGCCGTCACCAGATAGACATGGCTGGCCATGCCGACCTGAGTGTTCACGTCCCCTGCCGTGGTCATGGTGCGCATGCCGGTCAACCAGGTCAGAGTGTCACCCGTATGAGCGACCGGATCCCAACGATACTGACCCAGCGAGATCACATCAGGATCGATGTTGGGCGCTGACTTCCAGTACGGCAGGTCAATCTTTTGAAACCGGTGGGTATGCTTCACCGATGGCCGGATGCGGTAGCACCAGGTCCGTTCATTCTGATGGCTGGGCGCGGTAAAGGCGGTGCCGGAAAGTTGCTCGCCGTAAAGCCCGTAATTGCATTTCTGCGGGCTGTTCATGCCTTGCGGCAAGGCGCCTGGCAGGGCCTCAGTCTCAAAATCATTGCCAAAGCCGGGCATGTAACCGGGGGCACAGGCCGTGGTCGTCGCGGCACGGATCATGCCTTTGGGCAGGTCATGGCTGGACATGGTGCGATCCCTTTCTGGCTCAGACAGGTGCTTTGATTCTATGCCTCACATATCGTTGCATATGCAACGATGTCAAGAAAACTCACAGCCCCGCTACAGCCGACATCCGCTAACCGACAAGTTCCACTTCGGCAGCATCAATAATGATCGCAATGTTCCAGAACCGGCTGAGTTCTTCTTCATAGGCGGAAATTTCATCGGCACTGCCGTTTGGCAGCCGCTCGACCCTGAACCCGAACCTCTCAAAGCCCGAGTTCGGCAAAGTTGTCAGGATGATTGGCACAACGCCGCGTTCAATGGCCGCAGCAGCCAGCCGCAGAGCGGTATAGGCGCAATCGGGAAGCGGAGCAGTGACCCGCACGCCAAGAAACGATATGCCCGAGATATCCCTTTCCCAAAGGCGCACTGAGGGCGGAGCGCTAAATTCATGGCTGCGCTCCAGCGCTGGGGACATGGGCGACGCAGTCTTTTCATCCCCTATCCCGAAGATCTTCGCGTCCAGATCCAACGGTTCATGCGGTGAAACATGTGTTAAAACCGCAAGCCAGTCTTGGGCGATCATGCGCGGCCCCCCCCATCAATAAGTGTCGCCGCAAGATGATTTCCGCGTGGCGGCAAAACATGGGCTGCCAAATTCGCACGAATGCGTCCGGCCTTTCCGCTGTCCAGAAATGCCATCACTTCGCGTTCAAGCAGCAGCATCTCTGTCGCCAAAACCGTTTCTGCCAACCCACGTTCTGAAGCTGCGCGGGCCCGCCTGTCTTGGTCGTCCATAAAGGCTGCCATCTGCGGCACCAGAATCGCCGGGATTTGATGGTAGAGAATTTCGTGGAAGGAATTGTAACCAACAGCCGTGACAACCAGATCTGCTGCCTTGCAAAGCTCCAACGCATTCATGGTCTGAACGACCCGGGTGTTTTTCCAGCCAAAAACCCCCGTCGGGACGATGGCGCCGGGCCAGATCAAGATGAGATGCAGGCAATTCTTCCGCCGCTCATAGATGTTTGTGAGCGTTTGCATCTGGGCGGAGCGATCTGCCGCAACCCCGCTGCCAAGCATGGTCACGGCAAGCTGGTCAAACGGATGGCCAAGATGGGCTTTCAGGCGATCCCTGAGTTTAAGGCCGTCATCGGCATCGGTTGCGGATTCCTGTACGACGGGGCCGATATGGTAAATTTTGTGGCCGTAACCATGTTCGGAATTCAGCTCGTCAAACGCCTCGTTCGGAACAATGACTTTCTCAAATGCCTTTTCCCGATCCAGCGTGACGGCATTTGACTGTGACGCCTGCCACAACCCGCGTCGGATCCAAATCGCCGAGAGTTGCTTTTCAAACACCACCCTATAGATCGAGTCAAAGACATATCCGCCATCGAAAATCAGCCGGTCGCCAGTTCTGACGGCCCGTTGCAAGCGCAGATAATTGATCAGATCGTTGGCGTAGACTTCCGGGTGATACGGGCTTTTTTGGACAAGCGGCAGGCAGGAAAATCCTTTGCCTTCGATTAGCGGAAAACAGCTGGGGAAGGCTGCAAAAACATAATCACCGGGGCGTGGCATAGCCGAAGCGATAAGCGCGCAACGCTGCGCATGACCCAAACCCACGCCATTGGTTGGCAGGAATATCGTTCGCGCCGGGGCTGCTTGCGCCAGGGGTTCACGCTGTGGCGCCAAGCCGAGGGCATGCTCCAATCCCGCCAACCTGTACCCGTCAAGCCAACGGCTGTTTGCGACGAAGTGACTGATTTCTTCAACGTTGGTGATAACGGTATCGACAAGGTAATTGGCCAGTGACCCAAGTTCATCGGGGCCGCGCAACACCGGCGCACCGCACGCAACAAAGGCTTCGCTGCGCGTGCAGTCAATCACAACCTTGTCGGCCTGCAACATCTCAAGTGCGAATGCCGCCATCCGCTCGCCAGGAACATCTTCGCCAAAAAACACGGCGATATCTGCCATTTTGGCAAATGTGGACGGGGAAAATTCTGTCGCGGCAAAGGCCGAAAGATGCGCGAACCGCGAGTCTTTGATCTGCTCCTTCCCTTTTCCGGCAAGAACAAGATTAAGCCGATAGCCGCGAACATTGTCCAACGACCCCAGTAGCGACAGGCTCTGCGTATCCTCAAGCATCTCGGTCGGCAAAAACACAAACAACTGCGGGGGTGTATGGTCCGCGGGCCGAACGCCCGCCGCCTTCCCCGCAACCAACGGCGAAATTGCCGAGGGTAACAACGGCTTTTTCTGCAACTTGCGTAGATCAACAACGTCAGGCTCTCGGCCAAGGACATAGGCGATTTTGGACTGCGCGCTTACCAGCGCCTGATGATCCGTAAATCGCCCGATTGCTGAAACCGGAGTGACGCTGGTAAAGTCATAAGACCGGAGCATCCGTAAGGTCTGTTCCGAAATTGTCTCAGCCCCGATCAGCAGAAACCGGGTAACCGCTATCCCGGTCACATCAACGAGGTACGGCGCCACCTCATATTTCTGGTGACGATCAAGGGTGTCGGGCAGCGTCCGTTCGTCGATTCCAACAGAATAACCTTGCGCTGCAAGCTGCGATGCAAAGACCAAAACGGAGTCGAAAGTGTGGTCATTTCGCTCACCGGCGTCAATAAGGATCATGCCGTGGCTCCGATAGCTTGCGTCAATATTCTGCTTAGATGCGCACGAAACGCCTGCGCCGAAAAGGGGCTCAGCTTCGCTTGAGCGGCAGCGACATGCATGTGATACGATTTCGGATCGGCGATGAACCCGCTGATGATTTCATCGACCTGTGCAGGGGTGCCCGCAACAACG
Organism: Pseudomonadota bacterium; assembly: GCA_031376305.1. Lineage (GTDB taxonomy): Bacteria > Pseudomonadota > Alphaproteobacteria > Rhodobacterales > Rhodobacteraceae > TMP-24. The sequence goes on along the minus strand of JANMDM010000001.1, from coordinate 3,016 downwards.
CCGCCATCAAACGTCGCCGCAGTCTGGGGATCTGAAATCACGACTTTGCCAGCGGCGATCGCTTCTGCCAAAACCCGACCAAAACTTTCACGCCAGGTTGGTGCTGTAAAGTAAACCATGAAATCAATCATTCCAAAGAAGGCGGGCACCTCAAAGCTTTGAAACGGATGCATGCTCCAATGCGGGCGGCGCAGGCGATCGGCGAGATAATGGTCTGCGCCAAGGATCACATTGGCTTCTGCATGCGCAGGGAAACACAGATCCATATCTGCGAGGTTTGGAAATTTCTCAAATCCGGGGCGCGAGTGACGTCCGCGACGATCCGCCGGGGTAGTATTTGGCGCGATCATCGGAAAGGCGCAAATGTTGAACCAGTCGCTTTCAAGGACGGCCCAATTCCCACGCAGGTTATTGCCCTTCAGCCAGTCCAGAACGGTTTTGCGATTGACCTTTGATATTGGCGCAATGGTCTTGCGCAGGGCCAGCGATGCGCGGTCGATCTGATTAAGACAGCGGTTGACGTCGAAGGATTCAGCCGCGCCGGGGCGCAGGAAATTCTCATGCGCCACGACAATGAGGTGTCGGGCAAGGATGCGCGACTCCAATGTGGCCTGGAACTTCAGAAACGTGGGGTTGTGCAAGATAACCACGTCAGCACTGATCGTTCTGCTATCCCAGATCAGCTCCAAACCTAACGCGGACAATGTTTCCGCCAACTGCGGCGCGACGGTCCGGGCGGAAAACATCTGCGACTCGATGGCATGAACGCTGACGTGCCCCAGCTTTGTGCATTCCCGCAGTTCGAAAGCTACTGCCGAGGACGTGCCACCAGGAAACCGCGGATCGACAAGGTAGGCGACGCTTGCTGGCGATCTCATGTATTCATCGTCCGCTTCGAGATTTGTCCACAGTCAGTAGATTGCAGCCGGGGTGGGGATGCCACTGCCGGCTTCAATGACTTTCTTCACCACCTTTGGCGAGGCAAAACAGTCAAGCTGCCCGCCTTGCGTGCAATTTCTAAAGCTGCGCAGCTCGCGGGCAAGGGGATCATCGCCTGACATAATTTGCGGGTTCAAGGCAAGAAACCGCCCGAGTGCGCCCGAGTCTTTCAGCAACACCAAACGCTCGATTTCCTGCAACTGGCTCAAATCATAATCGGCGCGCAGGCCGGACGTTCCGGCCACGAGCATGAGAGCAGTGATTGTAGCCATAAGACTTGGTTTTAACATGAATGATCTGGCCCTTGTTACAAAGTTCAAAACTCAACTTCATGCCGATCTGCGCAGTCGTCAGGAGTTTCGATGACACTTAGATTTTTCTATCGTACCCTCATGGGTTACTATTACTTTGCAGTTGCGCCAACAAACGGTCACGCAAAGCCAGCAATTGCTGATCTTCGCTCATTGCCGGCGGCGCGGCGGCTACCTTGGCGGCTGCTTTCGGTTTCTTCTTCTTTTTTTGCGGTGGGGTTTCATTTTTCGTCGCCGCAGTTACAGATTTTTCGTCGGCAAGCCAAACCTCGACAATCCCCGCAGGCGGCAAGGGGTCAAATGTGGTGAAATCTCGGGCGCTAGCTCCCAAGGTGTTGGCCAAAGCCCGGGCGGCCTCGGCATCATCTTCATGGTAGAAGCGCACTTGGCGTTCTTTGACGGTGAAAGGCACACGCGCTGCCTCGACCAACTTATAGCCCGCATCGCGCAGGGAACGGGAAACTGCGGCCAGACTGTCCTCCGCCACGCTTTGGGGTGCAAGAACATGCACGCTCAAACTGTCCAAGACCTGCGGGCCGCCAACAACCGGGCTTTGGGCAGCATGTGACATCGCATCTGCCGGGGTAAACGCGACCGGCAGCGGCTGCGCGCCCAACGCAATGTCGGCGTTTTCAGCAAACACGGCCAAAGCTGCCGGGGAAGCATAAGTGATATCAACCGACGCGTAACCAACCGCAGGGCCACTCAATTCGTCCGTTTCGGGCGCATCGACCGCAGCCAGGACCGGGGCAACCGAAGCCGTTTTTACTGTCGCCAAAGGTGGTTCGGGTAACGCCACAGGCTGGTCAAGGCGAATTGCGCTTGCGGTCAGCACCGACGGTTGCAGCTGGTGCGCAAAATCATCGGCGATGGCACTCAAAACCGGATCACCGTCAAAGTTCGCGCCTGCAGTGGTGCCGGGCGTCTGGAGGATCTCAGACCCGGCCCGCGGCGGCGCCACACCCGCATCACCCGAGGGCGCGACGACAACGGCGGTTTGGGAACCCTCGAATATCCCCGCCGCCAGAATTGCTGTCGTGATCCGCGGGGCCAGCCACATCAACCCGCCGCCAATCACCAGACCTAAAATGAACCCGCCAGAAATCTTTGCAATGCGGAATTTCCGTTTCACACTGCTCTGGTCGGTCACAGTCTCGATCACCCTTGCAGAGGGTACGGGTGACACCGCCTGCATGGGTTCATCGGGCTTTGCACTGATCTTGGCCACAGCAACGCTAAGCGTCGCCGCCACGGCGTTGGCATCATCAGGGCCTGCGTTGACTTTGCGCTGATCGCCGGGGGGCGGGGTCACGGCAGTTTCCCACGGCTTGCGCGGGGCCTTCAGGCCAAGACCCGTATCGGCAGCGTTGCCACTTAGTGCGAGAACACTTGCACGCTGAAGTCTGGCTTTTTCGAGTCGCTCCTGAAACGATCCGGTGCTTAGCAGCTCACTCACACCCGGAAGGTTGTCGTCCAGAGACGCCGCGACACCTGTCGCACCTATACCCATTCCCCCACCCTCTTATCGTCAGCCCCTAATACCGCACGCCCCATGCGATATGCCGTGTCTTGGCCTCCAACAACGTCCACGCACCAGTGCAGTCATGCGCAAGCCAAAATTAACACCTTTTGGGGGACATTCAAACCCAATGAATCTGCCTTTGGAACCGTTGGGGCCAGTCCGGGCATCAATTGCGCCTATTCGCGCAAATTCTTGCGGATAATGTCGCCAATCGCCGCAGGTATTGCGCCGGATATACCTAGCG
>JANMDM010000400.1:0-4806 GCA_031376305.1 Pseudomonadota bacterium | reverse complement strand
GTGCCGTCGATGACCCACAACTTTAGGCCCGTCGCTTGTTCCACCTCGCGGCGAAATTCGGCGCCGTCTGTCGCTTCACGCACTGCGGCAGTGGCCACGCAGGTCAGCGGCGGCAGGTCCATGCCCTTGGCAATATGGGCGAAACGTTTCAAGGCCGACAAGGCGCGTTCGCGCCCCTCGGGGTTTAGTCTGCCGGTTTCCGCCAGGCCCTGCCCAAGCCCGGCCATGATCTTTTCGTTATAGAAATAGGCGGGGCTACGGGCCGCCCCATCAAATACCACCAGACGGATCGAGTTTGAGCCGACATCGACCACCCCCACCCGTTCCAGCGCCCGCGCCGAAGGGTCGTCAAACAGCGGATGGCCAAAGGGCACACCATCCTCGACCGGAAGCTCTGACTTCTTGCTCATCTCGCGGTCTCCGGTGCAGGCGGCAGGCAATAGAATCCCCGCCCATAGCCTTAGCGCTTAGTCCCGGGCATGGGCAAGCTTTGGCACATCCTTGGCCCCGGCTGAACCGCGCCCGGACAGCGACGGGTTCTCCATGAAGAAGCGGTGACAGCTGAACAGATCATCGCGCCCCTCGGGCAGATCGCGCAGGTAGCGGCCATCAGGTTGCAAGACCCAGCTTTGCGCCTCGTCCGCGAGGTTGGCGGCCATGATCTGATTGACGATCTGGGCTTTCACCGTGTCATTGACGATCTCGACCAGGGTTTCCACCCGGCGCGTCAGGTTGCGCCCCATCCAGTCTGCGGATGAAATGAAAACCCGCGCCTTTTTCGAGGGCAGCCCGTAGCCATTGCCAAAACAGACGATGCGGGAATGCTCAAGGAACCGCCCGACGATCGACTTGACGCGGATATTTTCCGAAAGACCGGCAATGCCGGGGCGCAACCCGCAAATGCCACGCACCACCAGGTTGATCTTCACCCCGGCCTGGGATGCGGCATAAAGTCCGTCGATCACATCGGCGTCGATCACCGAGTTCATCTTGGCCCAGATTTCGGCGGCCTTGCCGGCACGGGCGTGATCCGCCTCGGCGGCGATCAGCTCCAAGAGGCGGGGTTTCAGCGAAATCGGGGAGATTGACAGATTTTCAAGGCCTTCCGGCTGCACATAGCCAGACAGGTAATTGAACACCTTGGTCGCATCGCGCCCCAGTTCCGGGTTGCAGGTAAACAGGCTGAGGTCAGTATAGATGCGCGCGGTGATCGGGTGATAATTGCCGGTGCCGTAATGAGTATAGGTCACCAGATTATCGCCCTCGCGTCGCACTACGATCGAGATTTTGGCATGGGTCTTGTAGTTGGTGAACCCGTAGACGACATGCGCGCCAGACCGTTCCAGCCGTCGTGACTGGCGGATATTGGCGGCCTCGTCAAAGCGGGCTTTCAACTCGACCAGCGCCGTGACCGATTTTCCCGATTCGGCGGCTTCGCACAGGGCCGCGACAATCGGGCTGTCGTTCGAGGTGCGGTAAAGCGTTTGCTTGATTGCCAAAACGTTCGGGTCAGCGGCCGCCTGCGTAAGAAAGCGGACCACCATGTCAAAGGTTTCATAGGGATGGTGCAGCAGCATGTCTTTTTGGCGGATCGCCGAGAACATCTGGCCTTCGTGGTCCTGCACCCGTTCGGGCACCCTCGGGGTGAAGGCGGGCCATTGCAGATCGCGGCGGTTGTCCAGCACCAGTTCCTTGAGGTCGGCCATACCGACCATGCCTTTCACCTCGATCACCTCGTCCGGCGAAACGCCCAGCTCCTCCATGATCAGCGCCCGCATGCCTTCGGGGGCCCCGGCGGTGATTTTCATGCGGATCACCTGACCCCGGCGGCGGCGCTTCAGCGCGGTCTCGAACTCGCGCACCAGATCTTCGGCCTCGTCCTCGACCTCAAGATCGCTGTCGCGCAGCACCCGGAAGGCGCAGTGCCCGGTGTCGCGGTAGCCGGGGAACAGCGAGTTAAGGTGCAAAAGCAACAGCTCTTCCAAAGGCAGAAACCGCGCCTCGCCCGGCAAGGCGATGAAGCGGCGGATCTGCTGAGGGATTGGCAAAAGCGCCTGCATCCGCCGCCCATCGGTGGCACGCTCCAATTCCAACGCCAGCGAAAAGCCGGTATTGGGGATGAAGGGGAAGGGGTGCGCCGGGTCAATGGCCAACGGCGACAGAACCGGAAAAACCTTGTTGAGAAAGTAATCCGCAAGGAACGCTTCATCCCGCTTGGTTAGTTTCCCGCGGGTAAGCAGACTTATCCCCGCTGTCTCCATCTCGCGCTTGAGCTTGTTCCACACCGCTTGCTGTTCGCTCATCAGACGGCGCGCATCCTCGTTGATCAGCGGCAGTTGTTCGCTGGGTCTGAGTCCGTCATCCGAGGGCAAAAGATTGCCCGCCCGCGCCAATTCGCGCAGTCCCGCAACACGCACGGTATAGAATTCGTCAAGGTTGGTGGCCGAGATCGACAAGAACCGCAAGCGCTCCAGCAGCGGCACCCTTGGGTTGCGGCTTTCATCCAGAACCCGCCAGTTGAAGGCCAGCCAGCTGAGTTCACGGTTGAAGAACCGCCGTGGCCCGGTGGTTTCTGCCTCGGGCAAGATGGCGGCGGTGGCGAAGGGTGCCATAAGAAAATCTGCTTGGGTCATGCGGGGCTTATCAAATATTAATGTAACGCCTTGGTGATGATGATCATGGCGCGTCGGGCAGGCCTCTGTCCAGCAGTTCGGCAGCCAGTGCCATTGTGATTGGTCGCCGCAAAGCCAGGGCACGGCTGTCAAGGGCGGCCACCAAAGCGCGGGCCGTTGCGAAGGACCGGTCGATGCGCGCCACAAGATAAGGGATCAATGCCGGGGGCACCACGATTTGGCGGTCGGCGAAAAGCTTGACCAAAACCGCCGCCAATAACGCGTCGTCCGGGGCTGCAAGTGTGGCGGTGGCGGTGGCTTGCATGCGGCTGGCAAGATCTGGCAGGCACAGGCCCCAGGCGTTGGGCGGGGTGTCCGTCGTCAAAAGCAAGCGGCCACCCGAGGCTAGAACCAGATTGTGCAGATGAAACAGCGCCGCCTCGCCGGCGGGGATCCCGGCAATCTCTTGCGCGTCTTCGACGATAACGGCGCCGATTTCAGCCAATCCGGGGGCATCCGCGTCGGTTAGGTCGCGGGCCGCGATAACAGCCGCGCCCGCACAGGCGGCCCAGACCGCCGCAAGATGGCTCTTTCCCGCGCCTGCCGGACCGATAAGCATGAATTTTCCATTTGGCCACCCCTCAGGGCCGTCTAAGGCCGCCACGGCATGCGCGTTGGACGGAGAGATAAAAAAATCTTCGCGCCCCTGTGCGCTGCGCACCGGCAAATCAAAGATCAATTGGCGGGTCATTTCAGTCGGCGTCCTGTCCGGCAAGCCCCTTGTAAAGGCGGCTGCGCTTGTACTGGCTGATGCCAAAGCGCGAGATCACGCCAATGGCGGCGGCGACGGGCACCGCCACCAGCATGCCCACAAACCCAAAGAGCGTGCCGAAGGCCGAAAGCGCGAACATCAGCCAGACCGGATGCAGGCCCACGGATTTTCCAACCAGCCGCGGGCTGATGACATTTCCCTCAAGAAACTGACCAACGACAAAGATCCCGGCGATAAGGCTGATCTGGAGCCAGTCGCCCCAGAACTGGTAAAGCGCCAGACCGATGGCCAGCGCGCCACCGATCAAAGCGCCAACGTAGGGGATAAAGGTGACCAGTCCGGCGATAGCCCCGACAATCAGCCCAAATTGCAGGCCCGCAATCATCAGCGCCGCCGAATAAAAGGTGCCCAAGATAAGACAGACAGATACCTGGCCCCGGACGAACCCAGCCAGGACGGCATCAATATCTCGGGCAACCGTTCGGACCTGAGCGCGGTGATCCAGAGGTACCCAGCCGTCGATCTTGGCGACCATGTGATCCCAGTCGAGCAGCAGGTAGAAGGCCACGACCGGCACCACGACGATGAAGACGATGGCATTGATCACCGACAGCGCCGAACTCAAAAGCCCGCTTGCCAGCTCGCCGCCCCGCGACTGGATGGTCTTGCCAAGGGCGCCAAGCGTGTCACGCACAACGCTTTCCTTATCCATGAGATGCGGGAATTTTGCTGTCAGGAAGCCCTGCAACTCGCCAAAGATGGTCGGGGCCGAGTTCACCAGCTGCACCAGCTGCCGCACCAGCATCGGCACGATCAGAAGCCCCAGAAAAATGACCGTCAACAGAGCCATGATCGAGATTATGGCCGTGGCGGCGGTGCGCGACAGCCCGGTCCGCTCGAGCTTGTCGGCGATGGGGTCGAGGAAATAGGCCACCGCTCCGCCGACGATAAACGGCAGGATCACGCCGCCCAGGCCCCAGAGCAACGCGAAAAACACCGCCGCCGCGATGCCCCAATATTGCGCCTGCTGCCGTACTGGCAAAACCATAGGTTCACTCCAAGCTTGCGGTCCTGCCCTGATCTAAGGCGCAAGACCGGGCAAGCGCAAGACCGCCCTGATCCAACGGCGCCGCCTTGCAGGCGGCAAGCCGGTGCTGACGCGCCTTGGCAGGCGCGGGGCGCTCCGCGCGGGGATATTTAAGCCAAGGTGAAACATGGGCATTTTCTGTCTGGTGCCAATATCCCCGCCGGAGGCCTCCTGAGGCTCCCCGAGGGGGAGCCGAGATAAAGGATTTCGCGCCTGCCAAGGCGCGGCACTCGGATCACGGGGCCGTATGGGGCGGTCCCTTGCCTCAAGGGGGCGTTTGGCATAAGCGGGAGGCGAAAATCATTGCCTGCGAAAGGGCCAGACATGCGCCTTAG
>JANMDM010000398.1:0-2802 GCA_031376305.1 Pseudomonadota bacterium | reverse complement strand
GGTCTTCGGCGTCGCGGCAAACAGGGTGCGGGTGTAGTCATGCTTTGGGTCGGCAAAGACCGCCTCGCGCGACCCGTATTCCACCACCTCGCCCTTATACATCACCATCACCTCGTCGGCGATGTAGCGCACCACCGACAGATCATGGCTGACAAAGACATAGGTCAGGCCGAATTCGTCCTGAAGATCGGCAAGCAGGTTCAGCACCTGTGCCTGCACAGACAGGTCGAGCGCTGATACGGGTTCATCCAGCACCAGAAGTTTCGGCCGCACCATCAGCGCCCGGGCAATCGCCAGCCGCTGCCGCTGACCGCCCGAGAACATATGCGGGTAGCGGTTAAAATGTTCGGGTTTCAGGCCGACCTTGGCCAACATCTTTTGCGCCTCGACCCTGCGTTGGGCCGGGGTGTGATCGGTATTCAGCAACAGCTGTTCCATCAGCATATCGCCGACCTTCTGGCGCGGGTTCAGCGACCCGTAAGGGTTCTGGAACACGATCTGCACCTTGCGCCGCATCTCGCGCGTGGGCGCGCCCTTGGTAATGTCGATGGAGGATCCGTCCAGCAGCAATTCACCGCCCGAGGCCGGGTCGATCAAGGTGATGATCCGCGCCAAGGTCGATTTCCCACAGCCGCTTTCACCGACGATAGCCAGCGTCTTGCCTTGCTCGACCGAGAAGCTCACGCCTTTCAGCGCCCGCACCCATTTTGCGCGGCCAAACAGGCCGCCGCTCACCAGATAGTCGCGGGTGATCGCGCGGCCTTCCAGAACCGGGGCTTGGGAAACGCTCATTGTGCGATCTCCATCATGTCACCGACAGTCGGCAGTCTGTCGCCGGTGGCGTTTTCCGGCAGGGCCGACAAAAGCGCGCGCGTGTAGGGATGCTCGGGTGCCTCGAACAGGGTCAGCACATCGGCCTCTTCCATTTTGCGACCGCGGTACTGCACCACTACGCGGTCGGCGGTTTCGGCCACCACACCCATGTCATGGGTGATCATGATCAGCCCCATGCCGTATTTCTGCTGCAACGACACTAGGAGGTCGAGGATCTGTTTCTGGATGGTCACATCCAGCGCCGTGGTCGGCTCATCGGCAATCAGCAGGCGCGGGTTGCAGGCGATGGCCATGGCGATCATCACCCGCTGGCACTGGCCGCCCGACATCTGATGCGGGAAAGCCGAAAGACGTTCCTCGGGGTCGGGGATGCCCACTTGGCTGAACAGCTCGACCGAACGGGCGCGGGCTTCGGCACGGGTCAGCCCGAGATGGGCGCGCAGCACTTCGGCCATCTGAAACCCTACGGTGAAACAGGGGTTCAGGCTGGCAATCGGTTCTTGAAAGATCATCGCGATGTCACGCCCGATGATCTTGCGTTTTTCGGTGGCGCCCATCGCCAGCAGGTCCCGCCCGTCGTAAAGCATGGCATCGGCGGTAACGGTTGCCGTTGGTGGCAAAAGTCCCATCACCGCCAGCATTGCGACGGATTTGCCCGAGCCGCTTTCACCGACGATCGCCAGTACCTCGCGTTCGGACACCGAAAGATCAACACCGTCCACCGCCTTGAACGGCCCCTTGGCAGTGTCAAAACAGACGGTCAGATTGCGGATTTCCAGAAGCTTGGTCATGGATCAGCTCCGCTTCAATTTGGGGTCAAGCGCATCGCGCAAACCGTCGCCCATCAGGTTGATGGCCAGAACCGTGATCAGAATTGCCAGACCCGGAAAGGTGACGACCCACCAGGCTGACAAGATGAATTCCCGCGCTTCGGCCAGCATGGTGCCCCATTCGGGTGTTGGCGGCTGGGCGCCCATGCCCAAAAAGCCAAGGGCGGCGGCGTCAAGGATGGCGCCCGAGAAAGACAATGTGCCCTGCACGATCAGTGGGGCCAGACAGTTGGGCAGGATGGTGCGGAACATCAGCCGAAGATTGCCAGCCCCCGCCACCCGCGACGCCATCACATATTCGCGTGGCAGTTCCCCCATGACCGACCCCCGCGTCAGCCGGGCGAAATGCGGCTGCAAGACCAGCGCTATGGCGATCATCGCATTTACCAGCCCCGGCCCGAGAATGGCCACCAGCACGAGGGCAAGGAGAAGCGAGGGGAAGGCGAGGATCACATCCATCACCCGCATGATCACCGTATCGACCCAGCCCCCGAAAAAGCCTGCAACCAGCCCGATGACAATTCCGCCAATCAGCGCGATAGCAACCACAACCAGACCGATGAACAACGAAAACCGGGCGCCGTAGATCAGCCTCGACAAGATGTCACGACCGACGGCATCGGTGCCCAGAAGGTAGCCGGAGCGCCCCCCTTCGAGCCACGACGGTGGCAGCAAAAAAGCGTCGCGTATCTGTTCAGTCGGGTTATGCGGGGCGATCAGTGGCGCAAGAACCGCCACCACCACCAAAGCCAGAAATACCCAAAGGCCGATCAGTGCCCCGCGATTTTCGCTGAAATAGTGCCAGAATTCGGCCAATGCGGCACGGGTGCCTGTGGTGGCTTGCGGTTCAATTTCGGTTGTCATGGTCATAATGGCCTCACCGATGCCGGATGCGTGGGTTGATCATCCCGTAAAGAAGATCGACGATCAGGTTCACAATCATCACCACCGCCGCGATCATCAGCAGACCGCCCTGCACCGCCGGATAGTCACGGCGTGAAATGCTGTCGACCATCGCCTTGCCGATGCCCGGCCAGGAAAAGATCGTCTCGGTCAGGATGGCCCCGCCCAGCAAAGTGCCGACCTGCAAGCCGATGGTGGTGATCACCGGGATCAGCGCATTGCGCAGCGCATGCAG
>JANMDM010000359.1:0-1839 GCA_031376305.1 Pseudomonadota bacterium | reverse complement strand
GTCCACGGCTCGGGCGGCGCGCACGAACAACTGACGATGGCCGCCACCGGCCGCGACGTGTCGATCCGCTTTGACGACAACTTGCATGATCTGTCGCTGCAGGGGCCGCTGGCGGTGGACTACCTTGAGAAGCACATCGATGGCATCCGCGCCCTGCCGTATTTCGCCCAGATGCAGACCTCGCTGTTTGGTAAGCCGGTGATGATCTCGCGCACCGGCTACACCGGCGAGCGGGGGTATGAGCTGTTCTGCCGGGGCCAGGATGCGCCGATGATCTGGGACCGGATTCTGGACGAGGGCAAAGGCATGGGCATCATTCCGTGCCGCTTTACCACGCTCGACATGCTGCGCACCGAAAGCTACCTGCTGTTCTTCCCCTTCGACAATTCGGAAATGTATCCGTTCGCGGACGAAGGCCCCGGTGACACTTTGTGGGAACTGGGCCTCGACTTCACGGTTTCGCCCGGCAAGGTCGGCTTCCGGGGTGCGGAAGAACATTACCGCCTGAAAGGCCGCGAGCGCTTCAAGATCTGGGGCCTGAAGATGGAAGGCACCAATGTGCCCGGCAATGGCGCCCCGGTGATGCAGGGCGGCAAGCAGGTCGGGTTGGTCACGCAGGCGATGTATTCGCCGCTGAACAAGCATAATATCGCCATCGCCCGCCTGCCGGTGGATTGCGCCAACGTAGGCACAAAGCTTGTGGTGAACTGCGGCACCCATGGTGCCATCGCCGCCACCACGCATTCCATGCCGTTCTTCGATGCCGAGAAGAAGCGGCGCACTGCAAAAGGCTGATTCTATCGGGGCGCGGACACCACAGCCCGCGCCCGGTTTTTCCGATGCGAGACGACTGGAATCCCTTCGATGACCGCGACCCAATTCCCTGCCGCAATTCCCAGCCGCCCGGTCTACGGCGTGCTCGAATACCGCCCCGGCAAAGTGCATCTGATGATCGCCGATGCCGACGGCGGCACGGCATTGCTTGATTTGGCCGTCAATGCCCCCGCCGGATTGATGGCGGCGGCGCATATTATCTATATACCCAGGAAGGCCGGTCTTGCCCTGAGCGACCGGCTCCAGGCTTTGCGTCCGGCGCAGTTCTACGAAGGAGCCAGCTATGCAGCGTCCGTCTCGCGTTTGCGACGGGTCCTGTTGGCGTCGCATATGGGGTTGCAGGTCTATCTTGCGGGCACCGAAGGGCTGATCGGTCAGGCGATGTATGAGGCAGTCGAAGCTGGTATTCCCCATACCGCGATCCAGACCGAACATCGTGGGTCGCTGGCACGGCGGGTTCAATGCGTACATTGCAAAGGTATCACCGAAGACGTGACCACCGACCCCTACCAATGTGCCCATTGCGGTTTGCATCTTTACGTCCGCGATCACTATTCGCGGCGCATCGCCGCCTTTCAGGGGGTGCGGATCGATGCCGAAGATCCCGGTAATATCCCCCCGGCTGTGGAGCGGTTCACATGAGCGCCGGTGCCGCAAAACTTCATGTCACCGTTACCGAAGTCGCCCCGGTCAACGCACTGGTGACCCGCTTCAGCTTTGCACGCAGCGACGGCGGGATGATGCCGACCTTTTCGGGCGGTGCCCATACCGTCGTTGAAATGCAGGACGCCGGAACCCACCGGCTGAACCCCTATTCGCTGATGAGCGATCCGGGGGATCGTTCGCGCTACAGCATTTCGGTCCGGCGCGATGATCAGGGCCGGGGCGGCTCGCTCTACATGCACCGGCAGGTCAAACCGTGCATGCGGATGGTGTTGTCGCATCCGGTCAACCTGTTCCCGTTGGATTTGCGCGCCAAAAAACATCTGCTGGTGGCGGGGGGGA
>JANMDM010000349.1:0-4969 GCA_031376305.1 Pseudomonadota bacterium | reverse complement strand
GCTGCATCCCGGTCACTTCAGCCTTGTGGCAGCAGCCAAGGCCGCCTGCGACCGGGTGATCGTGACCCTGTTCGTGAATCCCAAACAGTTCAACAACCCCGAGGATCTGGCGAAATACCCCCGCACCGAAGCCAGCGACGCAAGGACGCTTGCCCCCGCAGGTGTTGATGTGCTGTTCGCCCCCGACGCGGCCACCGTCTACCCCGAAGGCTTCGCCACCAAAGTCAGCGTCGCCACGCTGTCCGAAGTCCTGTGCGGGGTGCACCGCCCCGGTCATTTCGACGGTGTGGCAACGGTGGTGCCGAAACTTCTGCTGATGACCGGGGCTGATATCGGCTTTTTCGGCGAGAAAGACTGGCAGCAGTTGCAGATCATCCGCCGCGTCGTGGCCGATCTGAACCTGCCCGTCACCATCACCGGCTGCCCGACCCTGCGCGATGCCGACGGGTTGGCGATGTCGTCGCGCAACATGCGCCTCACGCCCACCGACCGCGCCATGGCCCCGGCGCTGCACCGGGCGATGGCGGCGGCGGCCAAGGCCATTCTTGCGGGCCATGACGTGGCCGGAACTCTGGCTAAAGCAAAAGCCGCAATCCTGAAGGCGGGGTTCACCCAGGTCGAATACCTTGACCTGCGCAGCGCTGAGGGGCTTTTGCCCCTCAGCCACCCGACGCCGCCCGCCCGGCTGTTCGCCGCCGTCTGGCTGGGCGGTGTGCGGCTGATCGACAATATCGCGGTCTAGGTCGAGCTTAGACCGACCTTGTGATTCCGCCATCCACCCGCAGGTTCTGCCCGGTAATATAGCCTGCCGCATCCGAGGCGAGGAAGCTGATGGTTCCGGCGATTTCCTCGATGCGGCCATAGCGGCCCATCGGAATGCGGGCGCGGAATTCTTCCTTTTCCGGCAGGGAGTTGATGAAGCCGGGAAGCAGGTTGTTCATGCGAATGCCCTGGGGGGCGTATTTGTCAGCGAACAGCTTGGTGAAGGCCGCCAGCCCCGCCCGCGCCACGCCCGAGGTCGGGAAGACCGGATCGGGCTCAAACGTCGCGAAGGTGGTGATATTGATGATGGATCCACCCGTGCCTTGCGCCTCCATGATTGGCGTGACCAGCCGGGTGGGCCGCACTGCCGACAGGAAATAAATGTCGATGCCCTGATGCCAGCCCTCGTCGGTGATCTCCAGCAGCGGCGCGCGCGGGCCGTGGCCTGCGGAATTGACCAACACGTCGATGCGGCCAAAGCGCGCCATCGTTGCATCGACCAGCCGCTTTACATCGTCATGCGACTGGTTTGACCCGGTTACGCCGACGCCCCCCAACTCGGCGGCCAAAGCCGCGCCCTTGCCCGAGGATGACAGGATCGCCACCCGAAAGCCGTCTGCCGCCAGACGCCTGGCCGCCGCCGCCCCCATGCCCGAACCACCTGCGGTGATGACTGCTACTTTTTCCAAGACGGCCTCCTGTGGAGTGGTTTCAGAAACCTCGTCGCATAGCCGCCGGACCGACGCAATGGCGCGACATATCGCTTGCCTTCGCGCCCATATCGGTCAGGCTGCGCCCAGAGCGGGGGCGCTGCCCCCACCCCGGATAAAATCCGGGGTTCCCCCAGGATATTTGGACAAAGGTGAAAGAGCAAAGATGCGACCGGGACCGCTAAATCTGATTACCGATGTCAGCGGTCTGGTCGTCGGCAATGCCGATGATGCCGATATCCGCAGCGGCGCGACCGTGCTGCTGGCCGACCGCCCGTTCACCGCGGCTGTCCATGTCATGGGCGGTGCGCCGGGCACGCGCGAAACCGATCTTCTAGCGCCCGAGCGTATAGTGCAAGAGGTGGACGCCCTGGTGCTGGCCGGGGGATCGGCCTTTGGCCTTGATGCGGCCTCGGGCGTCGTTGAGGGTTTGCGCAAGAAGGGGCGCGGCTTTTTGGTCGGTGAACACCGCGTACCCATTGTTCCCGCTGCCATCCTCTTTGATCTTCGCAATGGCGGACGCAAGGACTGGACGGAAAACCCTTACGCCGCGCTTGGCCAGCGGGCGCTCAGCAATGCGGCGGTTCAGTTCGGCCTGGGCACGGCAGGCGCCGGATATGGTGCCACAACGCGGGGATTGAAGGGCGGGCTTGGTTCGGCTTCTTGCGTGCTGGAAAATGGCATGACCGTCGGGGCGCTGGTTGCGGTCAATGCGCTTGGGTCGGTGACCTGTGGGGACCGAGGGCAGTTCTGGGCGGCACCTTGGGAAATTGCTGCGGAATATGGCGGCCTTGGTTTACCGCTAACATTCCAACCCTGCCGGGAACTGCCGCCCACCAAAATGCCAGGCGAGGCGACCACCATTGCCATTGTCGCCACCGACGCCACCCTGACCCAGGCGCAGGCGCAGCGGCTGGCCATCGCCGCCCATGACGGCATGGCCCGCGCCATTGTGCCGTCACACACGCTGCTGGACGGCGATCTGGTCTTTGCCGCCGCCACCGGCGACAGGCCCCTGACTGACCCAATCGCCGACCAGTTCGCCCTTGGTCACGCCGCCGCCTGTTGCCTGGCCCGCGCCATCGCCCGCGCGGTCTGGCTGGCGCGACCTGAGGCCGGGGATGTCCTGCCAAGCTGGCAAAGCAGGTTCGGCCATGGCTGAGGATCGGCTGTACCACGCCCGCTCTCGGATCGGTTTCATCGTGCAAGACCCGCTGGCGCAGCTTATTGCGGCGGCGGGGCTGCGCGCCGATCGCAGAATGGGCGACGGGTCGGGGGCGGATTACACCCCCGACGGCGCTGAAATCACCGCGCTTGGCGCCCGCGCCTAAGCCAGCAGCGCCGCCATCAGCGGGCTGCCCGGCTGTTCCAGCCCGTCGATCACATCGAAGTGATGCCGCGACGGATCAACCGTCACCGGGCAGGACCAGCCATTGCCCAAGCGGCGCGCCTGATCGAGGAAGGCAGGACGCTCGTCCCCGCCAACCCAGACATGCACGCCGATGCCCGCCCGCCGGATCAGCAACGCCGGGCTTTCGACGCGCGCTTCGGCCAGATCCAGCCGCAAGGTTTCGTTCATCGTGGTTTCCAAGAGCGGGCGCAGATCACTGAGCGGCGAGATCGGCACCACGCGGCGCAGACGTGCCGCGGTTGGCGGATCAAGGGCGGTATCTTCGCAGCCCATCCGCGCCGACAGATGCCCGCCCGCCGAATGGCCCGTGACCACGATCGGGCCGTCGACCTGTGCGGCCATTGCCGCCAGGGCGCCGGCGATTTCGACCGTCATCTGACCCACTCTCGCCCCCGGTGCCAGGGTATAAGCTGGCATTGCGCAAGCCCAGCCGCGCGCCAGAGCCCCCGCCGCCAGATGTGAGAAATCGCGCGGGCCGAAGGCCAGCCAATAGCCGCCGTGGATGAAAATCACCAATCCCACTGGATCTGCCTCTGGCAAGAAGAGGTCAAACCACTGCCGCTCGCCCGCTCCGTATGGCAGCCCCAATCGCGCCCGGTCCGCTAAGACCTGACGAAAGCCATGCGCTTTTGTCGCCCAACGCGCCGGATATTCCGCGCCCCCCGCAATGTATTTGCCGTTGGCAAACGCGTCGTCAAAGCGCATAGGTTTCTCCGCTATTGCCAGCCACGCTGGACATTTGATCAAATCGGGTGCATGTCACCCGCGACCATTCACAAGGGGATACACCCATGCTCGATTCCGTTACAGACCTGCGTTCGATTCTCAAAGACCCCACCTTGCTAACCACTCAGGCCTATGTAGCCGGGGAATGGGTCGATGCCGAGGATGGAAAGACCTTTCCGGTAACGAATCCCGCGCGTGGTGACGTAATCTGCCGGGTTGCCGACATGAGCCGCAAGGATGCCGCCCGCGCCATTGCCAAGGCAGACGAGGTCCGCCGCGACTGGGCCGCCCGTACCGGCAAGGAACGCGCCGCCATTATGCGCAAATGGTTTGACCTGTGCATGGCCAACCAGGATGACCTTGCCGCGATCCTGACCGCCGAAATGGGCAAGCCATTGGCCGAGGCCAAAGGCGAGGTCGCCTACGGCGCCGGTTACATCGAATGGTTCGGCGAGGAAGCCAAACGCATCTACGGCGAAACCATCCCCGGCCATCAGCGCGACAAGCGCCTGACGGTGATCAAGCAGCCGATCGGTGTTGCCGCCTCGATCACGCCCTGGAACTTCCCCAACGCCATGATCGCCCGCAAGGTCGCCCCCGCCTTGGCCGCAGGCTGCGGCTTTGTCGCCCGTCCGGCGGCTGAGACCCCGTTGTCGGCGCTGGCGCTGGCGGTGCTGGCCGAACGCGCCGGCATTCCCGCCGGGCTTTTCTCGGTCATCACCTCGTCCCGCTCCTCCGAGATCGGCAAGGAGTTCTGCGAGAACCCGGCGATCCGCAAGCTGACCTGCACCGGATCCACCGAAGTGGGCCGCATCTTGCTCAAACAGGCGGCCGATCAGGTGCTGAAATGTTCGATGGAGCTGGGCGGCAACGCCCCCTTCATCGTCTTTGATGATGCCGATCTGGATGCCGCCGTCGAAGGCGCGATGATTTCCAAGTTCCGCAACAACGGCCAGACCTGCGTCTGTGCCAACCGCATCTATGTGCAGGCCGGGGTCTATGACGCCTTTGCCGCCAAACTCGCCACGGCGGTGTCCAAGCTGAACCTTGGCGATGGGCTGAGCGCAGGCGTCACCACCGGCCCGCTGATCAACGCAAGCGCGGTTGAGAAGGTCGAAGAACATATCGCCGACGTGCTGGCAGGCGGCGGCAAGGTTTTGACTGGCGGCAAACGCCATGCTTTGGGCGGCACCTTCTTTGAACCCACCGTCGTCACCGGTGTGACGCCGGCGATGAAAGTGGCGAACGAGGAAACCTTCGGCCCCCTGGCCCCGCTGTTCAAATTCGACACCGAAGAGGAGGTCATCCGCCGCGCCAACGACACCATCTTCGGGCTTGCCAGCTATTTCTACGCCCGCGA
>JANMDM010000310.1:0-6625 GCA_031376305.1 Pseudomonadota bacterium | reverse complement strand
CCGTCATTGGTCAAAAGCAAAAGACCTTCGGAGTTCAGGTCAAGCCGCCCGATGCTCATCACCCGCGGCATGCCTTCGGGCAAAGTGTCAAATACCGTCTGACGGCCCTTTTCATCCTTGTTGGAAGAAACCAGCCCCAAGGGTTTGTAATAAAGCCAGACGCGTGAGGCTTGCGGCGCGTCTATCGCCTTGCCGTCCAGCGTCACCCGATCCGAGACCAGCACATCCAGCGCGGGCGAGGTGACGGGCCTGCCGTTCACCGCCACGCGGCCTTCAACGATCATACGCTCAGCGTCGCGCCGCGACGCAACACCGGCGCGGGCCATTACCTTGGCGATGCGGTCGCCTGATGTCTTATCGTCGGTCATGGAACATTCTACCTGTAAGCGCTGTGCAGCGGAAGCGCCTCCTCTACAGACCTTTTTGCCCGACCGGAAGCACTTGCGTGAAAGGGGTTGGCGCGGCATCAAAGGGCATGAGCGAATTTCTCAGTCATATGGATAAGGCGCTGGATCAGGCGCGGGCGGCGGGCGCCCGTGGCGAGGTGCCGGTTGGCGCCGTCGTGATTGCGCCGGACGGGCGGATAGTGGCGTCCGAAGGGAACCGGACGCGCGAGCGGTGCGACCCCACCGCCCATGCCGAGGTGCTGGCGATCCGTGCGGCCTGTCTAGCCTTGGGATCAGAACGCCTGGAAGGGCATGACCTTTATGTGACGCTGGAGCCGTGCCCGATGTGTGCCGGGGCGATTTCAGCCGCGCGGATAGCGCGGCTTTACTACGGCGCCGCCGATCCAAAATCGGGCGGTGTCGCTGTGGGCGCGCGGGTGTTTTCGCAAACCCAGTGCCACCATGTGCCCGAGGTCTACGATGGGATCGGCGATGCGGAAGCGGCGCGCATCCTGAAAGCGTTTTTTGAAGGGAAACGCGGGTGACATGCGGGGCATTGGCGGCAGACAAATGCCGCCCGGTTCTCTGCCGACCGTGTAAGAATTGCCTGCGCCGCTATTTCGTCTTGCGGCGCCTGAAGACCGTCAGGCCGCCGATCGCGGTTCCCAGAAGCGGCAGGCCTGCGGGCAGGGGTATCGGCGCCGGGGCGTCAACAATGACGTTGATCGCGGTGCTGGCCACAAGGGCGTGCGTGGTCGCGTTGAAGGCCGACAGGCTGATCCTGAATTGCCCGCTGCCCAGTTTGGCTCCCGGCAGGAAGCCAAGGTTCACCGAGTTCTGGGCAAGATTGAGGGCCCCAAGATTGCCGGTCCCGCCGACACTGAACGCCGCACCGCCGTTGCCGCTGGCGTTGGTGCCAAGGTAATAGCCGGTCGAAAGCGCCGAAAGCGGGTTGTAGGTGATCTGGCTGGCAACGCCAAACGTTGGATCCGTGTCGACGCCAATGCTGTAGACGAGGCTGTTCAAGGCCGCTCCGCTGCCATTGGTGTTCGAATTGATCGACCATTCAAAGTTGAAGATTGAGCGATTCACCGGAGCGTGGGACAGCGCCGAGATGAACGTATAGGTATTGCCGCCGGTGTAATTGAAGGTGTTTTGCGCACAGCCGAACCCACCGCAGGCGGATGACCCATTGTAGCGCAGCTTGGCGCGCAACGCGAGTTCAAGCCCCCCTACGGTGACCCCGGTGAAGGCGGCGTTGCTGTTGCCGCTGCCAAAGATGACATTGTTGGTGACTTTGCCAGTTGCATTTACTGTGGCTGCACTGCTGGGTGGGGTTACAGCCGCCATCGCTATCAGAGTGGCAATCAATAGCGATTTAAGTGTCATGTGCGCCTCAGGATATGGGTTTCTTGACGCCAAGGGGTAGGCGGGAAATGCGGGAAAAATGTGGCTTCAACGGCGGTCTCGGAACGATTGCCGGCCGGTGGAAACAGTCATCGGAATCTCGGCGCGTTGTTTCGGGCGCAGGCGATCTTGAGGGTTTTTTGGCCCGGCGCGGCGCGGATCGCCAAACATAACAGTCTGACGATGGGCTGTGGCTGCGGTCCGGCCTTTTGAATCCGGCAGAAGCAAGGCGCTAAGGCTTTAGTTTGGCCATAGGGGTCGGCTCGAAATGGTTGTTGCGACTGGGCCACATACAATTTGAAGGTGCCGAACGATACAAAGCGATGCTTTGTATCGCGGCAAACCCGTGTATATTTGCCAGCGAATGACACGCCAGCCAGAGGGAGGCGAAACATGACTGTAAATGCAATCGCCGCCTGCGGCTGTGTTGGTGCCGTCCGTACGGAGATATCGCGCGCTTACGCGGTCTGACTCCGTCGGGTTCCGGGCATTGATCCGGGGTTTTCCCAACCAAGCTTATCGCAATGTGGGTTCTGATCGTCGGGCTTTGTGTCCTGACCTCTGTGCCCTTCGTTTGATCCCAGATAGAGGAGCCAGCGATCCTTCGGGCGGCTGGGCGAGTGTCACAATGAATGTAAATCTGCAACTAGAAGAAAGCGCGCCATCCGTCACGATCCAGATGTTGATCGCCCGGTATGGCGTTTGGCGCATCCTGGGCGCGGTCGCGGCGGCGCTGATGCGGCGCGAAAGCAGGGTGGCGCGGCGGATGTCCCGTGAGATGTCCGCGCATTTGCGGCGCGATATCGGATTGCCGCCAGTGCCGCCAAGTCCCCGGCATTGGGATGTGCGGCTGTGATCGGGCAGCCTCGGGCGTGGCAGATCGCTACGCCCGAGCGGCCTCTGCGCCTTGACGTTGGCTCAGCCCCCGGTCCGCAGGCGCGGTCCGGCGCTAGAACGATATCGGCACCATCACCTGCGGCTCAATCACCTGCACACCGGGCAGGCCGTCGGTTAATGCCGCTGCGGACTGCTCAAGAATGGGAAATGTCCTGTAATGGCAGGGAATTACGGTTTTGAAGTTGAAATAGCGGAGGGCGGCGTAGGCGGCGCGTTTCATGTCCATCGTATAGTGACCGCCCGCGCACATGATGCCGATGTCGGGGTTATGCAGATCGCCCATCCACTCCATATCCGCCATGATGTCGGTATCGCCCGAGAAATAGATCACATGACCTTCACCAGCGATCATGAAGCCCGCTTCGGACCCGGCGCAGAGTCGCGAGCCGTCCGACCCACGAACCGAGGAAGCGTGAACGGCATTGACCAGCGTCACCGCAGCGCCGCCCAGATCGACGGTGCCGCCCTTGCCCATGCCAATCGTTGAAATCCCGTGGACACTTTCCCACCAGTTCACCAGATCATAGACGCCGATCAGTGGTAAATGCAATTCTTTGGCAAGTTTCAGGGCATCGGCGGCATGATCATCATGGGCATGGCTGACCAGAACATGGGTAGCGCCCGCCACCGCCTCGCCCCGCCGTTCGGGCGGGAACATCGGATTGCCGTCAAGCCAGGGGTCGATGAGCAGGGTGGCGTCCTCGATTTCGATGCGGAAGCCGGAATGGCCAAGCCAGGTGATGCGCATTGCGGGTCTCCGTACGGGGTCTGTCTGGTCAGCTGCAGTTTGGGAAAAATGCGTCGTCTGGGTGCCGAAGTCTATTGGGCCAAGGCGTCGATGAAGGTCTGCGAATCTGACACCCAGCCCAACAAAGTCTCGATGGTCAGCAGCGATGCCTCTTGATTACTGCGCGTGTTGTGCTGACCAATCGGTTCGCCGGTACAATCTTCCAGCAAAACACAATGATAATCCCGGAACATCGCGTCACGGATTGTCGATTCCACACAGATGCTTGTCGTGCAGCCGGTGACTATCAGATACTTCGCATTCAGCCCCTGAAGAATTGTATTCAGCCCGGTTTCGAAAAAGCCACTAAAGCGGTGTTTCGGGACCACAATGTCGTCTGCAAACGGCGCGAGCGCTGCGACAATCTGGGTGCCCCATTGCCCCGCAATCAGGATTCGGCTCGCCGTGCCATCCGGCGCCTTGATTTGTTCACCCACTGAAAGGCGGGCATGGCGTTGGCGGTGTGGTGAATCCGCTGCCCCCATGTCGGTAAGATCGGGTCGGTGTTGCATCTGCAGATATATCACCGGGATACCCGCTGCGCGGGCCGCCGCCAGCACTTTGGCCGTTGGGGCGACGGTGTTGGTGATCGGCGTGATGTCGATGCCCGCCCGTTCGAACATACCGCCCGCCGCGCCAAAGTCATTTTGCATATCAACCACGATCACCGCGCATCGCGCGCAGTCAATGGCGATGGGCGCGGGCCTAGCTGTGATGGTGACGCGGGTGGGTGTGTTGCGCACGCGTGAATACTCCCCCTGCGGCGCGGTAGGACAAGGCAAACACATTCCTTTTGGCATCATCTGTCAAGCAACAGATGATGCCGCCCGCAGGCAGAACACATGGATTGCCGGCGCCGGGGGCGAAGTCAGCCATGGCGACCCGTTTCGACCCCAAAGCCGGAATTGGCACGACGGTTGTCATCAGCCTGCACGCCCTTGTCCTGCGGATGATGGGGCGTTAAACCGCGCGGCAAGCAAAGACGGAGTAAATCCCATGTCCATCGACATAGATACCGCCCGGCGGGTGGCGCATCTGGCAAGGATCGCGGTCAAGCAAGACGATCTGCCAGCGCTTGCGGGCGAGCTCTCAGGGATCATCGCCTTTATGGAGCAGCTCAACGAGGTCGATGTGGCCGGGATCGAGCCGATGACCTCGGTCACACCGATGCGACTGGTGCGGCGGCGCGATCAGGTGACCGATGGCGATATGCAAGTGGCGGTGTTGGCGAATGCGCCCGATGCGCGGGAAGGTTTCTTTGCGGTGCCGAAGGTTGTGGAATGAGCAAGCTCAATGAACTGACGATTGCGGGCGCAAGGGATGCGCTGCGCAAGGGGGCGACGACGGCAACTGAGCTGACCGACGCCTGCCTTGCCGCCATTGACGCGGCCGACGTGCTGAACGCTTTTGTGCACCACACGCCCGAGATTGCCCGCGAACGGGCGCGCGCTGCCGATCTGCGGATCAAGGCGGGGGATGCGCCTGCGATGTGCGGGATTCCGGTGGGGATCAAGGATCTGTTTTGCACCAAAGGCGTGCCGTCGCAGGCCGGGTCGCGGATTTTGGCAGGCTTCCTGCCCGAATACGAATCCACCGTCAGTCAGCAACTGGCAGATGCGGGCGCGGTGATGCTGGGCAAGCTGAACATGGACGAATTCGCCATGGGCTCGTCCAATGAGACGTCGTGCTACGGCAATGTGGTGAACCCGTGGCGGCGTGGCAATGACGATACAGCCCTGACGCCGGGCGGGTCTTCGGGCGGGTCGGCGGCGGCGGTGGCGGCGGATCTGTGTCTGGCGGCCACCGGCACCGATACCGGCGGCTCGATCCGTCAGCCTGCGGCCTTCACCGGCATTGTCGGCATCAAGCCGACCTATGGGCGCTGTTCACGCTGGGGGGTGGTGGCCTTTGCCTCGAGCCTGGATCAGGCGGGGCCGATGACCAAGACCGTGCGCGATGCGGCGATCATGCTGGGCGCCATGTCGGGCCATGATCCGAAGGATTCCACCTCTGCCGACCTTCCGGTGCCGGATTTTGAGGCGGCATTGACCGGCGATATCCGCGGCAAAAAGATCGGCATTCCGCACGAATACCGCATGGACGGGATGCCCGACGAGATCGAGGCTTTGTGGAAGCGCGGCACCGAGATGATGCGTGACGCCGGCGCCGAGATCGTCGATATCAGCCTGCCGCACACCAAATATGCGCTGCCTGCCTATTATGTGGTGGCCCCGGCCGAAGCATCATCCAATCTCGCGCGCTATGACGGGGTACGCTATGGCCACCGCGCCAAGCTGGCGCAGGGCGATGGCATCACCGAGATGTATGAGAAAACCCGTGCCGAAGGCTTTGGGCCGGAAGTGCAGCGCCGGGTGATGATCGGCACCTATGTATTGTCGGCAGGGTTTTATGACGCCTATTACAATCGCGCAAGAAAAGTCCGGGCGTTGATCAAGCGCGATTTCGAGCTGGTCTTTGCCGCCGGTGTTGACGCGATCCTGACCCCGGCGACGCCTTCGGCGGCGTTCGGACTGGGGGAAATGGCCGATGCCGATCCGGTGGCGATGTATCTGAACGATGTTTTCACTGTGACTGTCAACCTTGCCGGCCTTCCCGGAATTGCGGTTCCGGCGGGCTTGGACCGGCAAGGTCTGCCGCTTGGATTGCAACTGATCGGGCGCCCGTGGGAAGAACCCGAACTGCTCAATCACGCCTATGTGCTGGAGCAGGCCGCAGGGTTTGTTTCCAAACCCGAAAAATGGTGGTAAGGGCCGCGCGAATGACCCGTCTAAAAGGTTTCCCGATGCGCCCGTTCGCTCTTTTCTCCGCTTTGGCCGTAATGACAGCCTGTGCGCCGCCCCCACATTTGCAGCCGCAAGGGGGCGTGGGCTTTGGCGATGCGCCGGTTTATGCGCCGACGACGGGGGCGGTGCCAACAGCGCCGTCGACGGTTCCGGGTGCCAGCGGCATTTCGTCGTCGGAAATCAACACTGCCCTTTATGGCGCTGCGGCCCCGGCGGTTTCACCAGCACCCGCCGCCCCGCTGCCGATGGCCGTCGCCGGGTCAGTCCCGGCCGCGACCCCGCAAACCGGCGGTTTGGGCATTTCCGACGAACAGGACTTTCAGGCGGTCTCGGCGCGTCAGACC
>JANMDM010000285.1:0-10801 GCA_031376305.1 Pseudomonadota bacterium | reverse complement strand
CTCTAACCGTCGTCGGATGCTTTGGAACAGCAGCGCAGATTTTGGATCGCCGGGTGCTGGCTCACGGCAGCGTTGCGGGGGGGGTACGGCAGGCGGACAGTGGGCAGCATCAGGATCAGGGTCGCGTGCCACTCCTCCCCCCCAAAAACTCGAAGTTTATAAGGGAAGACACCCCGATCCAAAGAGGCGTTTCCTTTTAAAATCAACGACCAACACAAAAACATAGGTGTTATGCCCCTACCCCCGGCCAATCTTCTTTTCTAAAATAGCCCGGGGGGACATACATGGGTTCTCTACCCCATGAATGACGGGGCAGAGCCCCCGCCGTCAGATCGCCGCCCTGCGGCTCTCTTCCAGATATATTTCCCGCAAACGCCCCGCTACCCGCCCCGGCTTGCCGGTTCCAAGCGGCACCCCGTCAATCTCCACCACCGGCATTACAAACGCCGAAGCCGAGGTGATGAACGCCTCCTCCGCCGCCATAGCCTCGTCGATGCTGAAGGCCCGCTCCTCAACTTCCATCTGTGCCTCTTCGGCAAACCGCAGAACTGTCGCCCGGGTGATGCCGTGCAAGATATCGTTTGACAGCGCCCGGGTGATGATCCGCCCAGCCTTGACGATATAGGCGTTGTTCGAGGTTCCCTCGGTCACCAACCCATCCTCGACAAACCAGGCATCATCACAACCGGCCCGCTTGGCCAGCATCTTGCCCATCGACGGATACAGCAACTGCACCGTCTTGATATCGCGCCGGTGCCAGCGCAGATCGGGGATCGAGATAACTTTCAGCCCCTGCGTCGCGGCCGGATTATCAGCCAGACCCGGTTTGGATTGCGTGAACATCACGATCGTCGAAGCCACCGTTTCCGGGTCCGGAAACACAAAATCCCGGTCCCCCGCCGATCCGCGGGTGACCTGCAGATAAATCAATCCGTCGACAATAGCATTCTTAAGAATAATCTCGCGGTGGAGCGCCAGAAGCTCGGCGGCGCTCACCGGGCTTGCCATCTCAAGTTCCCGCAATGACCGCTCAAGGCGCGCCACATGGCCGCTGAAATCAATCAGCTTGCCGTCCAGAACGCTGGTCACCTCATAAACCCCGTCCGCCATCAGAAAGCCGCGGTCAAAGATCGACACCTTGGCCTCGCCCTCGGGCAGCCAGCTTCCGTTCACATAGACAGTTCTTGTCATCTCTTTCTCCCTAACCTCAAAGTCCGGTCTGCGGCGGATAAACGTCGGACCCCTCATACCCGCGCCTCGGTCCTGGACCCGCGCGCGATGGTGAACGCCTTGGCCAAGGCAGGCGATCCGTTGCGCCGGGCCTGACCCGGAGCCTCTTGTCTGGCGGCTTACGCCGTTACGGTCAAGTCTGGCACTCTGCGGCATTTCCGTCGATGCGGCGGCGCGGCAATTGCTGCAAATGCAAAATGACCCTTGTCGGTCACCCCGCAATATTCTACCAATTTTTGCAGTCAGATCGTAACATCCTTACCAAGGGCCGCCCCATGAGTTTTCGCCTGCAACCCGCCGCTCCTGCCCGCCCCAATCGCTGCCAGTTGTTCGGCCCCGGATCCCGCCCGGCACTTTTTGAAAAAATGGCCGCCTCCGCCGCAGATGTAATCAACCTCGATCTCGAAGATTCGGTGTCGCCCGATGACAAGCCGCAAGCACGGGCCAATATCATTCAGGCGATTGGTGATATTGACTGGGGCCAGAAGCATCTCTCGGTGCGCATCAATGGCCTCGATACGCCATTTTGGTACCGCGACGTGGTCGACCTTCTGGAACAAGCCAGCGGACGGATTGATCAGATCATGATCCCGAAAGTCGGTTGTGCCGCCGATGTCTACGCAGTTGATGCGCTGGTCACCGCCGTTGAGGCCGCCAAGGGGCGCCAAAAACCCATCAGCCTTGAGGTGATTATCGAGACCGCCGCAGGTATCACCCATGTCGAAGAAATCGCCGCCGCAAGCCCGCGCTTGCAGGCAATGAGCCTTGGGGCTGCGGATTTTGCCGCCTCGATGGGGATGCAAACCACGGGGATCGGCGGCACGCAGGAAAACTATTACATGCTCAAAGACGGGGCGCGGCATTGGCCGGACCCCTGGCACTGGGCAACCACAGCCATTGTCGCGGCCTGCCGGACCCACGGCATCTTGCCGGTGGACGGACCCTTTGGGGATTTTTCAGACGTAGAAGGCTTCAGGGCGCAGGCACGGCGGTCGGCAACACTGGGCATGGTTGGCAAATGGGCGATCCACCCCAAACAGATCGCCCTGGCCAATGAGGTCTTCACCCCCTCCGAAACGCAGGTGGCCGAGGCGCGGGAAATTCTGGCGGCGATGGCCAAGGCCAGGGCTGAAGGCGCCGGAGCGACCGTCTACAAGGGACGGCTGGTGGATATTGCCTCAATCAAGCAGGCCGAGGTGATCGTCAATCAGGCGGCGTTGATCGCCGGGTAAGGGCGGGGTCAGGTCCGCATTGCTGCGGGCAGATGGTATGTCAAAGCCCGGTCGATCAACATTGAAACCGGGATCGTTGCGATGCTTTCGTCAGCATGAAACAAAACTGCACGGGTGCCTTGGGTTTTCATGCCCGCGCCTGGTCCGGCCAGGAAGGTTTCGATCAAATCCGTTCTGCAATGAACGAAAAGCGCAAAGCCACCCTTGCCCATCGGCCCGATGCGCAGGCTGCACCCCGCGCCCGTATCAGGTGTAAGATAGGCAGGTTGGCCCCAACGCAGGCCTTCGGTCACAGGGCCTATGTCCGGAAGCAGCGCGGCGCGGGCGAAAATAAGGCTGCGCAGCTCCAGAAGACTGGCGCGAACCGGTGCGGTGCAGGCGTCAAACACCGCCTGCACCGCACCCATCATCGGGGGCGCTATCATCTTTATGCCAATGGCAGGCAGATTTCGGTGACCAGATCCTCGGGTGCGGCGTCCATCGGCGTGTTGAGATAAACCTCGAACACCGGGCTGTCGCCCGGTTCCTTGCCGGAGGCCGGCAGCCAGGTGCTGAACAGCTGGTCATACGCGGCGGGCAGGCCCGCGTAGGGACCCTTGAAGGTCAAAACCGCATGCAGTCCGGCGGGAAGCCTGATTTCCTCAAGCGGCGGGTCAAGCCGGGTGTCGGCGCGCACCTCTAGTCCGGCGTGGCTGCGCAGATCGGCGGAAGCGACCGCCGTGGGATCGTCGTAATAAACGCCGACCATACGCCCGGTCCGGGCAAGCAGCCCGCGCGCGCCGATGGTCGCGCCCAGTTTTTCAAAGGCGCGGCCGATGTCGGTATAAGCGCCTTTATGCGGCAAGGTGGCCAGACGGCGGGCGGGCTCAGCACGGATTTCAACGGAATACATCAGGATCACCTCGGGTTTCTGGGTTGCGGTGTAAGGGCGCAGTTCGCCCCGTTTGCGAAAGGCCGTGGGGGACATGGCATAACTGTCGGTGAAGGCTCGGGTGAAACTGGCAAGGTTGGGGTACCCCACCTCGGCGGCGATGCGCGCCAGCGGCCGGTCGCTCTGCACCAGCGCCACTGACGCGCGGTACAACCGCACCCGCCGGACGGCCTGCGCCGCTGTCTGCCCGGTGACGGCGCGAAACACCCTGTGCCAGTGAAAGCGGCTCATCGCCGCAACATCGGCCAGAGCATCCAGCGACAAATCGCCTGCCGGGTGATCGAAGATATGATCCAGCACCCGGATCACGCGTTTTTCGCTATCATGTGCCATAAGCCCCTCTTGGTCTTCCAACGCTCTTTTGCCATGCCCAGCCTTCACAAATCTTGCTGAGTTGCAAACAGCCCCCCTCACGGGCATACATCCCCCTGACGTTATCCGGAGCGACGCACATGAACTATCTTGAGTTTGAAAAGCCGCTGGCCGAAATTGAAGGCAAGGCGGAAGAACTGCGCGCCATGGGCCGCAAGAATGACAAGATGGACGTGGAAAAAGAAGCCCTGGCCTTGGACAAGAAGGCCGCGGATATGCTGCGCGACCTGTACAAGAACCTCGATCCCTGGCGCAAATGCCAAGTGGCGCGCCACCCCGACCGCCCGCATTGCAGCGATTACATCGAAGCCTTGTTCACCGAATTCACGCCGCTGGCCGGGGACCGCAACTTTGCTGACGATCATGCCGTGATTGGCGGGTTGGCGCGGTTCAACGATCAGCCGGTGGTGGTGATCGGCCATGAGAAGGGCAATGACACCAAAAGCCGCATCGAGAGAAACTTTGGTATGGCGCGGCCCGAAGGCTACCGCAAGGCGATCCGGCTGATGGATCTGGCGGACCGATTCGGCCTGCCGGTGATCACGCTGATCGACACCCCCGGCGCCTATCCCGGCAAAGGCGCCGAAGAACGCGGGCAGGCCGAAGCCATTGCCCGCTCCACACAAAAATGTCTGGAAATCGGCGTACCGCTGATTTCGATCGTCATTGGCGAAGGCGGTTCGGGCGGAGCCGTCGCTTTTGCCACCGCCAACCGCATCCTGATGCTGGAGCATTCGATCTATTCGGTGATTTCGCCCGAGGGCTGCGCCTCGATCCTGTGGAAGGATGCCGAAAAAATGCGCGAGGCGGCCACCGCCTTGCGGCTGACCGCGCAGGATTTGCTGAAGCTGGGGGTCATCGACCAGATTGTCAAAGAGCCGCAGGGCGGCGCACAGCGCGACCGCGACGAAACCCTGCGCGCCGTTGGCAAGGCACTCGAAGCGGTTTTGAAGGAACTGTCGGGCAAGAAGCCCGCCGACACCCTCCGCGACCGGCGCGAGAAATTTCTGGACATGGGCGCCAAGGGTCTGGCGGCCTGAGCCTTCCCGCGGCAAGGCCAAGGCCGCCCGACACCTGTCGGAGCATGGGGTTTGTCGGATGGATCGGGCTGCGGAACCGGGGTGCATTGGGGGCCTCAACCCGTTTCAGGAGATCCCTCATGCGAACCCTTTCTCTGATTGTCTGCGCCTTCATAGCGACCCCGGTTCTGGCCGAAGTCTGCGTGGCGCCCAAGACTGACACCCGCGAAATCAATCACGCCAATCTGTTCGTCGAAGACAATGCCGGTGACGGCGATATCGGCGTGCATGGTTATTTCGACGATCACGGCTGGACCGAGCTTTGCGTCTTTGATCCTGCTGGCGAAATGATCCTGCATGTCCTGCCCGAAGGGCGCATGGCAAAAGTTGGGATCGCGGGCATATTCTTCGAAGGCCGAGAACCGACCTACGCCCAGTGGGATTACGCCGCGCTGAAAGCCGACTGGCCCGAAGGCAAGTATAGTCTGCGCGCAGTTGACTTCGATGGCGGCCTGCTGACCGGTGCTGCCTGGTTCACCACGGTGCTGCCGACCATGCCGCAGATCGTGACACCCGCGACAGTGCCCGAGCCAGACGCTGGCCCGGTGCCGACGGTCCCAATGGCCGACCTCACAGTGGAATGGCAGCCTATCACCACATCGCAAGATGGTCGCCCCATAGTGATCCGCGGCTATCAACTTTGGGTGAACAAGGAAAACCACACCGATGACCACGGCTTTTCACGTCCGAATTTCGACGTGCACGTCGGCCCCGACACAACGTCGTTTGTGGTTCCCGCCGCCTTCTTCGACCCGGCGTCGCTTTATGAGATCGAAGTGGTGGCGATCGAGGAAAGCGGCAATCAGACAATCGGCGGGGCGTCTTACTTCCGCACTGAGTGACGGATCGCACATTTGTCGGATGCCGCAGACCCGAAGTCTGTGGCATCCTTGACACTCAAAAGCGGAGGACATGATGCGGCGAACCCGATTTGCAGCCGGAGCAGCGGTGCTGTTTTTGGCTTTGTTCACTTTGGAGCATCTGCGATCGGCGGAGCCTTTTGACGCCCTCAACTTTGCGGCGGATGCTTTCGAAATGGCCTTGCTGGCGGGGGCGGTTGCGCTGACAGCCTTTGTGTCGGTCGAAAGCCGCGACATGCGACGCGACCGGATGGAGCTGACCGATGATCTGGCCAAAGCGCGCCGCGAGAGTGCGCGTTTTCGGGACGCGGCGCGGGCGCATGTCGATGGCCTGTCGCGTGCCATCGCCACCCAGTTCCACGACTGGGGCCTGACGGACGCCGAAAGCGATGTCGCGACCTTCATGCTCAAGGGTTTGTCACACAAGGAAATCGCTGCCCTGCGCGACTGTTCGGAAGCCACGGTGCGCCAGCATGCCGCAACGGTTTACCGAAAAGCCAACCTGACCGGCCGCACGCAGTTGAATGCTTACTTCCTTGAAGACCTGCTGATGCCGCAGGCGGACCGGCGGGCAGAGGCGCCTGCGCTGGCGGTCGTTTCATCCAACCCGCCGCTGTGACCGCGGGTCCTACCAAATTGTCCTGGCGGCGCGTCCCGGCCAGTCAAGGTCATAGCCGCTGCCATCGAATACGCCCTCGGTCATTTCGGCCAGGAAATCCCCGGCGCTGGGCAGCCCTGCCGACTGATCCCCAGCCGTCCATAGCCCGGCGCGCATCACGGCGCGGGCGCATTGGAAGTAGACCTCGGTCAGGGTGATCAGTGTCACACTGCGCGGGGCTTTGCCGTCCGGCCGGACGAAGCGCGCCAAAAGCTCCGGATCGGCGCTCAGGCGACCAAAGCCGTTGACCCGCACGACATTGGTCGAGCCGGGCACGAAGAACATCAGGCTCAGCCTTCCGTCCCGAACGATGTTTCTAAGGCTGTCGATACGGTTGTTGCCGCGCCAGTCGGGCAGCGCCAGCGTATGCTCATCCAGCACCTCCACCACCGGGCCATCGGCACCGCGCGGGCTGGCGTCGGTGCCCTCTGGACCGACTGTCGTCAGCACGCAAAAGCGGCTTTTGGCGATCCAGCGGCGATAAGTGGGGGAAAGACGTGTCGCGACCTTGACCAAAGACGCTTCACTGGGCGTACCGTACTGCGCCTCCAAAGCCGCGATCGTGTCGATGAACTCCATCGTCTAGCCCTTAGGTTTGCGCGCGGGTTTCGGCTTGGGGACCGGCAAGTCACCGGCAACTGCGCGCACCAGTCGCGCCAGCAGGTCGGCGTCGTCGAGCTCGGCGTCGATGCGGAAATGCGGTTTGGCGCCGGGATAGGGCGGCGCCTCCTGCGGGTCGGCTATCAAAGCCCGGGCACCCGCAGTGGGCTTGAGGAAAAGCTGATTGTCGCACACCAGCGCCACAACCTTGCCATCGCAATAGATCGCATATTCGCCGAACATCTTGCGGGCAAACACCCCAGCCCCGGCCATCTGGTCACAAAAAAAGTCGATCGTGGCGGGGTCGGTGGCCATGTTTCCTCTGAGTCAGACTTGCGTCATGCCGGGGGCGGCCTTTTGAAAACCAGCCTCGGCCATCAGGGCGTTGGAGGCCGTTTCAACCCGCGTCTCCAGCTCGGCCATGAACTCGGCGTTCGCAAGACCGGGTCGGATGCGCGGCAAGAACTCGACCACCGCCAGCCCCGGTTTGCGCAACATTCCGCGCTTGGGCCACAGCACACCAACATTCGTGGCAACCGGCACGCAGCTTTGCCCGAGCTGAGAGTAAAGCGCCGCTGTCCCGACTTTGTAAGGCAGGCTGGCACCGGGTGCGACACGGGTGCCCTGCGGGTAGATCACCAACTGCCCCGGCAACTGGCGACCAGACTTCACGGCGGCGATCATCGCGGCAATCGCCTGACCGCGTTTGCCACGATCAACCGGCACACAGCCGATGCGCAGCGCGTATTGGCCAAGGATCGGCGCCCAGATCAGCTCTCGCTTCATGATGAACTTCGGTCGCGGCATGGCGCCGAAAATCAGGATAATATCAAAAAAGGATTGGTGTTTGGCCGCCACCAACACCTCGTCCATCGGCACCTCACCACGCACCTCGGATCGCAATCCCACCAGCCAGCGCGCCGAAAACCGCACCCAACGGCAAAAACTATGCATGGCGCTATAGGCGGCTTGACGGCTGACGATGGCAAAGGGCGCGAAGACCACGGCCAGAACCACCATCGCCAGATACATCTGCGCGATGAAAATCAGCGATCGGAAATATTGCACCGCAATTTTCATCGGACCGTCCTCAGAGTGCGGAATGCAGCGGCGCGCGTCGCCCAGAACGCGACAAAAGCCGCCAGAGGTGGGATCAGCAACGGCCAAAACCATTGCATCCCGGCCAGTCCAAGCCCGGTCAGAAAGCCGCCCTCCGCGGCGGCGCGCGGCATCAGGGCCACGGCGATCATCCCCAATGCTGTTCCAATCAAAGCGCCAAGCAGCGCCCGAAGCGTGAAGCGGCGGACGAAAGCCCGGGCAACAAAGGCATCGCGCGCACCAACCAAACGCAACACCCGAATGACCTGACCATTGGCCGCCAGGGAAGCTTGTGTCGCCAAAGTGATCATCGCCGCCATTGTCCCCGCAATCAGGACCAAGGACACCAGACCCAACGCCCGAATGCGTTCGGCAGCGGCAACCAGCGGCTGACGCCAGCGCAGATGATCATCAAGCGTCGCACCCGGCGCTTCAGCGGCCAGCCGCAGCTTCAGACCTTCGGCGTCAAACCCGTCTTCGCCTTCGGTAACCTCGATCAGTTGCGGGATCGGCAGGCTGTCGACCGGAAGATCGGGGCCGATCCACGGCTCCAGAAGCGCGCGGGTTTCGTCCGATGTCAGCGCGCGGGCAAAAGCGACGCCGGGAGTGGTTTCCAAAACGTGGATTACTCTGCGGGTTTGCACATCCATCTGATCGACCGGCGCTGAAATTCGCACCGTTGCGGTCATCGCCAGCGCATCGGTCCACCGATCGGCCAACCGTCCGGTAGCCAGCGACAAGGCCAGCGCAAAGACGGCAAGAAAGGCCATCGTGGCCGCTGTCAGACTGGTCAGCGTTGCCGTGTAACCCGAAGGCGGCACCACCCTGTCAGCTTGCGGGTTGCCGGTCATCAAAGCCAAAGCGCGGTTCAGGGTTTCTTTCACAAATCCGCCCCTGCAAGGTTCAGTTGTTTGCCCTGAATGCGCAACACCCGCACGGCGGTTTGCGCCTTGGCCGCCCGGATCAGGGTCAGATCATGGGTGGCAATCAAGATCGTCTTGCCCATGCGGTTCAACTCGGTCAGCAACTTCAAAAGCCTGAGCGACATGTCCCAGTCGACGTTGCCAGTCGGTTCATCCGCCAAAATGATGTCGGGCGAGGTGATCACCGCCCGCGCCAGCGCCGCGCGCTGCCGTTCGCCGCCCGACAGGGACGGCGGCCGCGATTGCGCCTGCCCGGTCAACCCGACCCAGGCCAAAAGCTCGCTAAGCGAGTCGGCATCTTGATCCTGTCCGGTGGCAGCAAGTGGCAAAGCGACGTTTTCGGCCACCGACAAGTGATCGAGAAACTGGCAATCTTGATGCACAATCCCGATTCTTCGCCGCATCAGCGCGATATCATCCCGCGCCAAACCGCCCAGATTCTGCCCGAAAACCTCAACCTTGCCCGCCGAGGCCGCCAGTTCCCCATAGCATAACTTGATAAGCGAGGTTTTTCCGGCCCCTGACGGGCCAGTCAGAAAATGAAATGACCCCGGCGCCAGCGTCAACGACACATCCGTCAAAAGATCGGTGCCGGAATAGCCCAGCGTGACGTTCTGAAATTCAATCACTGCGTCCGACCCCCAAAGGAAACGGCACCGGAATGCGCCTCCTTTCTCTTTTCACCGATTCTGTGCCACAAATGCTTGGACGGTGGCCATTGGCTTGCTACAACACACTGTAGGTAAAGGCCAGAATGGCCGTTCCGCAACGGCGCCAAAATGACAAGCGGGTAGGATTTGATGCGGCTGACATGCCCGAACTGTGATGCACAGTACGAAGTCGACGAAGCGGTCATTCCTGAAGATGGCCGCGACGTGCAATGTTCCAGTTGCGGTCATACCTGGTTTCAGGCGTCGGCGGCGTCTTTGGCTGAACACGCGCAATCCACGGCTTCCCAGAACGTGGAAGAAGACGTTGACAGCGATTTTGACGACAGTTTCTTCGCCTCAACAGACGCCAGCCCGCCGCCGCTCCCAGAAGTGTCGCCGGTGCCTGAAACGCCGGAACCAGAATCCACAGTTGATCAGCCCAAGGCGGCACCGATTGCAGCGGAACCGCGCCGCCGCACGTTGGACGATGCGGTGCGCAACGTTTTGCGCGAAGAAGCTGAACGCGAGGTGAAAGCCCGGCAAGCCGAAGGCAGTGCGCTGGAAACGCAAGGCGATCTTGGCCTTTCGGCACCAGTCGCCGCAGTGTCTGCGACCGCCGCAAAAGTCGGAGAGGACCAGCAGGCCGCCGCCGCCGAGGATACAGTGGAAGCCTTGGTTTCCCGCACGGCAAGGCGCGAGCTACTCCCCGATATCGAGGAGATCAATTCGACATTGCGCGCCACATCCGAGCGCGGCAACGAGGCCGCGGCCAAAGATGCCCCTCAGACCTTGCGTCAAAAGCGCAATGGCTTCCGGCGCGGGTTCATCACCTCGCTGGCCGCAATGGCCCTGTTGTTGTTGCCCTATGTTTTTGCCGACGGGCTTTCGGTCAGATTTCCCGGTGCCGCCAGCGCTTTAAGCCGCTACGTCGGCGGGATCGACGGAATACGTCTATGGATGGACGAGAGGATGCGGTCGACGACCGAGCTGATGCGCGACACCTCCCAACCTTCGAACTAGGTGGGGGGTGCCAACGTCTGGCCCCCTAAAATCGGTCAAGAAGCCGCTTGAGATAGTCCCGCTCTGTCGGCGGTCTGGTTTGGTCGGCTGACCTTTTGCGCAGCTCGTCCAACAAGTCGCGGGCGTGGCGGTAAACATCCTCGCCCTG
>JANMDM010000268.1:0-12878 GCA_031376305.1 Pseudomonadota bacterium | reverse complement strand
CGCTTCGTGCGCAATGTGCTATATGCGATCGGAAACGCGGGCGATCCTTCGCTTTTGGCCGTAACAGAGCCGCTTTTACGCGATCCCGATTCCACCGTTGCAGATGCCGCCCACTGGGCCGTTGCGCGAATGACAGGGCAGGGCTAGCCTTTCGCTGACTTTAAGGTATGCGCTGCTGTCAGCGGGAAAGTCTGCAAAAACCCTTGTGACAGAGCCTGCGTTCCTACGCCTTTGTCAAAAGATATGCACGCTGCTCTGGATCGAAGCCATGTACTGTGTAGCCCTGCGAAAATGCTGTTTGCATTAAGTCTCGGATCTGCAGCCTTTGTTGAACGGCAGCCTGTGGATCATGTGTCAGCATGCCGCCGAAATCTGCTGGAATTTCAATACGAAGCGCTGTCTCTGCCATATCGGTGGGCAGATCTGCTTTGCCAGTGGCACAGGCCGCAACATGGGGGTCTTGCAAATACCAATCGGCCAGCAACCGGTCCGACGGTGCCCCCTTGTTGATGCCCGCCATCGGGCCGTAGTAATCAGGATAATAGGTCTGGGCTTGCGCGCCCAACCGATGAATATTCAGTGCCGCATTGGCCACGCGCAAAGGGTCATAGGTCCAGCGGACATGGGTGATGCCCTGGCGCAAACACCAGTCACGCTGATACCATTTCAACCGCAGGCCAAGACCCAACCCGCGCGCGCTGGCCAGCACGGCAAGGCGGTGTGAATGTTGGATATGCGGGGCCCGTGTCGCAAAGCCGAACACATAGCCCAGCAATTCATCACCGCGAAACGCGCCAGCGCATAGCCCGCCTTCGGCCTGAATGACCATCATCAGATCGGCGGGATCGGCGGGGTCATCTTGCCCCCAGACCGCGTGTTGCAATGCCTCAGCCTTGAAGAAATCCGCCATGCCCGAAAGATCGCGCAGGATAATTTCAGTCATTTGGGAAAGCTTTCGGAGGAAAGCGTCACTGTGGCCAGGAAATCCATATCCAGATGCACGCCAATGCCGGAACCAGGCGGCACAGGCATGCGGCCATCGGTGGCTTCCAGCTTCTCGGTGATGATATCGCGGGCGAAGTAGCGGCTGGCCGAAGACACATCGCCGGGTTTGGTGAAGTTGGCCAAAGTCGAAAGATGGATATTATGCGCCCGGCCAATACCGGATTCAAGCATTCCACCGCACCAGACCGGCACGTTGAACGCCGCACAAAGATCATGGATGCGCATGCTTTCCAGATACCCGCCGGAACGACCAGCTTTGATATTCATCACCCGGCTGGCATCCGATTGTAGCGCTTTGCGGGCCTCGGGCGCGCCTTTGATGCTTTCATCCAGGCAGATTGGCGTGGTGATGCGGCTTTGCAAGGCGGCATGGTCGTGGATATCGTTCCAAGCCAAGGGCTGCTCGATATAGTCCAGCGAAAGCGCGTCAAGCTGCCTGAGCAGCGCCGTGTCAGCCAACGTATAGCAGGAATTGGCATCAACGCTGAGGTGGATATCTGGAAACGCCGCCCGCACGGCGCTGACCATTTCCACATCATGGCCCGGCATGATCTTCAGCTTGATACGCTTGTAACCAAGATCGTGGTGGCTGCGCACCCGCTCGATTGTGCTGTCAATCGGGCCAACGCCCAGCGACACGCCCACATCCACGGCATCGCCCAAACCACCCAACACGGTTTTCAGTGGCAAGTTCAAAGACTTGGCCCAAAGATCCCAAAACGCCATCTCAACCATGGCTTTGGTCATCTGATGGCCGCGCCACGGTGCGAGCACGCATTCCAGCGCCTGCGGGTTCTCGAAGCTTTGTCCGACAATCCGCGGCAACAACACCTCGCGCAACAAGTTCATACCCGCTGCGGTGGTTTCATCCAGATAGTCGGGCAAGGGGTCCATCACGCCTTCGGCGATGCCTTCAAGGTCGCCGGATCGCAAGATCAACAGCGGGAAGACCTTGGTAAACATCGTGCCAGTAGAAATCACGAACGGCTGCAAAAGTGGCAGGTGCACAAGGCGCAATTCCGCACTGTCGATATGAAGGGGGGCTTTCATAGGGCTTACTCCGCTTGGATGATCAGACCTAGATTAAATTTAGTTTTCTTGCAAGATTGACGGTTAGACAGTTTTCTGACACCTTTATGTTTCACAAGCGAGAGCGGGCATGAAGCGAGTCGCAGAGCTGAAACGCGGGGAGGCAGCGCCTTCTGATCTTCAGCAAAGGCTGGCAGATAGCTTGCCCACTGCGACCAAGGCCGAGGCAGCAATCGCCGGATATCTGCTGAACAATTTGCGAAGCCTGCCGTTTGAGACGGCCGCCTCGGTGGCCCAGAAAATCGGCGTTTCTGAAGCCTCGATTGGCCGCTATTGTCGGTCGATTGGCTATCAGCATTTCAAGGGGTTGAAGGCGCGTTTGCAGGCCGATCTGGGCGATAAGGCTTGGTTGATCGGCGACCGGCTGCGCGACTTTCACCAACGCTCACGCCGGGGGAATACCGAGACCGCCCGGGCATTGGAGTTAGAAATCGCGGCGGTTGTAGCAGTGCATGAGATGGCGGCGGGGCCAGAATTTGCCCGTTGTGTCACGCGGCTGGCGCACAGCCCGAACGTCTATGTTGCGGGCTTTCAGACCGAGCGCAGCCTTGCTTTGCAACTGGCACATGGCCTGCAATATCTGCGCGCCGGCGTTCATCTGGCAGATCTTGCGGGAAGTAACTTTGCCGATGTTCTACTGTCGGACGCAGGTCGGACCAGCCTGGTGTTGATTGATGCGCGGCGCTATTCACGGCTGACCCAAGAACTGGCGGCCAAGGCAAAGGCCGCTGGCATCACCGTCACGCTAATTACCGATCCCTATTGCGACTGGGGCCGGGCGGTAGCGAATGAAGTGTTCGCGGTGCCAACAGATCTGAACCATTTTTGGGATGCAACCTCGCCGATGGCCAGCCTGATCGGCCAGATTTTGAACGGGGTGTTCAACGAGCTTGGCGCCGAGGTGGAAACCCGGATGGCAAAAGTCTCGTCTCTTTACAGCGATTTCATCGGCCACACCGGTGAAAGCCGCGCCAGACGAACCAAAGCTGCAAAACCAAAGAAGACAGAATAATTAAACTATAACAATGGGGTATAATATGAATATGCGACTGAAAAGGGCTTTATTGGCCACAACCGTCAGTCTGGGCGCAATGCTTTCGTTCGCTTCGACCAGTCTTGCGCAAGAGGCAGTATTCGTACTGCCGCTCAGTGAAGTTGGCGTGCCCAGCTATGATATCATCAGGCAGGGCAATACCAACCTTGGCGCCTACATGATCTATGACACGTTGATCGTACAAGACGCCGACCAATCCTTTCACCCAGGGCTTGCGACCTCTTGGGTAGAAGCGACCGATGGTATGAGCTGGACGTTTGAGATCAAACCCGGCGTTACTTTCCACAATGGCGAACCGCTGACGGCTGCGGCGGTCGTGACGTGGCTTGGATTCTTTGCTGACAGTGACAATTCCTTCACCACCCAGTCGATTGCCAAGGCTGAGGCAACTGGTGAAATGACCGTCACGCTGACGATGAAAAATCCCGATCCAAACCTGCTGTTCAACCTTGCCAGCAGCACGATGGGCGTGATCGAGCCTAAAGCCTATGTTGAAATGGGCGAGGATTACGGCGTGACCGGTGCGGTTGGCACAGGCCCGTTCAAGTTTGAAAGTTTTGCCATCGGTTCGGAAACTGTACTGGTGCGCAATGATGACTACACTTGGGGGTCAGAGTTGGCCGATAACAAAGGTCCGGCCAAAATCGCCAAAATCACCCTGCGCGAAATTGGCGAAGACAGCACCGCGTTTCTGGAGTTGAAAACCGGTGGCGTTGACATGCTAATGAGCGTTCCGACCGACTTTTTGGGTGAATTGGCCAAAGAGCCTGCCATTGCATCGCTGACCCTGCCGGGCCTTGAAGTGGCCTATATGCCGATAAACGTCACCAAGGCACCGTTCACCGATATCAATGTGCGGCAAGCAACTGCACTTGCGATCAATCAGCAAGAGATCGTTGACAGTGTCTATGGCGGCGTTGGCGCAGTTGCCAACCAGTTCCTGATCTCCTCCTTGCCGGAAAGCCAGGTCGATCCGAAATACCTGATCAGCTATGATCCGGTGAAATCTGCGGCCCTGCTGGATGCGGCTGGCTGGGTCATGGGCGCGGACGGAGTGCGCGCAAAGGACGGTGTCCCGCTTTCCATCTCGCTGTGGACGCAAAGTGACGGCGCATTCCGCAAACTGAGCGAAGTTATTCAAGCCGAGTTGAAAGCCGTGGGCATTTCTGCCGAGATAACCACGTTCGACAGTTCGACCATCCGCGACCAATACAAAACCGGCGAACAGCAGTTGGCGGTGCGGTCCTATTGGTGGGGCAACGCCGACATCGTTGATTGGTTCTTTGGCGGAGATCGTTTGGGGTATCCCAACGTCTCGATGTTCAACGATCCGGCGGCCGAGGCACTGCGCGTCAAAGCCATGAGCGGTTCCAAAAACGGCGAAGAGCGGGTTGCGAACTTCAAAGCCTACCACGAATATGTGCTGTCGCAGTTCGTTATGGCCCCGATCTATCAGCCGGTGCAAAACATCGGCTACAACAAAGACCGTCTGAAAATGCCCGCGATGATCCATGCGCCACGGATCAGCGGCCAGACGATTTTGTCGATGGAAGTGATCGAGTAACCTTTCATCACCCTGCGCGGCCCATCTCGGGCGCGCGCAGGGCACAACTTTCTTTTCCGACATCGCGGGGACCACGATGCTTGGCTATACGCTCAAAAGGTTGCTGCTGCTGATCCCGGTG
This sequence comes from Pseudomonadota bacterium, assembly GCA_031376305.1. Classification (GTDB taxonomy): domain Bacteria; phylum Pseudomonadota; class Alphaproteobacteria; order Rhodobacterales; family Rhodobacteraceae; genus TMP-24. Next base: position 8,045 of record JANMDM010000268.1, on the reverse strand, counting down.
TTTCTTGCTGTGTCGGTCATCATCTTTGCGATCATCCATCTGATCCCCGGTGATCCCGTGGATAGCCTTCTCAAGGTCGGCTCCGGCCCAGAACAACGCGCGATCATCGAGGCGCGCTATGGCTTGGATCGCCCGTTGCCGGTGCAATATTTTATCTGGCTGAGTAATGTTTTGACCGGCGATCTTGGTACCGCGATTGTTGGCCATCGCCCGGTTGCGGATCTGGTAGCGCAGGCCCTGCCCCATTCGCTGGCGCTTGGCGCGCTGGCGTTGTTATTCTCAACCGTCATTGGCATCGGGCTGGGTGTGATTGCCGCGCTGAACCAGAATACCGTCACAGATCAGGCCATCATGGGTGGTGTTTTGTTAGGCTCAACCCTGCCGGGGTTCTGGCTGGGCCTGCTGCTGATTCTGGCATTTTCGGTGCAGCTGGGTTGGTTTCCGGTCTCTGGCGCGCGGGGGTGGAGCTCGCTTGTCCTGCCGGTAGTCACCATCGGCCTGGGCGGCATGGCCTTGGTGGCGCGCGTGACCCGCGTGGCGATGATTGACGCGGCCCAGCGTGATTTTGTGATGCTCTTGCATGCAAAAGGCATGCATCCGATGCGCATTCAACTGCGCCATGTGCTGCGGCATGCCTTGATCCCTGTGGTGACCATTCTGGCATTACGGATTGGCTGGGTGTTGGGTGGGGCTGTGACTGTCGAAGTGGTGTTTGCGCGGCCCGGTTTGGGAACGCTGCTGATAAAGGCGCTGAACCAACATGATTATCCGGTGGTCCAAGCCTGCCTGTTGATGCTTGCCATTGCGGTGATGCTGGGCACATTGCTTGGCGACATATTGCAAGCGGCGATGGACCCGCGGGTCCGGGCGGCGCTGACATGAGCGGCGTGGCGCAGTCAAACCCCAAGGCAACGCGCCAGCCGTTCGGCAAAATCGCGGCCTTCCAGGCCTTGCTTACCCCCAAGGGGGCAATTGCTGGCGGATGGTTGATCCTGCTGGTGCTGGCGGCAATATTTGCGCCATTTTTGACAAGCTATGAATACGATATCCAAAACCTGAAAGGTGCGTTCACCCCACCAAATGCAGAGCATCTGTTCGGCACTGATGAATTTGGCCGCGATCTGCTGACCCGGATAATCTACGGCGCGCGCACCTCTCTGTCAGTGTCGTCCATTGCCATTGGCATTTCGGTGTTTGTCGGCATGGTGCTGGGGGCGGCTGCAGGCTATTTTGGCGGGAGGTTCGACCGCGCGGTGACGGTGGTCGTTGACTTGACATGGTCCTTCCCCGAAATTCTGGTCGCGCTGATATTGGTCGCGATCATCGGCCCCGGCGTGACTGGCACGATGGCGGCGATTGGCGTGGCCTATCTTGCGCAATTCACCCGGCTGACCCGCGCGCAGATCATGGCCATCAAAAACGAGACCTATATCGAGGCTGCGCGCAGTCTTGGCGCGTCAAGTTTCCACATCCTGTTTCGCCACCTTATCCCCAATGCGCTGGCCCCGGTCTTGGTCTCGGCCATGCTGGCCACCGGCGACGCGATCATTCTGGAGGCCACCCTTGGCTTTTTTGGCCTTGGTGCCCAACCGCCCACACCCAGTTGGGGCGGCATGATGTCATCTGGCACGGCACAACTGTTCAAAGCGCCGTGGATCATCATCATTCCCGGCCTTGCAGTGGCGATCACCGTGGTGGCGATCAACCTATACGGCGATGCTTTGATCCGCGCACTTGATCTGCGAACCAAGGTCAGGGAGGGCTGAGCCATGTTGCTGGAAGTTGAAAACATCTCGGTCACAATCGCGAAAATAACCCCGCTGAGCAGCGTTAGCTTTGCGGTGGATAAGGGCGAAATTCTGGGGCTGGTCGGTGAAAGTGGGTCTGGCAAATCGCTGACAGCGCTGGCGATCACTGGCCTGCTGCCGTTAATCGGAGGCAAAGTCGCAAGCGGTACTATCCGGTTTGACGGCCTCGAGCTGACCAAACAGCCCGAGGCGGCTTTGCGCAAATTGCGCGGGCGGCGGATCGCTTTCATCACCCAGAATCCGATGACCGCGCTTGATCCGGTGCAGCGCATAGGCCCGCAAATTGATGTGGTGGCGCGGATGCACCTTGGCATGAACGCCGCATCCGCCCGCGCCCGCACCATACAGATTCTAACCCAGCTCCGGATACCCGAAGCCGCCACGATCTGCGAAGCCTATCCGCATCAACTGTCGGGGGGCATGAAGCAGCGCATTGTCATCGCAATGGCACTGGCGGGAGAGCCCGATCTGATCGTGGCGGACGAGCCGACCACCGCACTGGATGTCACGGTGCAGGCGCAGATCATTCATATCCTGGCGACGCTGGTCAAGGAACGCGGCGTTGCTCTGATCCTGATCACCCATGATATGGGCGTGGTGGCGCAGGTTTGCGACAAAGTTGCAGTGCTTTATGCCGGGCGGTTAGCCGAGGCCAACGCGGTGCGCCCGCTGTTTGCCGCGTCGGCCCATCCCTATACTCATGCCCTGATCAACTGCATCCCACGACCCGGCATGGCCGAAGGGGTGCTTACCGGCATTCCCGGCGCGGTTCCGTCGGTGGCGCGGTATCCCGATGGCTGCCGGTTCCATCCGCGTTGCCCAGCAGCGCAATCGGCATGCTCTGTCACGGTGCCGCTGCCGCAATCACTGCCGGGTGGCGGCATGGTGGCCTGTCATTACCCAATGGAAGGCGCGCGCCATGACTGACCCCCTTGTTCGCGTCGCGGGCCTTGCCAAACGATTTGATACGCCGGGCGGTTTCATGAAGCCGTCCCGGTCAATGATGGCGGTGCGCGGCGTCAGCCTTGATATTAAGCGTGGCTCGGTTGTCGGTGTGGTCGGCGAAAGCGGTTGCGGCAAGTCTACCCTTGCGCGACTGGTGCTGCGACTGTTGGAACCGACCTCGGGCAGCATCCACTTTGACGGCAGCGAACTGACCACCCTGCCACCCCGCCCGATGCGCGCCCTGCGCCGCCGGATGGCGATGGTGTTTCAAGATCCCTATTCGTCACTTGACCCGCGCTTTACCGTGGGCGACGTGCTGGAAGAATCGTTCATCGTGCAGGGCCAGCCCGTGCTGCAAAGCCGCGTCGAGGAACTGCTGGCACAGGTTGGCATGTCGCCCGCCCTTGCCGCCAGCTTTCCGCATCAGATGTCAGGTGGGCAGCGTCAGCGTATCGGCATCGCCCGCGCGCTGGCCCTGAATCCCGATTTCATCGTGCTGGACGAACCGACCGCGTCGCTGGATGTGTCGATCCAGGCGCAGATCATCAGTTTGTTGGAGCGGTTGCAGGCTGATCTGGGCTTGACCTATCTGTTCATCAGCCATGATCTGGGCTTGGTGCGCTACTTCTGTGATCGGATCGTGGTGATGTATTTGGGGGCCGTGGTAGAGGAATTGCCCAACCCCAAAGCCACCCCGCGCCACCCCTATACCCGCGCGCTCATGGACAGCAATTTCAGCCCCGACCCCCTTCAGCGCCGAGAGCTTTCTACCCTTGGCGGTGAAATCCCTTCCCCGTTCAATCTGCCAAAGGGCTGCGCCTTCGCGGCGCGCTGCGGCTTTGCTTCAGATCGCTGCCGCACCGAAAACCCTACCCTTGAGACAGACAGCGACGGCCACCGCGCCGCTTGCTTTCATCCGCTGCAATCTTAAGGCGCCGGGTTTTGTCGCACGGGCACCGGCCATTGCGGCTGGCGTTGCAACTCCGGCGCCGTCTGAGGGACATCGGCGAGGTAATGCCTGATTCATCCTGAAAGCGAACAGGGTCTTTGATTTGTTACCGATTCGGCTGCATGCTGGACAGGCCCGAATGGTGGCAGACCGAACCGAGGGAGGAAAGAATGAGCCGACACCAAGTCGATCATCGCGCCGCACCGGAGGCTGGCCGTCTGAAACACTACTACCGGCTGGAAAAGCAAAGCGGTGCCGAAGGCAGCCATACCGCTGCGCAGACCCTTCACCAGCGCCCGGCAACGCGCGACGGGGGGGAACGGCTGCGGCAGTTTTTGCGGATTTCGCGCGGCTGGACTGCTTGAAAAAAGACAGGTGCGCAATCATTGCGCACCGCTTTTAAGCCCGGACAAGCTTTTCGTATTCGCTTGAAACACGGCGCACAAGGTCGCCAACTTCGAAGTTATAATCGCCGATCTGACCCACCGGCGTCACTTCTGCTGCGGTGCCGGTCAGCCAGCACTGCTCGAAGCCTTCCAGCTCTTCGGGAAGGATATAGCGCTCATGCACCTTGATCTGCATGTCTTTGAGCATGCCGATGACGGTTTGCCGGGTCAGGCCATTCAAGAATGCGTCAGCCTTAGGCGTATGCACCTCACCGTCTTTGACGAAGAAGATATTTGCCCCGGTCGCTTCCGCCACATAACCGCGATAGTCGAACATCATGGCATCCGAACAGCCCTTCGCCTCGGCGGCGTGTTTGGACATGGTGCAGATCATGTAAAGACCGGCGGCTTTGGCCTCGGATGGAATGGTTTCGGGCGAGGGTCGCTTCCATTTGGCGATGTCGAGCTTGGCGCCCTTCATCTTGGCGTCGCCGTAATAATTGCCCCATTCCCAGGCAGCCACGGCCATGCGGACCGGATTGCGCTTGGCGGCAACGCCCATGTCTTCGCCCGACCCGCGCCAGGCGATGACCCGCACATAGGCGTCGGTCCAGCCATTGGCCTGCAGAACCGCACCCTTCGCCGCTTCGATCTGGTCGACCGTATAGGGGATCGGCATATCCAGCAGCTCACCCGACCGCAGCAGACGCGCGGAATGCTCGCGGCCCTTGAAAATCTTGCCGTTGTAGCACCGCTCGCCTTCAAAAACCGCAGAAGCATAATGCAGCGCATGGGTCAGAATGTGGACGTTCGCATCCCGCCATTCGACCAGATTGCCATCCATCCAGATCTTGCCGTCACGATCGTCATAGGAACCGGTCATCATGCCCTCCCGCATCTGCTTTCCGAATATTGCGCCAAATAGGTCCGAAACGGACATAAAGTTGCGCAGTTTGTGGCTTTCGCTACCAATTGATTCTTGGAAAGTCAACAACGCTGACATAATATCGTGAAACCGAATTGGTGGAAACGGTTTTGGGGAAAAAAATGGCCGAACCCGTAGGGATGGCAAAGCCCGGTGGCGAAAATCTGCTGTTCTTGACCGATGAACAGCTGCGCAAAGGCATCGAGGCAATGTTCTTTGCCTATCGCGCCTTTACCGCCGATCCTGACCGAATTCTTGAAAACTACGAATATGGCCGCGCCCATCATCGGGCGATCCATTTCATCAACCGCCAACCCGGCCTGACGGTGAACACGCTGTTGTCGATGCTTGGCGTCACCAAACAGTCTTTGAACCGGGTGCTGCGAACTTTGGTCGAGGATGGGCTGGTTGAAGCCAGGGTTGGCCGCAACGACAAGCGCGAACGCCACCTGCATCTGACCGTAGGCGGTGCAGCGCTGGAACGTGAACTCAGCGACGCGCAGCGCACCCGCATGCGCGCCGCCTATCGGTCCACCGGGCCGACAGCAGTTGCGGGATTCAGACAGGTGCTTGAGGCGATGATGGATCCGGACTTGCGGCGCCACTACAATACCATGAAGGACGGCCAGACATGAATAGCGCCACCGAAATCCACCTTCTGATCGTTGACGATGATGAGCGCATTCGCGGGCTGTTGCAGAAATTTCTGATCCGCAGCGGGTTTCTGGTGACTGCCGCGCGCGATGCAGCCCATGCGCGCCGACTTCTGTCCGGTCTTGAATTCGACCTTATCGTTCTGGATGTGATGATGCCGGGTGAAGATGGAATCAGCCTGACCCGCGATCTGCGCGCGCGAATGCCAACGCCCATCTTGCTCCTGACCGCCAAGGGCGAAACCGCAGACCGGATTGCCGGGCTCGAGGCCGGCGCGGACGACTATTTGGCCAAGCCTTTCGAGCCCAAGGAGTTGTTGCTGAGGATCAACGCGATTTTACGGCGAACCCCGACAGCGATCGAGATCAAGGTGCCAAAATCCCTTCAGTTCGGTGCCGTGCGCTATGATGTGGATCGCGGCGAAATGTGGCGTGGGGACGCAATGGTGCGATTGACCGCGACGGAAGCCGCCCTGATGCGGATTTTGGCGGCAAACCCTGGTGAGCCGGTCAGTCGTACCCAAATGGTCGACGATCTTGGTCGTGGAACCGGCCGCGAAGGCGGGCAGGCGCAAGAGCGCGCGGTTGATGTGCAGATCACCCGCTTACGGCGCAAGTTCGAAAGCGACCCGAAGATGCCGCGATATCTGCAAACGGTACGGGGGGCCGGCTATATGCTGGCGCCGGAGTAGGGCCGCCAATGCGGATGCCTCCGGCGGGGATATTTGGACAAAGGTGAGTGCCTGAAAATGGCGAGTTTGCTGTTTACCCATGAACTGGCGCTTGCGCATGTGACCCCGCGCGGCCACCCCGAGCAGGTGGCGCGGCTGGAAGCCATCCTTGCGGCATTGCGACACGCGGATTTCGCGCGCCTGATCCGACGCGTTGCCCCTCTGGCTGAGGAGGCTGAGGTGCTGCGCTGTCACAGCGCAACCCATCTTGCGCAGGTGAAAGCCGCGCGGCCGGATACAGGTTTTGCCCAGCTGGATGACGACACCTTCCTGGCCCCGGCTTCGTTCGAGGCGGCGTTACGCGCCATTGGCGGGGTAAATGCCGCAGTTGATGCGGTACTGACCGGCGCGGCCGCCAATGCCTTTGTTGCCATGCGGCCGCCGGGGCACCATGCCGAACGGGGCCGGGCCATGGGCTTTTGCCTTTTCGGTACCGTGGCGATTGCGGCCAAACGGGCGCTGGATCATCATGGGCTGTCGCGCGTGGCGGTGCTGGATTTCGACGTGCATCACGGCAATGGCACCCAGGATCTGCTTTGGGATGAGGCGCGGGCGATGTTCGTGTCCTCGCAGCAAATGCCACTATATCCGGGGTCGGGCTATGCAACCGAACGGGGCGCGCATGGGCAGGTGTTGAACCTGCCGCTGGCGCCGGGATCCGGGGGGCGCGAAATGCGCGCCGTCTGGCAAAGCGCGCTGACCGCGGTGGCAGCATTTGCGCCGGACCTGATCCTGATCAGCGCGGGCTTTGATGCCCACAGGGACGATCCCCTGGGCGGGCTGAACTGGACCGAGGCAGATTACAGCTGGATCACCCATGCGATCTGCGATCTGGCCGAGGAATGCTGCGGCGGGCGGGTGGTGTCCGCGCTTGAGGGGGGCTATGATCTGGCGGCGCTTGCGGCTTCGGTTGCGGTGCATGTGAAGGTACTGATGGAGCGGGGCGAATGAGCGATATTGCGACGATGAGTTTCGAGGCGGCGATGACCGAATTGGAAAAGGTCGTGCGCGATCTCGAATCAGGCAACGTTGAGCTGGAGAAATCCATCGCGCTTTATGAACGTGGCGCGGCCCTGAAAGCCCATTGCGAGGCGCAACTGAAGGCCGCCGAAGAGCGCGTCGAAAAGATCACGTTAGGGGATGGCGGCCAGCCCGTTGGGACCACTCCCGTGACGGGCCTGTGAGTGTTTGAGCAGCGCCTGAAAGCCGCGCAGGAAGCTGTTCAGCGGGCGTTTGATGTGGCCTTGCAGGCGCGCGCTGACCTGCCGGTGATTCATGCGATGCGCTATGCGCTTTTGGGTGGCAAACGGGTCAGGGCTTACGTGGTGCTTGAATCCGCCGCGCTGCACGGGATCAAAGCGGGTACGGCGATGCCGGCGGCGGCCGCCGTTGAGGCACTGCATGCCTATAGCCTTGTCCATGACGACTTGCCCTGCATGGACAACGACGATCTGCGCCGGGGTCAGCCGACAGTCCATGTGAAATGGGATCAGGCGACGGCTGTTCTGGCGGGAGATGCACTGCAGACCCTGGCATTTGAATTCTGCTGCGCGCCGGTACTTGGCCCGTCGGAGCGGCGGATAGATCTGGTTGCCGCATTGGCGCAGGCATCCGGCGCAGAAGGCATGGTCCTTGGTCAAGCGCTTGA
>JANMDM010000241.1:0-29811 GCA_031376305.1 Pseudomonadota bacterium | reverse complement strand
GGATCCCGAGGCCGGGGTTTCCAGAAACAGGTTCGATCCGGTCGCCTGCAAGCCCTTTTCATTGGTGAAACCGGCCAGGGTAATCTGGCCCAAAAGTTCCGGCGCCACCCGATCGTTGAAATAGGCGTAGACCTCGCCCGTCGCATTGATCGACAGGGTGCGCGCGTCCTGCGGAATGGTGATGCCGGGGGCGACCTGATAGCCGTCTGAGGTTACGATTAAGCCGTCGGCGGACCGTTTCAGGGCACCGTCGCGGGTATAGGCCGAGATGCCTGACGGCAGGGTGACCTCGATATACCCCAGCCCCTCAATCGCCAGGTCAAGATCACCGCCGGTTGCCGACAGGGATCCTTGGGCGACGTTGATCGAAACAGCAGCAGGGCGCACGCCAAGGCCAATCTGAACCCCGGTTGGCACGACGGTTCCATTGCTGGCATTGATGGCCCCCGGTGGGGTCAGTTGTTGATAGTGCAGATCCGCAAATTCGGCGCGGCGGGCGTTGTAGCCGGTGGTCGACATGTTGGCGAGGTTGTTGGAAATCACCTCGACCCGCATTTGCTGGGCGCTCATTCCGGTGGCCGCGATTTGCAGGGCGCGCATGGATAACCTCTTACCTGGACAGGGTTTGGGTGACCGAACGAATGCGGCCATCTTCGGCATCAAGGAAGCCCTGACCCATTTCATAGGCACGCTGCACTTCGATCATGCGGGTGATTTCAATTACGGGGTTTACATTCGAGTTTTCCAGAAATCCCTGAAATATTGTGCCACCCTCTAACGGATTGACCTCGCCAGTGGTTTTGAACCGGGTGCCACCAGCGTGGATCAGATCATTTTGATCGTTTGGCAAGAACAACCCAAGCTGCGCAATCGGGGCGCCGCTGGCCGAAACCGTTCCGTCTTGGCTAACAGTTACGGTTCCGGCGTCGGGGGGGACGGTGATCGGCCCGGCGCCGGAGTCGAGCAACGGATAGCCTTCGGCGGTAACCAGCTCGCCTTCGGGTGATCGGGTAAACCCGCCGGCCCGGGTCAGTTGATTGCCGTCGGGTGTGGCAATCATGAAAAACCCGTCGCCTTCGATGGCGAAATCAAACGCGCCGCCGGTTTGTTGGAGCGTGCCCTGTGAGAGGTTGATGGCGCGGCCATCTGCCATGGCCATCGACAGCGAGGGTTCCTCCCCTGCAAGATCGGCGACATGTTCGGAAAAGATCACGCCTTCCTTGCGAAAGCCGGTGGTCGAGAGGTTGGCGATATTGTTGGCCACCGCCTGCATTTCGCGCATCAGCCCGGACTGGCGGTTCAGTGTGGTGTAACCGGCGTTGTCCATCTTAGCTTCCTGCGATCAGTGGGATGATGCTGTTGGTGAAAAAGGCTACCAATGTGCCGGACATGAAGGTCATGGACACCCAGAAAACCACTAACATCGCCCCAACTTTCGGAACAAATGTCAGGGTCATTTCCTGCACGGATGTCAGTGCCTGAAACAGGCCAATCACCACCCCCACGACCAGCGCCACGCTTAGCAAGGGCGCCGATATTGTCACAGCGATCCACAGACCTTGGCGGAGTGTGTCAAAGAATACTGCCTCATCCATCGTCTACACCGGCATCCTGAGGATTTCCTGATAGGCCTCGACGACTTTGTCGCGCAGCGTCACCGCGGTTTCGACCGCCAGCTCTGACGCCGCAAGCGCCTGGACCAACGCGTGGGGGTCCGCCCCACCCGTCATCGCGGCTTTTGCGGTGTCTTCCCCGGCTTTCAGTGTTTCCGCGAAACTGCTGGCCAGGGCCGAAAACCCAGACCCGGCGGCACCGGCAGCGGGCGCCGTGGCCGGTCGGGCCAGGGCATAGGTTTGAGAGGCAAGTGAGCTTCGCACATCCATTCAGGATTACCTCTCTATCGGCGCAGAAGTTCGAGCAGGCTTTGCGACATTTGCCGCGTCTGATCGAACAGTTTGAGGTTCGCCTCATAACTGCGCTGCGCTTCGCGCGCGTCTGCAATTTCGACGACCATGTCCACGTTGGAGCCGTCGTAGTACCCGGTTGCATCTGCCATGGGATGGCCGGGGTCGTAGATCTTGGTCAGGTCGGTCTGATCCAGTTCAACATCGCCAAGCGCGACACGGCCGGTTGTCGACCCGCCCGCCAATTCCGCCTGGAAGGCGGCTGCCTTGCGGTGGTAGCCGGGCGTATCGGCATTGGCGATATTCTCGGAGATATAGCGCAGCCGCATGGCCTGCGCCTCCATACCCGATGCCGCAACTGTCAGCGTGTTTTGAAAATCACTCACAAGGGACCCCATTCTTACCGGCGGCCAATACTGGCGCGCAGGATGTTGAGCGATGTCTTGTAGATGGTCAGCGCCGTGTCATGATCCTGACGGACGCTGGCGGCGCGCATCATCTCACCCTCAAGCGAGACGTTGTTGCCATTGGGGGAAAGATGGCCGCCGGGGCGGGTGGAAAGCCCGTCATCGGCACCTGTTGAAGCGGCTCCGAGATGGCCCTTGCGGGTCGCTTTCATCTGGAAATCGGACGCCGCACGATACGTCTCGCCAAAATTCGCGGCATCTTTCGCCCGGTAGCCGGGCGTATCGGCATTGGCCACATTCTGCGCAATCGCTGACATACGGGCCGAGGCATTGGCAGCCATCGCCGCAGCCATCCCCATAATCTCAGGTTTTTCGAACATCGGGGCTTCTCCTCCGAGCTTTCAATCAAGCCTTAACTCCGATTCCTTTAGAAACAGTAATGAGGAACAAAAGGAGAGCAGAATGCCCCATTCGGCGCTTGAGATGCTGAGGGCGGAAATCGCCGGATGTCAGGCTGCACATGCTTTGGCGCGCGTCTCGGAGGTGGGACGCGGTTTGCTGAGGATCACCGGAACCGGGCGGGACTGGCGGATCGGCGACCGCGTATCCATCGCCGGTTCGGGCACCGCTTTTGGCGGGGAAATTGTGGTGCTGGATGGCACGGGTGCCGGGGTGCTGACCGATCAAGCACCAGAGGGTGTGCGGTTGGGTGACGCGGTGGAATTGGTGAATACGGGTGCGATTGCACCCCATGACGGCTGGATCGGCCGGATCATCGACCCGTTCGGGCAACCCATCGACGGGCGGCCGTTGATGCAGGGCGGGTTGGCGCGGGTTTTGCGGGCGCCACCGCCGCCTGCCGCTGCGCGCAAGCGGCTGGGCGCCAGGCTGGAAACCGGGATGCGGGTGTTCAACACGCTGCTTCCCTTGGTGCGCGGGCAAAGGATCGGGTTGTTCGCTGGGTCCGGAGTTGGTAAATCTTCGTTGCTCGCGACGCTTGCGCGGCATGTCGAAGCAGATGTGACGGTGATTGCGCTCATCGGTGAGCGGGGGCGGGAACTGCGCGAATTCGCCGAAGATGTGCTCGGGCCGGACGGCATGGCGCGCAGCGTCATCATCGCCGCCACATCGGATCAATCGCCGCTGGTGCGGCGGCGGTGCGCCTGGGCGGCGATGGCGGCGGCGGAATATTTCCGCGATCAGGGGCGGCAGGTGTTGTTTCTGGCCGATTCCGTGACCCGACTGGCCGAGGCCCACCGCGAAGTGGCGCTGGCGGCGGGCGAGCCTCCGTCTTTGCGGGGGTATCCGCCCTCGACGGCACATATGATCATGTCGCTGGCGGAACGCGCCGGGCCGGGAACAGAGGGCGCGGGCGATATTACGGCGGTGTTTTCGGTGCTGGTGGCGGGGTCGGACATGGATGAGCCGGTGGCCGACATCCTGCGCGGTGTGCTGGATGGCCATGTGGTGATGGACCGCGATATCGCCGAACGCGGGCGCTATCCGGCGATCAATCTGCTGCGGTCGGTGTCACGGTCTTTGCCTTGGGCCGCGAGCGAGGCGGAGAATATCCTGATTGCCGACGCCAGGCGATTGCTGGGGGCCTATGACCGGGCGGAGATGATGATTCAGGCGGGGCTTTACACGGCCGGCAGCGATGCGCTGATTGATGCGGCGATCCGGGTTTGGCCCGCATTGGATGGCTTTTTGGCTGAGGCTGAGCCAGAGGGGCGCAGCGCAAGTTTTGCGCGTCTGGCAGACATACTGGCGCGCGCGTCCCACCCCGCGGGTAGAGGCTAGACGTAGCGGCCCAGCAGCCCTTGGGATCCGCCTGGGTTTTGTAGCAGCGTCAAAGCAGCTGTGGTCGTGCCGGAGCCGGATTGTTGTGACTGCGAGCGGATCAGGAACAGCCGCACCAGCTTTTCCATTTTTGCCGGATCGGAGAACTGTGCCACATCGGGGCTGCCGATAAGTTTTTCCGCGCGGTCCTTCAGCACAACCAGCTGTTTGTCGAGATCAAGACCGGCAAAGCTGTTTGGCAAACCGAAAGCAGTTTGCAAGACCGTGCGCAGCGGTGGTGACCCCAGCGCCGTCAGCCATTGCGTCGTCGCAGAAATATTGCGCTTGGCAATCACAGGAAGTTCCCGTTGCGCGTTCAGCGCCAGCCGCATGTCGCCATTTTGCTGGCCCACGGCAGTTTCGAATTTGCGCGCCTCATAGGCTTTCAGGATTTTGTCGGCGAAATCGGATTTGGCGGTGTTGGGAATTGGAAAGTCGCCAAATCCAAAGGCCTTCGAGAATTCCAGATAGCGCTTATCGGCAAGCTTATGTCCCAAAGCATCCGGTTTCAGGGTGCCGTCTTCGAGAATTTTCCTGAGGAAATATTTATTGTTGAGATCGCCCTCAAGCCCGTAGGCGGAAAGGGCGACCGATAGCAGCCGACGGTCGCCCACGAGTTTTTCTGCAGTGTCGATCTTGCCGATATTCTGGCGAAAATTTGCCTCGTCCCGTTGCAGCTCCGCATCTGCGGCGAAGGCTTTTTTTTGCGCGGCCATCGTCCGGTTCAAGAAGGCCCAGCCGGAAAAGCCACCCGTCGGGACAACCGGCGCAAAGCTCATAAGCGGGCGGCCGCCAGCAGCCGCGCCTCCCTTGGCAAAAGGGCGCGCAGGGCTTTGAGGGCTTGGTAGAACTGATCGTCCAGCAGGGCTTCGGTCGCCGCGGAAAGCTGCGCGCGGCTGTCATGATCGGTCAGCGCCTGACTGAGTTGTTCGACGCCGCGCATCATCTGGATCTTGGCCTCGGCAGGTTTGGCGTCGCCGGACAGGACCATCTGCGCGATATAGCAGACACGGCGGACAGGGGTGTTAACCTCTTCGGGGTGAATGGCGTCGCGCAGGCGCAGGATATTGGCATTCGGTGTCATGATTGCCAAACGCGAGCGCTTGTCGCCGTTTTCGATGACGGCACCGTTGATCAGCACCCGTTCATGCGGGGCCAGTTTCAGGACCAGACCGCTCATCTGTGATCCTCCTCATGTCGCAGGCCGCGCATCAGGGCGGTGTTGATTTCGACCAAGATGTCGGCTTTGGCCGTGCCTGTCAGAACTTTGCCGGAATGCTGGCGGGTGAATTCCGACAGGTAGAAGATTTGCGCGCGCAGGGCTTGCGGCAGGCCGTTGTCGGCATCGGCAACATCGGCGGCGAGGGTTGTCCACAGGCTCCGATTGTCATGAAGCGCATGCACCAGAGTGGTGAAGCCACCATGCCCGACCGCGATCGCGGATTTGAGGCGGTGGGTGACGCGGGCAAACGCGTCGTACTCGAGGCTGCGCGCCGTTCGGGTGGGCGCGGCTGGGCTGGCATAGGCCGTCCGGGCCAGGATCTGTGCGGTCACTTCGGAACCTTCCAATGGCTGTCATTTCAACGCGCGGCTTTGCCGCGGTGGTCCGGGGCGCCCGACAAGGGCACCCCGATAAAATTATCCGCGGAAGAGCGACAGGATGCTCTGCGGCGCCTGGTTGGCAATCGACAAAGACTGGATGCCCAATTGTTGTTGCACCTGAAGCGCCTGCAAGCGCGCGGATGCTTCTTCCATATCGGCATCCACCAGCGAGCCGATACCGGCCTTAAGCGAGTCCGACAGCTTGTGCACGAAGGTGTTCTGGATACCGATCCGTTTTTGCGCTGAGCCGAATTCGGCAGCGGCATTGATCCCGGTCTGGATCAGCGTTTCAATGTTCCCCAGAGCCGCCGAGGCGCCGTTGACAGTCGAGACATTAATGGCGGAAAGCGCGGAAAGGCCGCCAGAGCCTGCATTCTTGAACTGGGCGCTGACCGTCAGATCCTTGGTAGCGGCGTTCACACCAGCGCCGGTCGAGAAGGCCAGCGTACCTGCGGTGCCGCTGTCATAATCAACTTTCAACCCGGTGATTCCCATGGCATCGATCGAGTTCTTCAGCCCGACCGCAACAAGATCGGATGGTGTGGTCGAGGCCACATCAGAAGCGCTGACGGTATAAGTCGCGGTTTTGCCACCGATCGAGATGCTGAGCGAGTCGCCCGCCGCAAAGGCGTTGGCACCGGCGGCGGCAATGACAATCGTGCCCGACCCGGAGGCTTTGTTAAGTTGGAAGCCCGCTGTGTCGCCGTCGGTTGACACGCCACCTGAGCCGGTCAGGACGTTTTTGGCGGCATAAGCTCCGGTTGAAAGGTTCTGGGCGGTAACGGCGATCGACGAGGTCGTGACCGTACCCGCGGCGTTACGATCAAGGGACGCCAACACGTTGACGGTGGAGTTTGAGCCATCGACCAGATTGAGGCCGTTCAACTGTGCCGCGCCAACCACGGTGTTGATCTGCGAGCGCAGCACGCCAATGTCGGTCTGAATTTTGGTGCGGTCGACGTTGCTTTCCTGGGCGGCAACGATCCGGCCTTTGATCTCGGTCAGAAGGTCAGTCACGGTTTCTGCCGCCTGCTTTCCCAGAGCTACGGTGGATTCGCCCAGTGAAAGGCTGTCGGAAATGCCTTTGAAGCCCTTGACGTCGGCTTCCATGACCTTCGAAATTGCCCAGACGGCTGAGTTGTCGCTGGCGGACGCGACCGATTTTCCGGTCGAAATTTCGTTCTGGGTTTTGTTCAGGTTCATGTTCACGCCACGCAGGGTTTGCAGGGCGACCATGGAGCTGGTGTTTGTCAGAATGCTCGACATCGTATGTTCCTTCGCAGGCAAGGGCGCTTTGCGCCTTGCGCAGGTTCGCCATCGGTTGATGGCCATGACGGTGTTCTAACCGATGCAGAATGGCGGCCTTTGCCTTCGTTCTGCGCCGCCCCATCCGGGACGCAGAGCCGACCATCAGCATCAAAGCCTAAGGTTTTCCTAAGCCCCAAAGATGAATGAGAAAAACTTGATCTATCAGGCCCGCCGCTCGACTTGGATTACGTCTTGGCCAAGCCGCAAGGCCTGGCCTTTTGCGGTATAAGTGCCCATGCCATTTCCGGCATCGCGAATCGCGCGCAGCCGCTGTCTGGCTGACTGAATACCCTTCAGGGCAGCCACGATCAGGCGCTGATTCTCCTCGGCCCGCACAACTGCCGCCCGTAGTCCGGCCAAGTCTGACGACTGCGCTGACAGCCTGACCAAGAGCGCTTCCTTGCGCTTGACTAACGCGGGCAAAGCGGAAAAGCCCCCCTCTTTCAAATAGTGGCGTTCATCTTCCAGAAGCCGTTTCAGATCTTGCAGGTCACTGGTCGCCATTTGCAGCCTCTGATGAACTCTTCATGGATTGAAAAATGCTTTCGGCCAGGCCGATTCCCCCGGAACGCACCATCGCACGGGATTCTTCTTGCAGCAGGAACGAGGAAAACTGTTCCTCGCCTATGCCGCCGCCAAAATTGTCGCGGCTGGCGCCTGCGCCCATGGGCTTCAGCATTTCTGCAAGAAAGGTTGCTTCAAGCTCTTCGGCTGCGTGGCGCATTGCCTTGTCTTGGTCCGGAGCGATGGGCGGCGGCTTTGGGATGGCAGGGTCGAGTTTCACCAAATCTCTCCAATTGCGGGGATTTGGCTGCATCTGAGCAGATTGCGGTAAAGAAGCGGTAACTCGCGGCTGTCATGGTTGGGGCGCACAGGCAGAAGTCGTGGAGCAATGGACGCAATTCAAACTCTTGATCTGGCGGGCGCCGGAAAGCAGCCAGTGGTTGGCATTGTGGGTCGATCGGATGTGGGTCGATCGGATTTTGCGGCGGCAGAGTTTTTGACTGCGCTGCTCGCGGTTGATCAAACCGCGCCCGCTGAACCGGATGTGGCTAGTCCCGACGCTCCGGTGACTGAGGAAGAGCGCGACATAGCCGCAGAGACGGAAGTGTCAGATTTTGGCGCATGGACTCTGCCGGTGCCCATTGCCACCCCCAGCCCTTGCATCAAATTTTCTGGCGGCGAATTTGACCGCGCCGTGAATACGTCCCATGGCGCCTCTGCGGACAGGGTTGTGACTGAGCCTGCGCCATCAGCATCGGATCCGACGGTGCACCTTAAGTGGTCTGCGCCGGACGCGGGTATAATAAATGTGCCTGAAGCAGAAATAATGTTTGGCGCGGATGCAGGCGAAGGTGTGTTTGGGGGATCAGTCGACAAATCCAAATTGTTACAAAGCCCCCATCCGCCAAGTGATCCAGTGGTGCGAAGGGTTTCGTTTGAAATCCCGGTCGTTGCAGAGCCTGTGGTGTTGATCAAGGGAACTGTTGCCGAAAAAGCGCTGGTGTTCGGGCAGGGGAGTGCCCGCGGCGGGGATGGGCAGGTTAATCCAATGCTGCAATCTCAGCCGGGTGGTGAGATCGGCCTGCAAGGGCAGGTCGACCCACCCCCGCGCTTGGTAGTGCCGGTCCCGATTGCGGATGTGAAGTGGACAGCAGCGGCGGCGAGTGTAACGTTGAATCCGGCGGGTGCGATCAGCACGCCAGAGGCCGCCAGCCTGGATGAAGCTTTGATTGCGCGGCAACCTGATAAAATAGGCGGTGCAACTCCGTCTTTAGCCGCGCGGTTGGCGGGCGTCGCACTGCCGGATGTATCAGATAAACTGGTGGATTTCGGCGATAGGCAAAAAGACCCACGACGGCCCGATCACCGGCTTCAGGGTCTCGCCGCAGACCAACTGATCTGGCCGCAGAGTGAGGCAAGGGGCCCATTGTTGGTGGCGGAGCGAGCGGCATCCTTCGCCGGGTATTTGCCTGCGCCCCTGCCGCATGGCCTGGGGCATCAGTTGGCGCAATCGGTGGCACGGTTCCCAGACCGTCCGGTTGAAGTCACGCTGAGCCCCGAGGAGCTGGGCCGCGTGCGCATGACCCTGACCACGGGGGATGGCGGGATGACGCTGACGCTGGTTGCCGATCGCCCCGAAACGCTGGCGCTGATGCGCCGCCATATTGACCAGTTGGCGCAGGATTTCCGTGATATGGGCTTTCAGAACCTCAGCTTTTCGTTTGCGCATGGACATGACCCGGGGCGGTCCTCTGAAAAATCCTTATTAACCACAGAAGATGATGATGTGGCCCCTGCGGCAGCTCTGCCGGAAGTCTCGCAGCTCAACACTATAAAATATTTTCTAAAAGTCCCGGCAGAAGGCCTGGATATCCGAATTTGAAAGGACGACCCTGATGGACGTGACATCACTTACCACGACACCCACCACCACCCCGCCCAAGGCTGAAGCCCCGAAGGTTTCCACCGACTATCAGATGTTTTTGAAAATGCTGACGGCGCAGATGAAGAACCAAGACCCGCTCAACCCGATCGAATCTTCGGACTATGCCACACAGCTTGCCACCTTCTCGGGTGTTGAGCAGCAGGTGAAAACCAACCAGCTGTTGGAATCCCTGACCAGCCAGCTGGGGGTTTCCGGTATGGGGCAGCTTGCCTTATGGGTAGGGATGGAGGCGCGGGCAGCGGTACCGGTGGCCTTCAAGGGGGTGCCGATTACCGTATTTCCGGCGCCCGCCAAAGATGCCGATAAAACCGTGCTTGTGGCCTATGACGCGCAAGACCATGAGGTGTCGCGTCAGGTTATCCCGGTTTCCACCGATCCGTTGCAATGGACTGGAACCACTGAAACCGGCGCACAGATGCTGCCGGGATCCTATTCGTTCCGGTTGGAAAGCTACAAGAGCGGGAAGATCATCGCCAATGACAAGGTCGAAGTTTTCAGCAAGCTGACCGAAGTGCGGCAAAGCGACAAGGGCGCAGTTCTAGCGACGGAAACCGGTGCGACAGTACTGCCGTCAGAGGTCAAGGCCCTGCGACCCGTACACGTTCCCTGACAGGGGCTTAAAGTCCCAATACCACAGCTAAAGCCATGCCGAACCCAACCAGGGCCGCACCCGCCATTAGTGGCAAGACCCATCCGGAAGTTTTGCGCGCGGGTGGGGGCATGACCTCGGTTTGGCGGATCAACAAAGCCTCGGCAAGCTGCGGCAGTTTTGGGCCGAACCGTGCCATTACCCGGACGGTTTTGGCCAGATCACTGATCAGCGCTTGGGGGCCGATGGCACGGCGGACATAGTCTTCGACGATAGGTTTGGCCACTTGCCAGATGTTGATATGCGGATCGAGCGAGCGCGCCACGCCTTCGACGACGACCATGGTACGTTGCAGCAGGATCAGCTCGGTCCGCGTTTCCATGCCGAAACGCTCGGTCACTTCGAACAGATAGGACAAGAGGTGCGCCATTGAAATCTGGCTGGCAGCCATGCCAAAGATCGGCTCGCCCACAGCACGCAAGGCGCGCGCGAATTCGTGGATATCGCGGTCGCGAGGAACATACCCTGCCTCGAAATGCACCTCGGCGACGCGGACGTAATCCTTGCGGATAAAGCCCAGCAGAATTTCGGCATAGACGCGGCGGGTATAGGCGTCGATCTGGCCCATGATGCCAAAATCATAGGCGATGATGTCGCCATTTTCGCCGACCTTGAGGTTGCCCTGATGCATATCGGCGTGGAAATAGCCGTCGCGCAGGGCATGGCTGAGGAACAGGTGCAGCACCCGCGCGCCCAGCGCCACGCAATCGTGACCCGCGGCGCGGATGGTATCAACCTCGCCCAAGGGAATGCCTTCGGCCCAGCCCAACGTCATCACCCGGCGCGACGAGAAATTCCAGTAGGGAGGGGGGACGCGAAAGCCTGCGTCATTGGCGGTATTGGCGGCGAATTCGGACGCGGCAGAGCTTTCCAGCCGCAAGTCCAGCTCGCCCATCACCACGCCTTCGAAATGTGCGATGACATCGGTGGGGCGCAGGCGGCGCGACGATGGCGACAGGGCTTCGATCAGACCGGCAGCAAAGTAAAACGCGTCGATATCGCGGCGAAAGGCGCGCTCAATTCCGGGGCGTAGCACTTTGACGGCGACCTCTTCGCCGGTACCGACCAGCCGCGCGTGATGCACTTGGGCGATTGAGGCGGCGGCCACCGGTTCGGAGAGGTCGGAAAACATGTCTTCGACCGGGTGACCAAGTTCGGCCGCGATCATCGCGCGGGCAACGGCGGTGTCAAAGGGCGGCAGCTTGTCTTGCAGCACCCGCAACTGGTTTGACAGTTCCTCGCCCACCACGTCGGGTCGCGTCGACAGCACCTGACCGAATTTGATATAGGCTGGGCCAAGGGCGGTCAGAGCACGGGTGACAGGGGGCAGGGACGGGTCGCCGCGATAGCCTAGCCAACTGAACGGCCAACCCAGAATACGCGCCGCAAGCCGCAGGCGCGGGGGAACATCCATCGCCTCAAGCGCCAGTTTCATGGCGCCAGTGCGTTCAAATGTGGCACCAGTGCGGATTAGCCGCCAAAGGTTGTGCGGGCCGCGCACCTAGATCTTCCAGCCGGAATGCAGGGCGGCGATGCCCATAGACAAGTTGCGGTATCTGACCTGATCGAAGCCTGCCTGCCGGATCATCGTGGCAAACGCCTCCTGTTCGGGAAATTTGCGGATCGATTCGACCAGATACTGGTAACTGTCGCGGTCATTGGCGACCAACTGGCCCATCAGCGGAATGACGTTGAAGGAGTAGCGGTCGTAAGCCCATTGCAGGGCCGGGTTCGGCATCTGGCTGAATTCCAGCACCATCAGCCGACCGCCGGGCTTCAAGACCCGGCAGGCTTCGGTCAGCGCATCGGGAATGCGCGTCACATTCCGGATGCCGAAGCTGATCGAATAGACGTCAAAGGAATTGTCGGCGAAGGGCAATGCCATTGCATCGCCGACAATCCAGTCGAGGCTTTGCGCAAGGTTTTCCGCCTCGGCACGTTTGCGGCCTTCGACCAGCATGGATTCGGTCAGATCGCAGACTGTGGCGTGGCCGGACCTGGCGCGGCCCAGAAAGCGAAACGCAATATCGCCGGTGCCGCCCGCCACATCCAGCAGCGTTTGGCCTGGGCGCGGCGCCAGCCAATCCATCATCGCGTCTTTCCACAACCGATGAACGCCCACTGACATCAGGTCATTCATCACGTCATAGCGGTTGGCCACACGGGTAAAGACGCCATGCACCATTCCGGCCTTGTCGCCCTCGGACACGGTTTGGAAACCGAAATGGGTAGTCTTTTCGCTTTGCTCGGTCATCGGGGCTTGCCGTTCCATGATATCTCGCCTTCCTTACAGGAGCCGGGGCCTTGTAGACAATGCGGCGTGAACGCACCCTTGGGGGAAGTATGCCTGAACTGCCCGAAGTCGAAACCGTACGCGCCGGACTTGTGCCGGTGATGGAGGGGCGCGGGATCTTGTTGGCGGACGTGCGCCGTGCGGATCTGCGCTTTGCTTTTCCGTCGAACATGGCGGCAAGATTAACCGGTGCGCGGGTCGATGCGTTGCGCAGGCGGTCGAAATACATTCTGGCTGATCTTTCGACGGGCGAGACATTGCTTATTCATCTTGGCATGTCGGGGCGGATGCTGATTTCCGGCGCGGCGCCGGGTGGTTTTCACCATGACCATCCCATGCCCGCCAAGCATGATCATGTCGTGCTGGACATGGAGGGCGGCGCCCGTGTCACCTTCAACGACGCCCGCCGCTTTGGCGCGATGGATTTAATCGCGACCGCCGGTGCGGATGAACATTGGTTGTTGAAAGGCATAGGGCCTGAGCCTTTGGGCAACGGCTTTCACGAAGATTATCTTGCCGGACGGTTGAAAGGTCGGGCGATGCCGATCAAAGCGGCTTTGCTGGACCAGAAAATCGTCGCGGGTTTGGGCAATATCTACGTCAGCGAGGTTTTGTTCCGCGCCGGGATTGATCCGCGCCTTGCTGCAGGCGCGCTGTCGGCCAAGCGAATCGCGACGTTGGTGCCGATCATCCGCGAAGTTTTGAGCGAGGCGATTGCCGCAGGCGGATCCTCTCTGCGCGATTACCGGCGGGCAGACGGTGAGTTGGGGTACTTTCAGCACAGCTTTCGCGCCTATGACCGCGAAGGCGCGCCTTGCCCCAAGCCCGGCTGCAAGGGCGAAATTGTCAGAATCGTGCAATCTGGTCGCTCAACGTTCTTCTGCGCCAAATGCCAAAGATGACTTGATTGCGGAATTTTCGCTGCTAGGTGTTCTGCTTATCCGCCCGAAAGGTTCCGCCCATGAGCTATGAAACTCTGCTGATCGAGGTCACCGACAAGGTCGCGTTGATCCGGCTGAACCGGCCCGAGGCATTGAATGCGCTGAATTCGCAGATGATGGGGGAGTTGGCAGCGGTGCTGACGGCAATCGGCACAGATGATTCGGTGCGCGCCATAGTGCTGACCGGATCGGAAAAGGCATTCGCGGCGGGCGCGGACATCAAGGAAATGTCGGACAAGAGTTTCGCCGATATCTTTCGTCAGAATCTGTTTGCCGCCGAAGCCGACGATATCTTGCGCTGCCGCAAGCCGATCATCGCCGCGGTTGCGGGTTTTGCGCTGGGTGGCGGCTGCGAGCTGGCGATGCTGTGCGATTTCATCATTGCGGCGGAAACTGCGAAGTTCGGGCAGCCCGAAATCAACCTGGGGGTTATCCCTGGAATCGGCGGCACCCAAAGGTTGACGCGGCTGATCGGGCGGGCCAAATCCATGGATTTGCACCTGACCGGCCGGATGATGGGTGCTGAGGAAGCCGAACGTTCCGGACTTGTTGCAAGGGTGGTGCCGACCGAGCAGCTGATTCCCGAAGCTATGACTGCCGCGCGCAGGATTGCCGAAAAATCAGCGCTGGCGGTGATGGCCGCCAAGGAAGCGGTTCACCGCGCCGACGAAGTCTCGCTAAGTGAGGGGGTGCTGTTTGAGCGCCGTCTGTTCAATGCCCTGTTTTCTACGGAAGATCAGAAGGAAGGCATGAAAGCGTTCCTGGAAAAGCGCCCGGCGCGGTTCCGCGACCGCTGACGGAAATTATCGCCCGCCGCTTGTTGACTTATCCCTGAGTCGGCCCTAGAAGCGCGGCTTCAGAATTACTCGAACCGAAATCGGAATCCGACCTATGGCCAATACGCCCCAGTCCAAGAAGCGCGCACGCCAGTCCGAGCGCCGTCAAGACATCAACAAGGCGCGCCGCTCGCGTATCCGTACGTTCCTCCGCAAGGTGGAAGAGGCGCTTACCTCTGGAAATCAGGAAGTTGCAGCAGCGGCTTTGCGCGAAGCTCAGCCTGAGTTGGCGCGCGGTGTGACCAAAGGCGTTCTGCACAAGAACACCGTTGCACGTAAAATGTCGCGCCTGTCTGCACGGGTCAAAGCGCTTATCGCCGCTTGATCTGACGAAAGCCAGAATAGCTTGGGGACGCATCTTCGGATCGCGTCCCTTTTGCATTTTGGACACAGTTCCGGTGTTTCTGTGCTCATTTTGCACGGCCGCCGGGATTCGCACTGACAATCATTGAGTCAAGCGAGAAGATAAGTTGCAGCAGCTTCGTCCGGCTTGCTAGCTTCTCCTAGCGATTCACATCGTCTTGGGGGGACATACGAAAACCATGAGGAGGAGCTGGGGTTGCGCCCGGCGCATTCTTGAATAGGGGCCAAGCTGCTTGGCATTGGGTTTCGTTTGTCTATTGCGACCGCTGAACAGGCGGCGCGTTTATGCGGATATATCGAGCTGGCCGATGCTGCTTTCGGCCCAGTTTCTTGTGTCATGTCCCGAACCAGGACTCCGTGGCGATCACTGTCTGAATCTGGCTGCTGCGCCCGGTTTTGATGGTCCGGCTGGAAGTGTGAAAAAATGGGATCGCCCGGGAAACCGGTCGTGGCCATACGGCCACGAGGGACGGACAAAGAAAGACGTGGGCACATAAGAATGACTGAAAATTCCTGGGGGCAGGCTCAACTAGAATTGCGCAAGGCGGTGGGCAAGAATGCCTTCACGTCCTGGATCGAACCGCTGCAATTGGTGAGTCTTGAGGCTGGTGTTGCGCGTTTCGACGTGCCAACGAACTTTATGCGCGATTGGGTTTCGCGGAATTATTCCGAACAGATCCGACAACACTTGATCAAAGCGGGGGCCACGGTAGAGCGCGTTGAATTCAAAGTACCAAAACCGCGGGCTGTCCCTATTGCGCAGGTGACGGATCCCAAAGTCCGCAAGCCGGTGCGCGGCTCTACTGCGCGTAGTGATGACACCGAACTGCCCGGCGCGCCGCTTGATGCGCGCTTCACCTTTGACAGCTTTGTCGTCGGCAAGCCGAATGAATTGGCCCATGCCGCTGCCCGCCGCGTGGCCGAAGGTGGGCCAGTAACGTTCAATCCCTTGTTCCTTTACGGCGGCGTCGGCCTTGGCAAGACTCATCTGATGCATGCGATTGCCCATGAAATGCAGGCGCGTCACCCTGGCATGCGGGTGCTTTACCTGTCGGCCGAACAGTTCATGTACCGCTTCGTTCAGGCGCTGCGCGACAAGCAGATTATGGATTTTAAGGAACTTTTTCGGTCTGTCGATGTGTTGATGGTCGATGATGTGCAATTCATCGCCGGCAAGGACAGCACCCAAGAAGAGTTTTTCCATACTTTCAACGCGCTGGTCGATCAAAATAAACGCATCGTCATTTCCGCCGATCGCGCACCGGGGGAGATCAAGGATCTGGAGGATCGGATCAAAAGCCGCCTGCAATGTGGTCTGGTTGTCGATCTTCATCCGACAGACTACGAGCTGCGTCTGGGCATCCTTCAGCAAAAGGCGGAACATTACCACGGCCAGTATCAAGGGCTGAAACTGGCCGACGGGGTGCTGGAGTTTTTGGCGCACCGGATCACCACCAATGTGCGTGTTCTGGAGGGGGCGTTGACCCGCCTGTTCGCCTTCGCCTCATTGGTTGGCCGTGAAATTACGCTTGAGCTGGCACAAGATTGTTTGGCCGACATTTTGCGTGCTTCGGACCGCAAGCTGACCATTGAAGAAATTCAACGCAAAGTCAGCGATCATTTCAATATCCGGCTATCGGATATGATCGGGCCGAAACGCACCCGCACCATTGCGCGGCCGCGTCAGGTTGCGATGTATCTGGCCAAGCATATGACCACACGGTCTTTGCCGGAAATCGGGCGGCGGTTTGGTGGGCGCGATCACACGACGATCATGCACGGGATTCGCAAGGTCGAAGAACTTCGGGCGGCGGATCATCAACTGGCCGAAGACCTTGACCTGTTGCGGCGGCATCTGGAGACCTGACGGGCGAGGGGCGTTAGGTCGCCCTTGACGCCCGTCGCTTTCCAACAGACATTCCGCGAAAATTCTTGAGCCTACGGGGAAAGTTGCTAGGTTTCCCCTCCCGGCATCACATCCGGTATCACAGGGGACGGATATGAAGATCAGCATCGAACGCGCAACGTTGCTTAAAGCGCTTGCTCAGGCGCAATCGGTTGTCGAGCGGCGCAACACAATCCCCATTCTTGCGAACGTGCTGATCGAAGCCGAAGGCAGCACGGTCAGCCTGCGGGCAACGGATCTGGATATCGAGGTGACCGATAAAGCGCCTGCGATGGTCGAACGGGCGGGGGCGACGACGGTGTCGGCGGTGATGCTGCATGAGATCGTGCGCAAGTTGCCGGACGGGGCCCTGGTGCAATTGACCGACGATGGGGCAGCGGGACGGCTGACCGTGCAAGCCGGGCGCTCGACATTTTCGCTGGCGACGTTGCCGCGCGAGGATTTCCCGGTCATGGCTTCGTCAGAATACGCGGTGAACTTCTCGGCCCCCGCCGGTGTGTTGCGGCGGCTGTTTGATAAGTCGAAATTCGCCATTTCCACGGAAGAAACCCGCTATTACCTGAACGGCGTCTATATGCATGTGGCCACCGGCGAAGGCGGGCCGGTGCTGCGCTGCGTGGCCACCGATGGCCACCGGTTGGCGCGGATTGATGCGCCCCTGCCGGAAGGCGCGGCAGGGATGCCTGGCGTCATCGTGCCGCGCAAGACGGTCGGTGAACTGCGCAAGCTGCTGGAAGAAGATGAAATGATGATCGCGGTGTCGGTCTCGGAAACCAAGGTGCGCTTCGCCACCCCCGCCATCACCCTGACCTCGAAGGTCATTGACGGCACTTTCCCGGATTACACGCGGGTCATTCCCACCGGCAACACCCGGCGGCTTGAGGTGGACGCCGCCGAATTCGCCAAGGCGGTGGACCGGGTGGCGACGGTGTCGTCAGAGCGTTCGCGTGCGGTCAAGCTGCAACTGGATGAAGATCGGTTGATCCTGTCGGTGAACGCGCCCGATTCTGGGGCGGCTGAGGAGGAGTTGGCGGTGGCCTATAGCGACGAGCGGTTGGAGATTGGCTTCAACGCCAAGTATCTGCTGGAGATCGCCAGTCAGGTCGATCGCGAAAACGCAGTATTCCTGTTCAATTCCTCGGGCGATCCGACGCTGATGCGCGAAGGCAATGACACCTCGGCAGTCTATGTCGTAATGCCGATGCGCGTTTAAGTCCCGGCTGCGCCGGGAGCCTCCGGCGGGGATATTTTTGCAAAGATGAAAAGCACAAGGGCAGTGCCAGGGTTTGCCGTCAGCAATCTGGGTCTATCGCATTTCCGGTCGCATCGGCGGACGGCGCTGGTGCTTGATGGGCGGCCGGTGGCGATGTTTGGCCCGAACGGCGCTGGCAAGACCAATATTCTTGAGGCGTTGTCGCTGCTGTCTCCGGGGCGGGGGTTGCGACGGGCGGCGGGCGAGGATCTGATCCGGCGGCCAGAGGCTGTGGGCTGGAAGATTACAGCCGCGCTGGCTGGGCATGAGGTTGAGACTTTTGCCGAAGGTGCGGGCGTGCGCGTGGTGCGCATCGACGGCAAGACCGTGACGCAAACCGCGCTGGGTCGGGTTGCGCGCATCTTGTGGCTGGTACCGGCGATGGACCGCTTGTGGATCGAGGGGGCAGATGGGCGGCGACGGTTTTTGGACCGCATGACCCTGTCGTTCCTTCCGGGCCATGCTGAGGTGGTACTGGCCTATGAAAAGGCCATGCGCGAGCGCAACCGGCTGTTGAAGGATCTGGTCCGCGACGCGGGCTGGTACGCGGCGCTTGAGGCGCAGATGGCCGAAGCCGGGGCCGCGGTGGCCGCCAACCGGCAAACGGCTTTGGCCAGACTTGGGGCGGCGCAGGTCGGGGGCGAGACGGCGTTTCCCGCGGCCGATCTGGTGTTGTTCGACCCGGATGGCGCCGCACTGCCTGACACGCCTGCGGCGCTGGCGGCAGCATGGGCCGAAGGGCGTGGGCGCGACATGGCGGCGGGCCGCACACTTATCGGGCCGCATCGCAGCGATCTGGGGGCGGTCTATTCCGCAAAGGGCGTGGCGGCAGCGCAATGTTCGACGGGTGAGCAAAAGGCGCTGCTGATTTCACTGATCCTGGCCAATGCCCGCGCAATCAAAGCGGAGATCGGGGTGGCGCCGATCCTTTTGCTTGATGAGGTGGCGGCCCACCTTGACGCCGCCCGACGCCGCGCTCTTTATGACGAAATATGTGCCTTGGGCGCGCAGGCCTTCATGACCGGCACGGGCGCAGAGCTTTTCGATGGTCTTGAGGCGCACGCTCAATTTTTCGAGGTTGGCGATACGGATGGCCTGTCTGCCGTGCAAGAAAGGAGTTGAGGATGACCCCGCAGCGCGTGACGCTTATTACGCTTGGCGTCGAGGATCTGGCCCGGTCCAGAGCCTTTTATCAAGCACTTGGCTGGTCGCCAGCCAACGTACAAGATGGCGCGATCTTCTTTCAGATGCATGGCGCGGTCCTGGGTCTGTTCGGGCGGGCCGATCTGGCCACCGATCAGGGCAGGGCCGGAGCCAAACTGGGTACCGGCGCCATGACGCTGGCACAGAACTTTGCCACTGAGATCGAGGTGGACGCGGCTTATGCTTTGGCGCTGAAATCCGGGGCGCAGGCGCTGAAAGTTCCACAGAAGGTTTTCTGGGGGGGCTATTCTGGGTATTACGCCGACCCCGATGGCCATGTTTGGGAACTGGCGATGAACCCCTTCTGGCCTTTGGCCGAAAATGGCAGCCTGACACTTCCAGGTGCGGCATGACGATTTCTGCCGAAAGCCTTTGGCTTTACACCGGTGCTTTGATGATTTTATGGATTACACCAGGTCCGGTGTTCATTGCGCTGACGGCGCGGGCGCTGTCGGGTGGGTTTCGGTCGGCATGGCCACTGGCTGTTGGCGTAACACTTGGCGACATCCTTTGGCCGCTGCTGGCGATCTTTGGCCTGACCTGGATTGTCGGGCGGTTTTCCAATCTGATGGCGGTTTTGCACTGGGTGGCGGCAGTGATTTTTATTTTCATGGGGGTAATGTTGATCCGCCATGCCCGCAACTCCATCCTGACGGCGGAAGGACGGCTGACGCGGCCGGGCTTGTGGCCAGCCTTTTCAGCGGGGGTGGCGGCGGTGATCGGCAACCCCAAGGCGATCTTGTTTTACATGGGGGTGTTGCCGGGGTTCTTTGACCTGACCCGTGTGACGGGGCCGGATATAGGGGCGATTGTGCTGCTGTCGATGGTGGTTCCGCTGATGGGAAATCTCTTCACCGCATATGCCGTCGGACAGGCGCGCAGGCTCTTGTCTTCGCCGACGGCGATTTACCGGATCAATATCGGCGCCGGGGGGTTGCTGGTCTGCGTAGGCTTGCTGATTGCTGCCCTTTGACCGCTAAATCTTGTGTCCTGCGCGTGACAATGCCCACCTGACCCCCTATAAGATGGTCAGCTATAACAAGGTTGAGCGGGCATGACCGACGAGGCGCAAAAGCCGAACGAATACGGCGCGGATTCCATCAAAGTTCTCAGAGGCTTGGAGGCTGTGCGCAAGCGGCCTGGCATGTATATCGGCGACACCGATGACGGCTCGGGTCTGCACCACATGGTCTATGAGGTGGTGGACAACGGCATTGACGAAGCCTTGGCGGGTCATGCCACGGCAGTGACCGTGAAGATCCACGCCGACGACTCGGTGTCAGTGCGCGACAACGGTCGCGGTATTCCGGTTGATATCCACCAGGAAGAGGGGGTTTCGGCGGCTGAAGTGATCATGACCCAGCTGCACGCGGGCGGAAAATTCAACAATACCGATGATGGCGGCAATGCCTATAAGGTCTCGGGCGGGTTGCACGGCGTCGGGGTTTCGGTTGTGAACGCGCTTTCCGAATGGTTGGAGCTGACGGTCTGGCGCAATGATACCGAGTATCGCGCTCGTTTTGAGCATGGTGAATGCGTGACCCATGTCTATCCGGTAGGCCCTGCGCCGGGGATGCGCGGCACCGAAGTGCGCTTTCTGGCTTCGGCCAAGACGAACATCCCGGAGGGGACGTTCTCGGACCTCGATTATCAGTTCAAAACCCTGGAAACCCGGCTGCGCGAGCTGGCGTTCCTGAATTCCGGGGTGCGCATCATTATTGAAGATGAGCGCCATGCTGAAGTGATCCGCACTGAGCTGTTCTACGAAGGCGGGGTGCGCGAATTCGTCAAATACCTTGATCGGTCCAAGCAAGCGGTGATGGCCGAGCCAATTTACATGGTGGGTGATCGTGGTGGTATTGGCGTGGAAGTGGCAATGTGGTGGAATGACAGCTACCATGAGACGGTGCTGCCCTTCACCAACAACATCCCGCAGCGCGACGGCGGGGCGCATTTGGCCGGGTTCCGCGGCGCGCTGACCCGGACGATCAACGCCTATGCGCAGTCATCGGGCATTGCGAAGCGGGAAAAGGTCGATTTCACCGGCGATGATGCCCGCGAAGGCTTGACCTGCGTGCTGTCGATCAAGGCGCCGGACCCGAAGTTTTCGAGCCAGACCAAGGACAAGCTGGTGTCGTCCGAGGTACGTCCGGCGGTTGAAAATCTGGTCAACGAAAAGCTGGGCGAGTGGTTTGAGGAAAACCCCGCCCAGGCAAAGATTATTGTCGGCAAGATTGTGGAAGCCGCCTTGGCGCGTGAGGCGGCCCGTAAGGCGCGCGAGCTGACGCGCAGAAAGACCGCGATGGATGTGGCCTCCCTGCCGGGTAAGCTGGCGGATTGTCAGGAAAAAGATCCGGCCTTGTCGGAACTGTTCCTGGTCGAGGGGGATTCGGCCGGTGGTTCGGCCAAGCAGGGCCGCGCCCGGCAAAATCAGGCGGTGTTGCCCTTGCGCGGCAAGATCCTGAACGTCGAGCGGGCGCGGTTCGACCGGATGCTGTCGTCGGACCAGATTGGCACGTTGATTACGGCGCTCGGCACCGGGATCGGGCGCGATGAGTTCAGCGTGGCCAAGCTGCGCTATCACAAGATCATCATCATGACCGATGCCGACGTGGACGGCGCCCATATCCGCACGCTGCTTTTGACCTTCTTCTTCCGGCAGATGCCTGACCTGATTGATCGCGGCCACCTTTATATTGCCGAGCCGCCCTTGTACAAAGTCGCACGCGGCAAGTCCGAGGTTTACCTGAAGGATCAGGCGGCGCTTGAGGAGTTCCTGATCCAGCAGGGCGTCGAAGGCGCCATCCTGAAACTGGGCACCGGCGAGGAAATATCCGGCGCTGATCTGGCCCGTGTTGTTGAAGAAGCCCGCGTCGTGCGCCGTATCCTTCAAGCCTTCCCGACCCATTATCCCCAGCATATCCTCGAACAATCGGCCATTGCCGGGGCGCTGTTGCCGGGTCGTATCGACACTGATGCGCAAGGCGTGGCCGATGAAGTGGCGCGCCGCCTTGACGCCGTTGCGGTCGAATATGAACGTGGCTGGCAAGGTCGCCCGACGCAAGATCACGGATTGCGCTTTTCCCGTGCCGTGCGGGGGGTCGAGGAAGTGCGAACCCTTGATGGTCAGGTTCTGCGCTCGGGTGAAGCGCGGCGTCTGGCGACGCATACGTCGGGGATGCAAGACACTTACGGGGCCTTGGCGCGTCTGGTGCGCAAGGACCGCGAGCAGTTGATCCACGGTCCGCTTGAACTGTTGGCGGCGATCTTGCAGGAAGGCGAAAAGGGCCTGACCCTGCAACGCTACAAGGGTCTGGGCGAGATGAACCCCGAACAGCTTTGGGAAACCACGCTGGATCCATCGGCGCGCACCTTGTTGCAGGTCAAGGTCGACGATCTGGCCGAAGCCGATGATATCTTCACCAAGCTGATGGGCGATGTGGTCGAGCCACGGCGGGAATTCATCCAACAAAACGCTCTGAATGTCGAAAACCTGGATTTCTGAGCGACGCCTTCGGGTTTCGCTGCACAGCCCTTGCCATTGCGCCCGCGCCGCGCAAAAGGGGTGTGAGCGGTAACGGAGGTCACAGACGTGTCACAAATTGGCAATCACAATCTGCGTGGGGCGCTGACGGCGCTGGTGGCGATGGGGGTTTTCGCCACCCATGACGTGGTGGTGAAATACCTTGGTGCCACCTATTCCGCCGTGCAGATTGTCTTCTTTGCGGCGCTGCTCAGCTTTCCCCTGGTGGCGCTCTTCATCTTGCAGGACAAATCCGGCGGCAGCCTCCGGCCGAACTTCCCCGGCTGGGTCGCCACCCGCACCGTCAGTGCGGTCATAACCGGCGTTGCAGCCTTCTATGCCTTCGGTACCCTGCCGCTGGCGCAAACCTACGCAATCCTTTTTGCGATTCCGCTGATCGTCACAATCCTGTCGATCCCGATCTTGGGCGAAACCGTGCGGCTGCGGCGCTGGGCGGCGGTCATTGTCGGGCTTATTGGCGTTTTGATCGTTTTGCGACCCGGACAGGTGTCGCTGTCGCTTGGCCATATT
Source organism: Pseudomonadota bacterium (assembly GCA_031376305.1). Taxonomy (GTDB): domain Bacteria; phylum Pseudomonadota; class Alphaproteobacteria; order Rhodobacterales; family Rhodobacteraceae; genus TMP-24. Next base: position 6,805 of record JANMDM010000241.1, on the reverse strand, counting down.
GCCGCCCTTGTCGCGGCGTTTGCCGGTGCGCTTACGTCGATCATCGTGCGCAGGCTGGGCACCGATGAACGCCCGGTTGTGCTGTTGCTGTCGCCGATCATCGGCAACTTCTTTGCCATGGGTCTGGCGTTACCTTTTTTCTACCGCCCGATGCCGATCGAGCATATCGGCCTGCTGGGCGTCATTGCGGTTCTGGGTCTGATCGGCACGCTTCTGTCGATCCTGTCCTACCGTCGGGCCGAGGCGGTGATTGTTGCCCCCATGCAGTACAGCCAGATCATCTGGGCCACGATCTTTGGCTACGCGGTGTTCAATGAACGCCCCGATTCCTTTACGCTGGTTGGGGCTGGCGTGGTTATCGCCTCGGGCATCTACATCGTTTTGCGGGAAACCCGCGCCGGGGCATCCGAAAACCAACCGGTCCTTGAGACCCGCGGCCGCAGCGAAAGCGTGACGACGCCGCGCCCGGGCCTTTTGCAGCGCATCCTGCAACCAGGAAGCCGTAGTGCCAGGTAAGGCTGACACGGCCCTTGCAAATGCACGCGGGAATCGGTAACCCCCCGCCCACGGTCGGAGCGTAGCGCAGCCTGGTAGCGCACCTGCTTCGGGAGCAGGGGGTCGGAGGTTCGAATCCTCTCGCTCCGACCAAATAATCCCGACAGACATCAATGACACGGCCGCCAGCCTTCGGAGACTTCATGCGCATCGGCCTGATATTCCTGATTGCAGGCTATGTGCTTAGCCAGTTCTACCGGGCGTTTCTTGCAGTCCTGACCCCGGTGCTAAAGGCCGAAATCGGCGCTGGGCCTGACGATCTGGCAATCTCATCCGGATTGTTCTTCGTCGCTTTCGCATTGATGCAATTCCCCGTCGGCGCTGCGCTGGACCGGATCGGTCCCCGGCGCACCGCTGCGGTCCTGCTGGCATTGGGCGGCGGCGGCGGGGCGCTGGTCTTCGCGCTGGCGAGCGGGCCGATGGCGCTGCATCTGGCCATGGTGTTGATCGGCATCGGTTGTTCGCCGGTGCTGATGGCCGCTTATTTCATCTTTGCCCGACTGTATTCACCGCAAGTGTTTGGCACATTGGCCGGGGTCATGGTTGGGGTCGGATCGCTGGGCAATATCGCTGGGGCGACGCCATTGGCCTGGCTGATCACGGCGGCTGGCTGGCGCGAGACGTTGCTTGGCCTGTCGGCCCTGACCTTGATCGTGGCACTGGCGATCGCTGTGTTCTTGCCCGACCCCGCGCGGGTCGCGCGCAAGACCGGCGGGGATGGTACTTTCGCCGAGCTTCTGTCGATCCGCGCGCTGTGGCCGATCCTGGCGCTGATGCTGGTGGCTTACGCGCCTGCTGCGGTGCTCCGCGGATTATGGGCGGGGCCCTATCTTGAGTCGGTGTACGGCACCGGGAGCAACGGAATTGGCAGCGCCACATTGGTGATGGGGCTTGCGACGGTCCTCGGCAATTTCTTGCTTGGCCCTATCGACCGGATCGTCGGTTCGCGCAAATGGGGAATCGTTGGCAGTGTGTCCTTGTCTGCGCTTTGCCTTGCGGTGCTGGTCGTTGTCCCGGCGCCGGGGTTCTGGGCCTCGGCCCTGCTGCTGGCTGGACAGGGCTTGTTTGGCGCGACCTATCCGGCGATCATGGCGCATGGGCGCTGCTTTCTGCCCCCACACTTGTTGGGTCGCGGCGTCAGTTTCATAAATTTATTTTCGATTGGTGGTGCCGGGCTGATGCAATTTGCCTCGCGTCCGGTTTATCAATGGGCAAGTGGTTTGGGCGATCCGACCCAGACTTTTCGCTGGCTGTTCCTGTTTTTCCTGGTGCCGTTGCTGGCCGGATTGGTGGTTTATCTGTTCAGCCGCAACATTCGCGTCTAGTCAGGATCAAAACCGAAAGGCAAGCCGTGGCCCAGCCGGATATCCGCAAGATCGAGGTGATTGCCCCGAACCTGAAACGCCGATTGTCCGGCGTGACAGCGACGATCGTTCGGCTGGTACCGGTGCAGGCCGGTATGATCGGCATTGCCGCCACCGGCCCCGGGCTTTCCGCCGAGGTGCCGCATCTGCCACTGTGGCGGATGTTTCTGTTGCCGCGCGACCGGATGCGGGTTTGGCATGCAAGGCGCAACACGGAAATGTTGTTGGGTCTGGTGTTAAAGCAGGTCTTTCGGCGCAGGCTGAAGCTTGTGTTCACCTCGGCGTCGCAGCGCCAGCACAGTGGCTACACGCGGTGGCTGATCGGGCGGATGGACGCCGTGGTGGCCACATCCCAGCGCACTGCCCGCTACCTGCACCGCCCGGCCACGGTGATCCTGCACGGCATAGATACCGAAACCTTTAGTCCGGCCACTGACCGCGTCGCCTTGCGCGTCCGGCTGGGGCTGCCGACGCAGGGTGTCTTGGTCGGCTGTTATGGCCGCATCCGGGCGCAAAAGGGCACTGACGCTTTTGTCGATGCAATGCTGCGCATTCTTCCGGACCGTCCTGAGGGTTATGCCCTTGTCATGGGGCGTGCCACCGAAGGCCATCAGGCCTTTCTGGACTGGTTGCGGCAACGGACGCGCAATGCGGGGCTTGGGAATCGCATTCTATTTCTGCCAGAGGTCACCGTAGATGCCATGCCCGACTGGTACCGCGCCCTTGACATTTATGTGGCACCGCAGCGGTGGGAGGGGTTCGGCCTGACCCCGCTTGAGGCGATGGCCTGCGCGGTACCCGCCGTCGCCGCCAGGGTTGGGGCGTTTGAAGATCTGATTGTTCCGGGGCAAACCGGCGCGCTGGTTGATCCCGGCGATATCCCGGCGCTGGCCGAGGCCACCGCCCGACTGATCGACGATACGGCGCTGCGCCACTCAATGGCGTCTGCCGCCCGTGCCCGCGCCTGCGCTGGCTTTCGCATCGAGGACGAGGCCGCCGCCCTGACCGCCGTTTACCGCGCCCTATTGGCACCACCCCCATGACCAAGCCGCCCTTGTCGCATCTGAGCTTTCTGATAGCGCGGACCTTGCGCCGCGACGCATCTCTTGCCGCAGTGTCGTTGCCGTCAGCCGATGTGCTTGCCAGCTTTGCCGGGAAATCTGTGGCGCTTGTCGGCAATTCCCGCGCGCTGGCGCAGGCAACCCATGGCGCGCAGATCGACGCGGCCGATATGGTCATCCGCATCAACCGTGCGCCGATGCCCAGTGTCGCCTCACATGGCAACCGCACCGATGTTCTGGCCCTTGCCACCCGTATCGACGCGCAAACGCTGGCGCGGCTTGCCCCGGTGATGACGCTTTGGATGTCGCCCAAGCGCAAACGGTTGAGCTATGCTATTGCCACGCGACCCGGTTTTGCCCTGCACCCGCTTGCCGACTATCAGCGCCTGATGACTGAGCTTGGCGCCCCACCCACGACCGGGGTGATGATGATCGACCTGCTGGCGCGTTCGGCGGCCCGCAGCATCAGCCTTTACGGGTTCGACTTCTTTGCGTCGATGTCGCTGACGGGCAGTCGTACCGCAGGGCAGGTGCCCCATGATTTCAATGCCGAACAGCATTTTGTCGAAGCCCTCAGCGCCCGCGATTCAAGAATTACGCTGATCCACGGATGACACGCGATTTCACAATTGCTGCGCCTGCAAGTCTTGGCCTTTTATTGCCTCTCCTGATCGGCTAAGGGCAACGTCTATTCTTGAAGGAGACCCCCAATGGGCTACAGGGTTGTTGTTGCGGGCGCCACCGGGAACGTGGGCCGTGAAATGCTGAATATTCTTGCCGAACGGGAATTTCCCGTCGACGAAATCGTGGCCCTTGCCTCGCGCAAGTCGCTTGGCACAGAAATCAGCTTTGGCGACAAGACCCTGAAGACCAAGGATCTGGACACCTTCGATTTCACCGGCTGGGATATTGCACTGTTTGCCATCGGGTCGGATGCGACCAAGATCTACGCCCCCCGGGCTGCCGCTGCGGGCTGCGTGGTGATCGATAACTCGTCGCTGTACCGCTATGATCCGGCTATCCCGCTGGTGGTTCCGGAAGTGAACCCCGAAGCGGTCGAGATGTACAAAAACAAGATGATCATCGCCAACCCCAACTGCTCGACAGCACAGATGGTGGTGGCGCTGAAGCCCTTGCATGACCGGGCGAAGATCAAACGCGTGGTGGTGGCGACCTATCAGTCGGTATCGGGTGCCGGCAAGGACGGCATCGACGAGCTGTGGGATCAGACCAAGGGCATCTATGTGCCCGGCAAGGAAGTCGCGCCGAAGAAATTCCCCAAGCAGATCGCCTTTAACGTGATCCCGCACATCGACGTATTTCTCGACGACGGATCGACCAAGGAAGAATGGAAGATGGTCGCGGAAACCAAAAAGATCCTTGATAAGTCGATCAAGGTTACGGCCACCTGCGTGCGCGTGCCGGTGTTCGTCGGCCATTCCGAAGCGATCAATATCGAGTTCGAGGATTTTCTTGATTGGGAAGAAGCCACCGAGATCCTGCGCGAGGCACCGGGGGTCCTGGTCATCGACAAGCGCGAGCCGGGCGGCTACATGACCCCGATCGAATGCGTCGGCGAATACGCGACCTATATCAGCCGCATCCGTCAGGACAGCACCATCGACAATGGCCTGAACATCTGGGTGGTCAGCGACAACCTGCGCAAGGGCGCGGCGCTGAACGCCGTGCAGATCGCCGAAGTTCTGGGCAACCGCTGCCTGAAAAAAGGCTAAGCCGGGTAGGCTGCGCCGGTATTTGGAACTGCAAGTGGGCACCCTGTTGGTGCCCTCTTGCGTTTCCGGCGCGGCGGGTGAAGGTTGCGACTGAAAGCATTCATCAAAGGCCCTAACATGCGATATTTTGCGACGGTTCTATGCCTTCTTGCCGCCCCGCTGCATGCGGAAACCATTGAAACAGCTGGAAAAGTCTCTCGCGTGACGCTGTATCCCTGGGGGGCAAGTGTTGTGCGTCTGGTCACATTTTCCGCCCCGCAAGGCGCGCATGAAGTGGTCGTATCGGGAATGCCGGTTGGCACATTGGCAGAAATGCTGCGCGTCGTCGCAAGTGACGGAGTGACAGTCGGGGCCGTCAATCTGGCGCAAGATCGTCTGCCGGTGATCGCCGATCAGGTCCGCCCTGAAGTGCAGGCCGCCAAGGACGAGGTCAAGCGGCTGGAGGCGGTTTTGCGGGACCGCGACGGGGCTATCGCGGCGATTCGCCTGCGGGCCGATGCGGCCAATGAACAGGTGGCCTTCTTGCATGGCCTGGGTCAGGGCAAAGCCGCTGAGGGATTTTCGACCGGATCGCTTGATGACCTGAAGGCGTTGACGAAGATGGTCGGAGAGGAGGTTTTGGCTCTGCGCCAGACCGCGCTTGCTGCTGAGGAGGAAGCCCGAATTGCGGGAGTGGCCCGCACGGATGATCAAGAGGCCCTTGATAAAGCGAAACAAAATCTTGCGGCATTGACCGACGGTTCCAAAGACGGTGCCGTACTTACTTTGGCACTTGAGACGGCCGCCGATGGCCCGGCCACGTTGGAAATCACGACTTATTCCGCAGAGGCAAACTGGCAACCTGTTTATGATCTGGCGCTTACCGGCGGCGATAGCCCGGCCCTGACCATCGACCGCGGCGCGCTCGTCAGCCAATCCAGTGGCGAAGATTGGCTGGATGTGGATCTGACCCTGTCGACCGCGCGCCCGGCTGGGCAAAGCGAGCCGGGTCAAGTCTGGCCCGATCTGCGCAGCATTGAAAGCGAAGAAGAGCGCAAAAAGCGTGAGGCCGACGATGAGTGCGCGAGTGGTGGTTGCGGCGGGATGGCGGAACCAGTGATGGAGGCATCGCTGGCAGCCCAAGTGGCCATGCTGGGCGCAACGGTCACTTACCACTACCCCACACCTGTCAACTTGCGCAACGGCGTCGAATCCTTACGCCTCGCACTGGATACGCTGACCGCTGCGCCGACGCTGAAGGCCGTGGCGGTGCCGCAACGCGATGAAACCGCCTATCTTGTTGCGGAATTCACCAATCAAACCCCGGAACTGATCCTGCCGGGCACGGCAATGTTGTTTAGTGACGGGGCATTGGTCGGGCAGACCGACCTGCCGCTGATCGCCGCTGGGGCCGAGGCTTCGGTGGGTTTCGGCCCGATTGATGGCTTGCGCCTGACCCGGACCATCCCCAACCGCAGTCAGGGCGACGAAGGCATCTTGACCAAATCCAACCGCATTGACGAGGTGGCGGTGATCAAGCTTGAAAACCTGACGGCCAAGGATTGGTCCTTGCGCGTCATTGACCAAATTCCCTTTTCGGAACAGGATGATCTGGTCGTCACCCATACCGCGACGCCGCCCGAGACCACGGCAGATCTCGATGGGCAGCGCGGCATATTGACCTGGGAGTTTGATCTGCCAGCCGGCGAAACCCGCGAGATACGCTTGGAACACAGCCTCGGCTGGCCCACCGGGATGGTACTGCAATAACAGGCTTCGGAGCTGGCTCCATCCTTCGGCGGGGCCAGTTCCTGCGGTTTAGCTTTGCCCTGCCGCCGTCAGCGCGGCTTTCAAATCGACATATTCTTCGCATGACCCACAGAGCGATTTCAGCGCTTTGAGATTGGCCTGCGCTTTGTCAATGGCCCCGGTGACAATGAACAGTTCACCCTGATACTCCAAGGCACCGCGGTGCTTGGGATCAAGTTTCAGCGCGACGGAATAGTATTTTGCCGAGTCATCGTATTTTTTCAATTTACGGCTGCTAAAGCCCAAAAGGTTCCAGGCGTCGGCGTTTTTCGAGTCAGTCTTGACCAGGACCTTCAACGCTTGA
>JANMDM010000203.1:0-26820 GCA_031376305.1 Pseudomonadota bacterium | reverse complement strand
TCCTTCACGCCATGCTTTCCAGCCAGCGCCACCGCATCATCAAGGATCTTTTCCAGCTGCACGTCGGTCCAGTGATTGATCACCGGCCCCCGCCCGCCGCCATGGGCAATATTGACCGTACACAACGTCAGCGCCCCCTTGTTTTTCGCTGCCATCTCCGCCGCCTGAATGACGGCCGTCGCGGAATGATCGGTCCCGTCAGTCGCACAAAGGATTTTCAGTGTCATAGCACTTTCTCCTGTCAGGGTTGACTTCCAAAGCCCATTCAACCCCATTCAGAAACCCTCGCTTTGACTTGCATCAATTGCCCTGAAAACAAAAAATGCGGCGCGTGTCGCCACGCGCCGCATTTGATATCCACCCAGGCACTGGTCAATCTGGAGTCATTCGGGGAAAACCCGCCTCAGATGCGCCCGCGAACCGATGAGAAGCTGATAGATCCGTGGCCAACGCCCGAACGGGACCGCGACCCGGCCGGGGAACCACCGCCAATACGGGCAAGTGCATTGGCGCGGCCATTACGTGCAACTTCGATCAGATTGGTCATTTTGTTTTCCCTTCCATTCTGGAAATTTGTTGGGCATCGCGCAAGTCAGACCTTGCTTAAGCCCGTTTCTTAGATTTTCGGTTGGCCCGCTCAGCGGCGGCCAAGTACGTTCATGAAGGCGACATTTTCGTGGCGGCCATAGGCGCGAAAACGAACACCAGAACCTGCTGCGGCCATGTTTCCGCAAGGAAATCCACCAATACGAGCAACCGAGTTGCTGCGATTGTTGCGTGTAATTTCAAGAAGTTCTGTCATTTTCCGCCCTTTCCATCCGTTTAACCCGGCTATTCTTTTCTGGCGTCTTCGCGTCGCCACAATCGTGCTGGTAGAACAAACTTGTTGCACACACGTGTCCGAATCCGGGCGGAACCGCGCCTAAAGCGTGGTATTCTTGAGGTATTTTCTTGACAGAATGCCTCAGGAACCGCCTGAGCGGTTGCTGTTTCGGCGAAAATTGCACCTTCCAAGGTGGGGCGCAGTGGCGCATTCAAGCGTTGTTTTCCAGATCCGCGCCAAGAATAGGTCGTAATTTCATATGGACGGTTGCGGTGTGGAAAGCTCTTTCTTCAAGAGTATCACGCTTATCTGCGTCAAATATTAACAATAAATTTAAAGGCTTACGTCTGGGACCTCTTATTCTAAAAAATTATGCTTGCGTAAAGGCAAGCCTCCAAAGAAAATTCGTTCAATTTATATCTCCAGCCTACACTACGCTTACACAAAAAACAACTCAAACTTGCCCGACCCGTTGTCTGTGACGCCAGATGCGCCAAACGGACAAGGCAATAAGTGGCGCAGTGTAAATCGCGACGGCCGACAAATTGTCCGTCGTCATCACCCAATGCACCAGCGAAAGAATCGCCGCCGCATATACCCACCGCTGCAAGGTTTTCCAGCGCACTCCCAACTTGCGCACGGATTTTTCATTCGATGTCACCGCCAGAAGCACCATGAGCGCGAAGGCAATCCACCCTGCGAGAATTTCCACGCGCACGAACGAGCGCAGCAGCGAGCCGACGTTCGCGCCACCAAGCCAAATCACCAGATGCAACAGGGCATAGCCGAAACTCGCAACGCCCAGATTCCTGCGGCGTGCCTTAAGCCAGGGCAAAGGTCCAAACATCATCATTAACGGTGTCACCGACATCGTGACAATCAAGAGCCAACCCGCAATATCGCCGGAGAGCGGGACAAAGGGCACCTTGCCGTGCAGCACGAATCTCTGTGTCAGAAGATATACCGCAGGGGCCGCGAGTAACGCCCAAAAAACATAGGTGTTATCCACGGCTTTACGAAGCTGGCCATGCTTGTCGTTCAGCATATTTCACACGCCCACTTGTTCCGCCGCACTGCAGCGGAAGTGTTGAATTCGTTCAATGAAAGCAGTCCGGGCAATTGCCTTACTCAGCCGCAATTGGCTGATGACCCGTATTTTTCTTGACCTCAAACTCTTCGTGGTAAGAACGCTCCACGTTGACAGTCCAAACATCATGTTTTTCGCCCAAGATATTGCGCGCGGCGAGCATGGCCGACAACATGGAATGGTCCTGGTTGTTGTAGCGGTGCAAGCCGTTGCGACCAACCGTCTGAAAGTTTTCCAGCGACATCAGCCATTCTTCCAGCACATCCAGCGCATCACGGTAGTCGCCATCATACACAGGATAAGCCTTGGGCTGGCGAATGATGGCGGCGCCGATCACGTCCGTTGCCTTTGCCAGACCAAGTTGCTCGATCTCATTCGAAGCAAGCGTGCGCAATTCCTCGTCACTCATCGCCCACAGGCCATCACCTTCCTGACAGAAATATTCCATGCCGATTGATGCTGTGTTCTGATCGGGCAGCATTTCTTTCGACCAGGCGCGAAAGTTCTGAATCCTCCCGACCTTGACCTTCGGCGAATGAATATAGATCCAGTTGTCTTTGAACGGATCCGCATGGTCCAGCACCAGCGTCACGATCAAAAAATCACGATACTTAAGCTTGGCGGCGGCCTCGATAACTTCGGGCGGCGGGGGGGGATCAAAACATTGAATCAGATCGCGCAGCGCCATGGTGTTGACGAAGTGATCGCCTTCGATCCGCTCCATCACCGGTGCCGACCCATCTTCCGACCAGCGTTGAACATCAACCGAGGTCACGCGATTGCCATCGCGGTTCACTTTGACAACCGGCGAACGCATCTGCACCGATCCGCCCTGTTCTTCGACGATCTCAGTTGTGCGTTCCCACATCATTCCCGGCCCCAAGCGCGGATATTGGAATTCCTCGATCAGACTCGTCGTGTCATTCGAGCCGGAAATCGCATTCCACACCGCCTTGAACAATGACAGATTCTTGATCCGTTGCGCCGCCCAGTCGGCGCGGATTTCCTTGGGGTTGATGCCCCAGACCTTCTGTGTGTAGCTGCGGAAGAAGTGCATATACAGGCGGCCACCAAAGCGGTTGATCACCCATTCCTCAAAGCTTTCTTCCTTGCGGAAGGGGCGCACCTGCCATTTGAAATAGCTCAGCAGGATCCGCGCGCTTTCGTAGGGGCCAATGTTACCCAACGCGTTGAAAAGCTTCAGCGGATAATCGAAGAATTTCTCGCGGTAGTATATGCGGCTCAGGCGGGGCACGGTGATGAAGTCGTCCTTCAGCACCTCATGCCACATTTCTTCAACCTCAGAGACCTTGGTGAAAAACCGATGCCCGCCGATATCAAAGCGATAGCCATTGTTTGATTCAGTCCGCGAAATCCCGCCGACCATCTTGGAGGCTTCCAGCACGATCGGGCGATGGCGCTTGCTCCGCTTTTGCAATTCATAGGCCGCAGTCAGCCCTGCAGGCCCCGCGCCGATCACCACGACAGGGCTAAGCTTGCCAGTGTTCATATTGCTCACCACCACGACTCCAGAAATGTCAGTTCAAAAAATTCTTCTGTTCAACAGATCGACTATACATGTGACAGGCAGTACCGCAAAATGCTCTTCTTTCTCGGGTAGCGTCGAATTTGGTCGATTTGGAACCAATCCGGCGATTCCGATACGTTTCCTTTCCACTCCGCCAACGCGGGTCGCGGAAAAAAAGAGCCTCTCAACCACAGGTAGAAATATCTAACGCTACGCAAGTCTAACACAAAGTGGCGATTCGCAACAATCCGCCGCTCCTCCTTCGCAGTGCCCAACGCTCATATCTTCACATATCGAACGCTGGCCATTTTTTGGCGTACGCCGTCGAAAATGTTGCGTGTATCCAGGATCATCCGCGCTGCATTTCCCACCAGTTCGTAATCCACGTTGCTGTGGTCAGTCGCCACAACCACCACGTCATAGGACGCAATGTTCTCGCGGCTCAGCGTCGCGGACACGCGTCCCGCCAGTCCAGGATGATCGCGGGTGGCGGGCATGACCGGAAAATAAGGGTCGTGATAGTCACAGCTGGCCCCCATCTCCTCAAGCCGGTTCAAGATCGCCAGGGCCGGGCTTTCGCGCGTATCCTCGACGTTTTTCTTATAGGCCACGCCTAAGATTAACACCCGCGCGCCCTTCACCGCCGTGCCGCCGTTCTTAGCCAACTCAACTGCGACACGACCGGCGATCAGGTCTGGCGCATTGTCATTATTGGCGCGCGCCAGATCAATGATCGGCGTCGATGACCCCACGTCCCGCGCCCGCCATGAAAGATAGACCGGCGAGACCGGAATACAGTCGCCGCCAATTCCGGGTCCGGGGTAAAATGGCATATATCCAAATGGCTTGGTCGCGGCGGCCTGTACCACTTCCCAGACATCGACGCCCATTGCCTCCAGTGCAACCTTCATTTCATTGACCAGCGCGATGTTCACGGTGCGAAAGCTGTTTTCCGCCAGCTTTACCGCCTCGGCCGTCGCAAGCGAACTTACCGGCACGGTCCGCGTGACAATGTTGGAATAGAAGCGATCCAGAAGATCGCGCGAATGTGCATCGTCGGCGCCAACGACCTTTGGGATGGACTTGGTATCAAACGTGGCGTTGCCCGGATCTTCACGCTCAGGCGAAAAGCCCAGAAAAAAGTCCGCGCCGGCCCGCAGGCCAGCCTTTTCCAGAATCGGTTTCACCACACCTGCAGTCGCCCCCGGCCAAACGGTACTTTCCAGTACGATCAGCTGACCCGGCCGCAACTGCGCGGCCACCGAAGTTGCCGCCCGGATGACATAGCTCAGGTCCGGTTCGCGCGTCTCAGACAGCGGCGTAGGCACACACATCAGGACGATATCAGCTTCGGAAATGACTTTTGGGTCGGTTGATGCACGGAACTTTCCCCCGGCAAGAGCCTCGGCGACGCGGTCCTTGGGGAAGTATGAAATCACGCGTTCACCGGCGCTGATGGCCGCAACGCGGCTTACATTCAGGTCATGGCCGGTTGTCGGGAAACCACACTCACTGATAGTCAGCGCCAGCGGCAAACCAACGTAGCCAAGACCTACCGTCACCACGCGCGCCTCGCGTGCAGCGATTTTGTCTTTCAGCGAAGAATAATGCGAAAATGAAGCCGTCACTATCTGTCCTCGTCAAAAACACTATTCCGAAGGGTTACCATGAGAAACCCGGAAATCCGTCGCCCGTCAATTTCCAAGCCCGCATGAAGCCATCTATTGGCATGCGATTTAGCCTAAATTTGGGCTGCTCGGCCAACTGTTGAAAGACTTGCGTTAATCACCACTCCCCGAAGGGCCGTCAATACGGTGGACATTATCAGAAAATGCGCGAAAAGCCAGTTTCGCGCTTGAGACACCGAAAAGTTGATGCCCACCCCCAAGACTGTCGCGGATAAGGCGCGGCAAATGATCAATTCCCCATATTGCGCGCTCTTTGGAAACAATAAAGCGAAACGCTCCGTGCGCCTCTGCGATTTGGCGTGCTAGCATGACCGCGACATTGGCCAGAACTATTGAACACGAGGCATCATGAAAATTCTTATTACCGGCGGCGCCGGGTTCATCGGATCTCATCTGTCCGAGCGTCTGGTAACCGAGGGGCACGCGATCACCGTGCTGGACGATCTGTCCACCGGGCGGCGCGAGAACCTGGTGGCGCTAAACGGCTCAAATTCCCTGCATTTCGTCGAGGGTAATATTCTTGACGATGATCTGGTGCAGGACCTGGCCGCCGGGGCTGACATGATATTTCACCTTGCCGCTGCGGTCGGCGTCAAACTCATCATGGAACAGCCCAGCCGCTCGATCCTGACGAACATCAACGGCACCGAAAATGTGCTGCGCGCGGCGCTGAAGCGCAAGACGCCGACCTTCATCGCCTCCACTTCCGAAGTTTACGGCAAGGCCACGAAATTTCCGTTCAGCGAGGACGACGATCTGACGATCGGGGCGACAAAGAACCTTCGCTGGTCCTACGCCTGTGCCAAAACGCTCGATGAATTCCTTGCGCTGGCCTATGCGCGTGAATCCGACCTTCCCGTCGTCATCCTGAGGTTCTTCAACACGACCGGTCCCCGCCAAACCGGGCGCTACGGCATGGTGGTGCCGAATTTCGTCCAGGCCGCGCTGGACGGCCGCCCCCTGTTGGTCCACGGCACCGGCGAACAGTCGCGTTGCTTTGGCCATGTGCATGACGTGGTTGAAGCCATGGTGCGGCTGATGGCCGAACCCTCCGCCCGCGGTCAGGTGTTTAACGTCGCCAATGATCAGGAAGTAACCATCCGGCACTTGGCCGAACAGGTCGTCGCTGCCACCGGGTCGAAGTCCGAAATCAAGCTGGTGCCCTATGATAGTGTCTATCCCGAAGGCTTCGAAGATATGGCCCGCCGGTTGCCCGACGTGTCGAAGCTGGCGCGCACAATCGGCTTTCGCCCGCGCCGCGACCTGACCGAAATCATCGCCGATGTTATCGCGGAAAAGCGCAGCGCGGGTGCGGCCTGACCCCATGAAAGCCGCAAATTCCCCCGCCTCTCAAAGCGCCGCATCCCAAAGTACCGGAACACCTGAGGGCCGCAACGATCTGTACTGGCTGGGGGCAATACTGCTGCTCGCCTTGGTCCTAAGGGTCGTGTCTCTGAACGGCCCGCTTTGGTTCGATGAGATTGTCACCGTCGACACGCATCTGCGAATGGGCTGGGGCGAGATGTTGCAAAGCTATTCGATGAACCACCACTACCTGCACAACCTTGCCGCCAAAGCCGCCATGGTGGTGTTTGGCGACGCCCCCTGGGCCATCCGCCTGCCCGCATTGGTGTTCGGGCTGGCCGGGATTGCTGCCATGTGGTTTCTGGCGCGTGATCTGGCGGGGGCAATGCCCGCCCATGCAACCGCCCTGCTGTTGGCGCTGTCCTATCACCATATATGGTTTTCCCAAAATGCCCGCGGCTATACCGGCCTTGCTTTCTTCAGTACCCTTGGGCTGCTGCTGTTTTTGCGTGGTCTTCAGGCCAACCGGCGCGGCATCTGGCTGGGCTTTGGGGCGGTCATCGCGGCGACCATCTTCACGCATCTGACCGGGGCTTTCTTCTTTGTCACCCTTGGTCTTGTCTGGCTGGCCATCGTCGGTACGCGGGCAGTGAAAGGCACGCTTGACCGTTCTACGATCCTTTTGCCTCTGCTGGGGTTCACGGTCGGCGGTATAGTGACGGTCCTGCTGTATCTGCCGATCCTGCCCAGCCTTCTGTCCACCATCTCTGGCGTTGCCGAAACCTCGGCGGGCGACGTCATGCAGGAATACCAGAACCCGCTCTGGACGGCTTATGAGGCAATCCGCAGCGGCGTCGGCCAAGCCGGGCCGCTGGTCACGCTGATCGGGCTTCTGGTGCTGGGCCTTTCGGGCATGGGAGCCCTTGCCCTGCGCAAGGCGGCACCACTTTTCGCGCCCGTCACCTTTGGCAATATCCTCTTGACAGTCGCCATACTGCTCGGCGTCGGCATGCGCATCTGGCCGCGGTTCTTCTTTACCGACATCGCGTTCCTGATGTTCCTGATCGTGATGGGGGTGCGGCTGACCTGTGACCTTGTGGCACGTCTGACCGGCCCGCGCCTTGGAACCTTGCTGTTTCCGATAGCCCTTGCAGGAATGGTGCTGGTGTCTGCGGCCATGGCTTCGCGCAACTACATGGCCCCAAAGCAGGATCTTGCCGGGGCTTACGCCTTTGTCGAGGCGACCCGCAAACCCGGCGAGCGGGTGTTTGCCGTTGCCTATGCAGGCGAGGTTTTCACCGGTCACTTCCATGCCAATTGGGGCACAATCTTCACCGACGACGACTATCTGGCGGCAATGGCGATCCCCGGCCCCGTGACCTTCGTTGTCACTTTCCCCGACCGCAGTTTCCGCAGCCTCCCCAGGCTGGACGCTGACCGCGACATGATCTTAAGCGAAACGCACTACTTCCCCGGCACATTGGGTGACGGCGGTATCTTCATTTTACACCGGGACTAAGATGATAGATCTTGTCATCGGATCTGGTCCGGCCGGTGTCTCCGTCGCAACTGCCCTGCTTGCGCGCGGGCGTAAAGTGCTGATGCTTGACGGCGGCAAAGCGCTGGAACCAGACTTGGCCCTGGCACGCGACGACTTGGCGCGCCGTTCTCCTGAGCGCTGGTCAAAGTCTGACCGGACCAGCTGGCAAGAACCGCAACATGCCACCCCACCGGGTCAAGTGCGCCGCTTCGGATCCGACTTTGCAATGGAACCAGCGGCGGCAACATTTTCCAATGATACCAATGGATTAGAACTTCGATCTTCCCGTGCCAGCGGTGGGCTGTCAAACCTTTGGGGGTCAGCGGTGCTTCCCTACAGGCCAGAGGATATGGCTGGCTGGCCCGTGACTGCGGCTGAACTTGCCCCGCATTATGCAGCCGTGGCTGGGTTCCTGCCGATCGCCGGGCGCGCAGATGCGCTTGAAAATTTGTTTCCTGCCCTGCCAATGCAGGGCCGCACCCCGCTTCCCTTCAGCCCGCAGGCAGAGGTATTTCTGACCCGGACGGCGTCGGCGCAAAAGCCCCTTGCAGCCATCGGCATCACCGTGGGCGCTGCACGTCAAGCCGTGGGTTCCGGCTGCCGGACCTGTGGCATGTGCTTGCATGGCTGCCCCTGGGGGCTGATCTGGTCGGCCCGAGGGGCGCTGGATCACTTACGCACTCACCCCAATTTCAGCTATCGCCCCGGTGCCATTGTTACCTCATTCGCCGAAACGGCAAACGGCGTCACCCTGTCAGTTGCAGGGGGCGAGACGCTTTTAGGCACACGCGCCTTTGTCGCCGCAGGCGTTTTGGAGACTGCGCGTATTCTTCTCGCCTCACTGCCAGCACTGGGTCAGTTGACCCTGTGCGACAGCCAGCACGGGTTTTTACCGGCGCTGCACCCTTGGAAACCCAACCGGCGGCCTGATCGCGGCCCGCACCATACCCTGACCCAAGCGTTTCTTGAACTCGACGATCCGACCGTCTCGCCATTTCTTGTCCATGCGCAGATCTACACTTGGAACGGGTTTTATGAACGTGACCTGATTGCCAGCTACGGCGCGCGCCTTCCCGGCAGTGCGCCCCTTTGGCGGGCGCTGGCACGTCGGCTGATCGTGGCGCAAATTTTCCTGCATTCTGATCACTCCGCGCGCGTGACCTTGACTCTTTCCCCCGACGGCAGACTTCGGGCCCGCATCGCCCCCAATCCGCAAACGCCCGCTATTTTTGCCACTGCTGCGGCGCGGGTGGCGCAAGGGCTAAGGCATGCCGGACTTGTGCCCCTGACCGCCGCGCGCCGGATGGGTGCGGTAGGGTCAAGCTTTCACGCCGGATCAACCGTCCCAATGCGCCGCGACCCGCACCCCGGCGAAAGTGACGTTCTGGGCCGTCCCTACGGCCTGCAACGCGTGCATGTGGTCGATGCTTCGGTCCTGCCGGCGATCCCCGCCACGACCATAACCTTCCCGGTTATGGCCAATGCCCACCGGATCGGGATCGAGAGCGGCTAACAGTTCAGGACAAAAACCATCTTGCGCATTGTTGACGAAAACTCCCGAATTGCCTCAAATGCAGGCATCACACCGGCCGTAAGGTTCTCGATCATCTTCACGCTACACGAAAACACAATTTACCTAGGCAGCGGCGATGTGCTGGCGATATATTTCCTTTAACATTCTGCTTTCGAGCCGGTTTTAACCAGAGCAATTTAAGGGCAGCAACGCATTGCTCGGCCATATTAGGAGTAGACCACCATGTCATTGCCGACCGCGCGACCCTTGGCGCTTTTCTCCCAAATATTTCTGACAGCTGCGCTGGCGATCTTCATTGGTCTGTGCGGACAAAGTGCTGATGCCCATGTCTTCAAGACATCCTCGGCCGTCGTCTACTTCGACCGCGCAGCGACCAATTTCTCGGTGCGCATCAACCTGAACCTTGAGGCCATAATTGCCGGGATCGACCCGGAAGTGAACGACACTTCCGACAGCCCCAATGCCGCAGAATACAACCGCTTGCGGGCGCTGCCTCCCGACGCGTTGAAGAAAGAATTCGAAGGTTTCCGCCAGACGTTTCTGGACGGGTTGCGGTTCCAGTTGGATGGCCAACCCGTTCAAGCGAAAATGGACGAAGAGATTTTCCGCGAGGTCGGCGATCTTTCGATTGCACGCAGCACCAGTTTGATCTTCAAGGGCGATCTGCCTGACGGCGCCCAAGCCTTCACATTCGGCTGGTCCGCCCAATTCGGCAAGGTCACGGTCAGGACAATGGCGATCCGCGCCCGCAGCGCCTACATCGAAGTGCTGGAAAAGGGCGGCACAAGCACGCCGCTGGTGATCGATAATCTGAAGGCCCGCACCGTCTGGGACATGATCGGCGACTTCGTTTTGATCGGCTTCCAGCATATCGTTCCCAAGGGGCTTGATCACATCCTGTTCGTCACCGGAATCTTCCTGCTGTCGACCAAGGTCCGCCCTATCCTGATGCAGGTCACGGCCTTTACCGTCGCCCACACCGTAACGTTAGGGCTTGGCACATTGGGCATCATCAACCTGCCTTCCACTATAGTTGAGCCATTGATCGCTGCGTCCATTGTCTATGTGGCCGTAGAAAACATCCTGCGCCCGACGCTCAGCCGCTGGCGGCCGGCTGTCGTCTTCCTGTTTGGCCTGATGCATGGCCTGGGTTTTGCCGGAATTCTGAAGGAGTTCGGCATCCCGAAGGGCGAATTCGTGACCGGCCTTCTCAGTTTCAACGTCGGCGTCGAGCTGGGGCAGCTGACCGTTATTGCCGCATGCTTCCTGCTGGTCGGCATCTGGTTTGGCAACAAACCCTGGTATCGCCAGCGCATCGTCATTCCAGGATCGTTGGTTATTGCCGCCGTTGCGGCATACTGGTTCGTTCAACGGGTGTTCTTTGTCTGAAGCCCTTGGTGCGGTGGCGGCTTAGCGCCCCGCCGCGCCATGTTCGAAAGCCCCCGCATCCAACGCCCGCGCCAGGTCCGGATGGCCGCGCGCGTGGGCCGCGCGCGCAAAGGTGGCGCCATAGGCCGCCATCACCCGGTCCTCTCGCCATTTTCGCTCAAAGGCCGTGCGGGCAGCCATCGCCATGCGCGCGCGCGCCGGCGCATCGTCCTGCATCTGGCGCATCGCAGCCAAAAGTTCGCTTTCCGTTTGGAACAGCAACCCCCCGCCAGCCGTTTCGACGATTTCCGGGAAGGGGCCCAAACGACGTGCAATCACCGGCGTTCCAAGGCGGAAACTTTCGATCAGGATAATGCCAAAAGTCTCATAGCACACCGACGGCACAATCAGCCCCAATGCACCGCGATAATAGGCGTTCAGCGCCTCGGGGGATTTGCGTCCAAGAAACTGGATGCGGGGGTTTTTCGCGGCAAGCGCCTTCAACTCCGCCGCATAGTCGCCATCACCCAGGATCAGCAGATCCGCCTCGGGGTAGCGGTCCATCGCCGGGAAAACGTCTTGCAGGCCTTTGATTTTTTCCAAGCGTCCCACGAATAGGAAATAGGGGCGTGAATGGCCCTCAAACGGGGCCACCGCGGCGGCATCCAAATCTGGCAGGAAATAGGGCAAGACCTGCATTTCTTGCCGCAGCCCGAACTCCTTATGCTTCAACCGGCTGAACTCGCTTTTGGCGATGATCAGATCGGCCCGGTCAAGCATGCGGTCCAAAAGCCTAGTATAGCGCCAAAGCTGCGGCGGGCGGCGATAGCTGACGACGCATTTCAGACACTCACGCTTGTCACAAAGCTCGCGGCCGTGTCGCCACAGCACATGCGTCGGGCAGACCAACCAATGCTCATGCGCCTCATAAACCTTGAACGCGGATCCCAGCGCCAGCAGCCCCGGCCCGCCAACCAGCGAGGTGTTGTTGTACCAGATAATATCGAAATGCCCGTCGTCGATGATTTGCCGAATATGGGCAGCGTGCAGCGTGGGCCGCCCGGTCTGCTGGGTCAGAAGATTCGACAAAAACCCATTCTTGGCGCGCAACCCTATCGCCTTGACGCCGTCCGCCGCCGCCTGCGGCTCCTTGCCACCAAGGATCAGATAGCTGTCCTCGTCATGGATCACCGTGACCTCATGCCCCCGCGCCACCAAAGCCCGGGCCATGCGCTGCACACCGATGGCGTCGCCGCCAAAGGAATAGGGCGGGTAGAAAGTAGTGAACATCAAGATGCGGAGGGATTTCATCGAAGCCTTGTCTATGGGTTGGGGCGGGCGATTTGGCGCGGACCAGCTACATACGAAAGCAATAATCGGAATCTGTCCCGCATCAGCAAAATTGCCAGCGCGGCGAAAACCGCCACACCTACAGGCACGGCAACCGCCAGCACGGCGACTGGCCCCTGCGCGCCAAAAATCCGCGCGGTCAGTCCCACGGCAAGCCCCATGGCCCCAGCGCATAGTGCCGGTACCATGTGGCACGCAACGAACGCCACCGAAGGGATGCCCGCAATCCGCGCTACGATGCGAAAATACAGCGGCCACAGCAGGTAGTGCGCGCCCACCAGTGCCGCCGCCACCGGCACCAGCCCATAAGGCGAGGTGAACCAGCACAGAACCGCCCCCAACCCCACAACCGCCCAGGCCAAAAGCGTTATTGCCCCCGCACGACCGGCCGCCAGACAAAACGACATCTGCACCCGGTTGATGCACACATAAATCCCCATCAACGCCATCACCGTCAGCACCGGGGCCGCCGCCAGCCATTTTTCCCCAAAGATCAGGCCAAGCATCGGTGTGGCCAGCACCGCCAGCCCGGTAAAAAACGGGAACGCCACCAGACCTGTCAGCCGCGAGATATCCAACAACAGATCGCCCGCCCCCCCGCCTTCGCGCATCATCGCCGCAAAGGCGGACTGTGACGCCATCCGCAATGGCGTCACAATCAGGAAGGAAAGCGTCTCGACCAGCCGCCATGCGACGGAAAACAGCCCGGTCGCTTCGGGCCCAAGTGTTGCGCCGATCACCAGAAGTGGCATCTGGGTCGCCGCGAGTTCTCCCGCCCGCAGCCCCAGAACCTGCACACCGAACGCCGCAGATCGGCGCAAATGGCCACGGGTGAACGCCAGCCCCGGCCGCCATTCCACGGCCGCCCAGGCCATGATCGCATTGGTGCTGATCAACGTCAGCCACTGCGCCACAAAACTCCACACGCCAAACCCACTCAGCGCCATGGTGATGCCGACGATGCCGCCCACAACCACCCCGGCAATCGCCCGCAGCGACAGAATGCGAAAACTCAGATCGCGCCGCAGGATTGCCACTGGCACCGCATTCAGTGCGACAATCAGCACCGACGGGCAAAGCGCCAATATGATCGCCCGCACTTCGGGCTGTCCATAGGCCTGTGCAGCGGGCCCGGCGATTGCCGCCAACAGCAGCGCCAGCCCCAACCCCAATGCGGCTAGCAACCAGAAGGTGGCGTTGTAATCCTCCGGCGATGGGTCTTTGGCGGCGATCAGATACTCAGAAACGGATTCGCGCACCAAAGCTTCCGACAGCACAACAAACACCGAAGCCATCGCCAAAAGCCCGTAATCCTTGGCCCCCAGCAGCCGCGCAAGCGTGACAAACACCGCAAAGTTCACCGCCTGTTCGGTCCAGTTGCCAATCGCCATCCAGGCAACGCTGTGACTGAATTTTTGGGCAATGCTCATCACCTTATAGCCCCCGCCACGGGGTCATCACCGCGCCGCGTACCGCCCGCAAAACCTTGCGCCGCGCCAGATATGCCACCCCTTGCCCAGCCAGATGCTGCCTCCAGCGATCCGCGCCCATGTAGTAAAACATCTCCAGCCGCGGCAGGTCGGTCAGCGACGACATCGGCCCCGCCTGCCCCAACCGTGTGCCAACCGAGGTTTTGTATTGCCCCGCAATCTTGTCGCGGACGGCTTTATTGGCCAGCCCGTAAGGCGGCGCGAAATGCCGGACTTCGCGCAAAAGCTGATCTTCAATCACCCGCTTGGCCGCTACCAGCTCATCCGCTAGAACCGCTTCGGACAAACTGTTCAGATTCGGGTGGTTCACCGTATGGCTCCCAAAAAGCACACCGTCAGCCGCCAATGCCTTGACCATTTCCCACCCCATCAAATGACGCGGCGGGCTGGCAATACCTTGCCAGCCTTCGGCGCGGCCAACAAACCCGGTAGGCAAATAAACGATCGGGCGAAAACCATGGCGCGACAGTATCGGCCAAGCGGTTTCAGCGAAATCCTCAAAGCCGTCGTCAAATGTCACCACCACGGCGCGGGGCGGCAGACTCGTTTGCCCGACGCGCGCAGCCAGATAGTCGTCCATCGTCAGAACCGGCAGCCGCGCATCGGCAATCGCCTGCATCTGCATGGCAAATACCTTTGGCGAAATTGACGTGGCCCCCCCGGCGTCAGACACCGAATGATACATCAAAATATCAACGACGGGACTGGCCAAGGGCTTAGTCCTCCACCCGGTGGCTCTCAAACTCGTGACGGTGTGCCGCCCAGGCTTTGCGGTCGACCCCGCCCTCAGGCGTCAGACAATCCGCCGCCGCATAGGCCATCGCAAAGGCGTGGTGGGTGTTGTCATGGGCGAACAACCCCTGTCGTCCAAAGCTGAGGAAACCGTCCAGGCCGGAAAGCCAGTTGTCGACCGTCTCAAAGTGCTTTTGATAGTCTAGGTCATAAACCGGATACGCCTGCCCGATCCGCCTTGTTTCACAGCGGATCACCGGCATTGTCACCGGCAGCCCGACGCCTTTGAGCCAGTCGCAGAAGTGCTGGCCAAGTTCGTCGTCTGACATCCCCCACCAACGCTCGCCGGGGTCGCACGGCAGCTCAGCGCACAGGATGGTGCGGCCCTTGGGTCCGGTGGCTGAATTATAGTTCTTCGGCTCCGACATGCGGCTGATCGGGATCGACAGTTCCGGAAAGTAATGCGCGTCATATTCGGTGAACTGATCAGCCTCAAGTATAAGGTACAGCAGGATCATGCCGCGAAACCGGATGGCGTTTGCTGCCGCTTGCACAGTATCAGGCGCGGGCGGGTCCATCAGACGCACCGCCGTGGTCAGCGGGATGGTTGAGTAAACCTGATCGGCCTCGCGCCGCGTCTCGCCGGCTTCACCCTTGGTCACCACGGCCGTCACCCGAGTGCCATCCCGCTCGATCCGCGCCACATCGGCACCAAAGGCATAGGCCGCGCCCGCCGTGCTAGAAGCATCAACCATCGCCTGGCTTATTTGGCCGAAACCCTTCCTTGGATAATAAAACCGCCCAGTGGTTGCCCCACGCATCCCCGGCAGCATCTTCAGCATCTTGCTCAGAATCTTGCCGACCGAACCACTGGATACCCGGCGCTCCGCCAAGGTCACCGCCAACTTTTCCGGATCCAGGCCCCACAGCTTTCGCACATAAGGAAAGTAGAAATTCTCTGAAATCGTCGGCCCAAGGCCATCGTAGAGTACCGAAGAAAAACTCCGCGCGCCTGTACCCTTGCGACGAAAGGGCTTCAACAGCATATCGCCGAAAAGCGAGGCGGCAAACCGGGGTGGCAATCGCAACAACGCATCGGCAGGCTTCAGCGGAAAGTGGATCCAACGCCCTCCCAAACGGATGCGGCCATGGCGCGGCTGCAACAACAGATCATCGCCCAAAAGCGCTTTCACATCGGCAATCACCGAAGGATCAGCCACCGGATGAAAGCGGTGCGAGCCATAGTCGCACCAGATCCCGTCAATCTGGAATGACGTCGAATTGCCCCCGGCCCGCGGGGCCCGCTCCAGCACCTCAACTCTGGCTTTGCCAGACTTGCTCAGCGCATGCGCCGCCGCGATCCCCGCCGGACCGGCGCCCAAAATGGTCACGCGCGGTATCGTCGCGCCCTGCTTGGTCATTTACCCGTCTCCTGAATGGCTTTTGGCGGGGCGGAAAACCGCCCGCCTGAAAGAACCAGAACCAGCGCACCCAGCGCACCGGCCAAATAAAGGATCGCCTGCCAGGCCAATCCTGACGCCACGACCAGTGCAGGCGCCGCCCCAAAGGGTGCAAGCAATGCCGCAAGCGAGCTTTCGCGCACCCCAAGACCGCCCAGCGACAATGGCAAGGTGGCGATGATCTTGGCAATCGGCCAGCCAAAAAACCATGCGGCCACCGGAATATTGACCCCCACAGGCAAAGCCAAGCGGATCGAAAGCCAGATCAGAACCGCCTGAATTGACGCCGACAGGATCAGCGAAAAAACCAGCAGGCCCGGTCGTTTTCCCAAAGCCCCGAACGCATCCGCAAGTCGCAACACCAAGCCTTTGGCGGGCAGGCCGGGAAAGCGCCCCCATAGCCAGCGGGCCAGAGTTGGAAAAACGAACAGGGCCAGCACCGCGCCACCCACCACCAGCGCGGCCAGCGAATAGGCCAGCACGGAATTGCCTTTGCCGGACAGGAACACCAACCCTAACAGGCTTAACCCGGCCAGTCCCACCATGTCGATCAGCCGGTCGCCCACCGCCGCCGCCGCAACCTTTGGCCCGTCACGCAGGGCCACATGCGCCATGCCTGCACGCACCGCATCACCGCCCGCAGCGCCGGGCAGACACAGGTTCGCGGCCAGCCCGGCAAAATGCGCCCGCAACGCCTGCCCAAACGGCAGCGCCCGGTCCATCAGCATCCACCATTTGAATGCCGCCGCCACATGGCAAACCAGAAATGCCAAGAGCACGCCCACGAATATTCCCGGCGTCAGGCGCTTGAATCCGTCCAGGATCGCCTCTTTCGGCAACCACCAGAAGATCAGACCAAGCGCTATTGCCGACCCGCCGGCGCGGGTCGCCCATTTCTTCAGGGCTTTGCCGCTTACCGCCATCTCAGGGCCGCAGATGCAGGCGCGAGATCATGTCAGCGATCAGCCCCAGCGACCAAATGATCATCGCCGCGAGAAAGGAGAAGATCGTGGTTTCCGACAGGTTGTCCATGTAGATGTCATAGACGAACTTCACTGTGCCAAGGCCGATCAACCCCAACCCCAGCGGAATGAAAATCCGCAGCGGATTGAACAACACGATGACCCGCAACACCAGAATGATGAAGTTGAGAAAATCCACCGGACGGATCTTCGATTTCCCCACGCGTTTCCCATAGTTGATCGGCGTATAGATCATCCGTTTGCCGTTGCACGACATGCACAGCGTGATCGTCGTGGTAAATGAGAACTTCTGCGGCAACAGCGGAACAAAGGGTACCAGTTCAGATTTCCGAAACACCCGAAGACCGGAGTTCAGGTCGTTCAGTCTTCGTTCTGCAAGAAATGAGGCAAGAGAATTCAGCATCCACTTTGCCGGTTTGCGGATCATCGGCACGTTTTTCATGCTGGCGCCACGATCGCCCACCACCATATCCTGGTTGCGGCACAGGGCCAGCATCGACGGCAGATAGCGGGCCGGATAGGTGCCATCGGCGTCAATAATCGCCACATACTCATATTGCGCCAGCTTGATGCCGCGCTTCAGTGACGCGCCATATCCGGTGTTCACCTGATTGCTGTCGACAATTGCCCCGGTCGCCTTGGCCATGGCCAAGGTGTTGTCTGACGAACCATCGTCGATGACGATGATCTCATAGGGAATGCCCGTCGCATCCATCTCCCGGCGCACATCCTCAACGGTCTGGCGCACGGCGCCTTCCTCGTTATACGCGGGGATCACCACCGAAAGTGACATGCCCGCCCATTCTGACATCAAAGCCGGGGTTGGATTGGTTTCGGAAACGGATGCTTGCATAATGGTCTTTCCCTTTGTCATGTCCTTGTCAGCCTTTGGTCGCAGATCAGGGCACATGGAGCCGGTCCTTCACGCCAAGGATATGATACTCAAAAAGGCACCAGGCGAAGGCACCCGCCGCATAAACGTAGTAAACCTGATGATAAAGCATGGCGGCCACAGCCCGTAGCGGCCCAAGATTGGACATGAAAAACCGCGAAAGGTTCCAGTTCACTGTAATTGCCAGAATGAACAAACCCAACGCCAGTTTCCATAACCCCGGCGCGAATGGCATCGCAACAATCGACAGCAGGAAGACCCCCGCCAGTATTGCCCGCAAACGCTCGGCGCGGCTGGTGTTCAGATCATCCCCCAACCCTTCGCGCGCAATCATCAGCCGCGACCAAGGCAACGCCCGGCGGAAAATATCTGTGAAGATCGCGTTGCGGATTGTCCAGACCTTGAGATGCTTGCCCAGCAATGTCGGGTCAACAGCGATGACCCCGCCTGCCCGGTAAATACGGTAGCCAAGCTCAATATCTTCGATCGAAGGCACGCGGTAGGTTTCCACATCGAACCCACCCAAACGCCGGAAAACCTCGGCCCGCACAGCGCCACATCCGGCCCAAAATGTCTTGGCATCGCGCTTTGCGGTCTGATGATAATAGCGGTGCATCAGGTTTTTGTAGCGTGAAAACCACGACGCCCCGGCGGGGGCAGCGTCATAAGATCCAAAGACTGCGGCAATTTCCGGGTCGGCGAAATGCGCGGTCAGTTTTCTTGCCCCGTCCGGCCACGCAATGACATCGCTATCGATGAACCAAAGCACATCGCCGATGGCGTGCCGCGCGGCAAGATTGCGCGCCACTCCCGGCCCGCCGTTTGCAGGTGTGCTCAGAACCCGTGCGCCAAGACGACGCGCGACCTCAGCGGTGGCGTCAGGGGATTGGTCATCCACCACGATCACCTCTACCACCTCACCGCGCGACAGCATTGCCATCAAGGGGTCCAGCACCTTGGGCAAAAGCGCCTCTGCCCGGTAAGCCGGCACAATGACCGAAATCGTAACTGGGGCTGCGACAGTCATTCCCGCATCCCACCTTTCGCAGCGGTCAGCCCTTGCTGTGCCCAGACCCCCATGAACGCGGCCATAAACGGCAAAAGCCAGATCACCCGTGCGCCGTAGCGGGTCGCGGGTTGCGAAACGCCGCCGCAGACCAATGCATTGGCCAAGACCCCCAACAATACCATTACCGCAAAACCCTTGATCCCGGCAGGCATGCTGCGCGGCAACGCCAATAGGCTCAGCACCACGGCCAAAGCGCCAACATAGAAAGTCTCTTGCCCGCGAACGACGGGCGGCAACCATCCGGTATCGACGCTCAGGCGCCCCTGGGCCAGCGGCCCGGTCAGCGCGCCGGTCACTGCAGCATTGCGCTCAACTATCTGATCAGAGGGCAGGGTCATGTCGACACTGACCATGGCGGATTGCAAAATAGCGTTGCGCACAAAGGCCAGTGTCGTTGCGACCGGCATTTCCCTTAGCACATCGACAAAGAATCCGATCTGCGCATCGGCCACCGCTTTTTGGTTGGCCTCGGTCATCAACCGGAACGAGCCAAGCCGCGCGCTCGTCTCAAACACAATATGCGAGGCGGTCAACCTGTAGGGATCACTTGACCAGGACAGCGCTTCAAACAACGCGCAGGTGGGGATCGCCGCATCCGGGCAATGGTTTTCCAGGTAACGCAGCCCCGGTCCGTCCTGGACAAGACGCGCGGTGATGAATGGCTTGATCACCACCTCGGACTTTGCAGCACGATGCGCCACCGCGCGGAACGCTTCCTGCTGCCCATAAGCCGCCCCAAAGACCGCCGCCACCACAAGCGGACCGACCCACCAACGCTTCCGCGACAAGCCAAGCGACACCAGCACCGAAGCCAGCAGCAGCAAGCCTGCTATTGCAAAATGCGAAAGATGCGACACCACCGCCAAGGCGCTGACCAGAAAAGCCAATGCCAATTCCACCGGGCGCATGTCACGGGCAAACGCGGTTAAAAGGGCAATCGACAAGATCATCACCGGCGCCAGCAGGTCTGGCATCAGGAAGGCCAGGTAAAACGGCAAAGATCCGAAGGATGCGACAATCAACGGAAAGCAGATCAGCGCCGTGCGCGACACGTCCGCCGCGTAAAGCCGCTGGGTCACCCGCGCCAAAAGCCAAACCACCAAAAACAGCGCCACCGCGTTAAAAGCAAGTAGCCCCTCCAAGGCACCAAAATGCGAAAAAACGCCTGCCAAAAGCGAATAGAAAGCCGAGCGTGACCCATCGACAGTCTTGATTGCAACGTCTTGCGCAACGGAAGCCGATGTTACTTCAGGCGCAGGCGCGCCGACGATACCCAACTGTTGCAGGGCCACATTGCCCTGATCCACATAGCCAATCGTGTCAAAGTAAAACAGCGGCCGCCCGTTCAGCAACAGCACGCTCGCACAGGCCAGAATCGCCAAAGCGATCCATATCGCATTGGCAAGGGAATCCGACATTCGCGACACAGGACCGGTTTGGGCGTGCACTGTCATTCGTCCTACCCGTTGGTTCCAATCAACCCGCTTGCGCGCAGTTTTGTGAAATAGTCGATGGCATGTACCAAACCGTCCCGCAGGGCCACCTTTGGCTCCCAGTCGAGGGTCTTGCGGGCAAAACTGATATCCGGGCGGCGCTGGACCGGATCGTCTTGTGGCAACGGTTCGAACACCAGTTTCGATTTCGATCCTGTCAACTCGATCACCGCCTTGGCCAGTTCCAGAATGGTCATCTCCACCGGGTTGCCAATGTTCATCGGGCCCGTAATCTCGTCGCCGGTGTTCATCAGACGGATCAGCCCTTCGACCAGATCAGACACAAAGCAGAATGATCGCGTCTGATTGCCTTCACCGTAAATGGTGATCGGCTCATTCGCCAAGGCCTGCATGATGAAGTTCGACACGACACGCCCATCCTTGGGGTGCATCCGGGGGCCGTAGGTGTTGAAGATCCGCGCGACCTTGATCCGCAGTTTGTGCTGACGATGATAGTCAAAGAACAACGTCTCAGCGCAGCGCTTGCCCTCGTCATAGCAAGACCGAAAGCCGATGGGATTGACGTTCCCCCAATAGCTTTCGGTCTGCGGATGCACGACCGGATCGCCGTAAACCTCGGAGGTTGAGGCTTGCAGAATTTTCGCACGTAACCGCTTTGCCAACCCCAGCATGTTGATCGCCCCATGAACGCTGGTCTTCGTCGTCTGCACCGGGTCATGCTGGTAATGCACCGGCGAGGCCGGACAGGCGAGGTTGTAGATTTCGTCCACCTCGACATAAAGCGGGAATGTCACGTCGTGGCGCATGATCTCAAACCGGCTGTGGCCGATCAGATGGGCAACATTATCGCGCCGTCCCGTAAAGTAGTTGTCCACGCACAGGACATCATGCCCGGCCTCGACCAGCCTTTCGCACAGATGGGAGCCGAGGAAACCCGCTCCGCCCGTTACCAGGATGCGCTTCGACGTCACACTCATGTCAGATCGCCCTCCCGGCAAAACCTAAAGAAAACTCTGGCGGCGCCAGACCTTTGAATTGCTACCCTGCATGGGTACCCGCCCGTGCCGTCGCAGATTGCATCGGCAAAATTATGGCACGCATCGCCCGACGACAGCCAAAGTTTCCTGCCGCGACCGATATGGCACAGTGTCCGCCAGACGCCGCAGCGGATTCGCGCACCGCTGGGCTATCAGGATGTCAGGGGTAAGTTTGATCGTCATAAGTTTCATAAAATTATACTATATCAACAGCTTATAGATAAAAACATAAAAACTAATAGCCACTCAGAAGAATCGCGCCGTTAGATAAAGACGGCGCGGCACCGCCATACTGATGCCTCAGACAACGGATGATTGCCAGTAACATACCCTGAAAATAGTTTCCAAAATCGACTTAAAGGCGCCGCAATTTCCGTATTGATTCGCAGACTGCACCAAATCCGCATCGGCCGGCGCGGCATTCTTCGCGTTCAGATCAGCGTGGCCACCAGACAAGATCCGCACCGTCAATGCGGCGGCCTTGAAATTCCACGGCTTCAGCGGCGTAATTGATTGCAAAACGCCAGACCTTGGTATCCCGCAGCCGTAACCCATCGGGCATATCCACCGTCTCGATCCCGGCTTCGGCGCAGCGGTCGGTCAAAATCCGCGCCCATGCCGCCGCGTCCAGCCAGCCACCCAAATAGAAAAGCCGCCCCGCCCCCATCAAGACTGGCCAACCCTCTACTGTCCGCTCAACGACCGGGGCCGCGCCTTCAAGCCGCTCCAGCCAACGAAGAACGGCACCACCGCGTACCAGTTCGTGCACAGTTTCCGGCGGCAGACTTTCAACCAACGCGACAGTGACATCCAGCCCACTTACGGCCGGTGGCAGCGGCACCGGAATCGCCATATTTGCGGTCTTGGCGTTGGTCCGCGGTCCAAGGATCACCGGCCCGCCAGCGGTCGCCAACGCATCAAGCAGTGGCGACGGCATTGTTGCCAACCCCGGAATCAAGGTCAATTTATAGGTTGAAAGATCCGCTGTGTCGGGTGGCAAAATATCGACCGACAACCCCAACCGCCGCAGCCCCTGGTAAGCCGAAAAAACCAGTTGGAAGTAGTCGAAATCGCGCCCCTGCGGCTGAGCGTCCCAAGCCCAGGCGCTGGCATAATCAAAAACCAAGGCAACCGATGCAGCACCCGGTTCTATATCCCCGAGTTCCGCGATTTCGCGCGCAACCTGTGCGACCTCGGATAAAGCTGGCGCAGGGGCGCTGTCAGGGCGCAGCAGCCCCGCATGCATCTGTTCTTGCGCAAAGGGTGCTTGCCGCCAGCGGAAATAACTGACCACTTCAGCGCCATGGGCAAATGCCTCCCAGGCCCAAAGGCGGGCCATGCCAGGTAAAGGTGCCGGGTTCCAGGCGGCCCAGTTCACTGGTCCGGGTTGCTGCTCCATCACCCACCATCGCCCTCCGGAAGGACCACGGCCAGACCGCATTGCACCGACGGCGCGGTAAAGGTCATGGTGGAAGGCTTGGAAATCCGGGTTTCCTTGGCGCAGATATTTCTGCTTTTCCTCAGGCGTAGATTCTTGGCCGTTCGACAAAAAGCCAATCGGATAACTGTCCCAAGATGCAATATCGAGGTCTGCCCCCGTGGCAAAATGATCAAAGGACAGGGTACGCCCCATATAGTTATGGGCGATAGGTGCATCTGTATGGCGACGCAAAATCTCAACTTGTAACCGGTTAAAGCTGACCACCTCGTCCGAAGCAAAGCGGCGAAAATCCAGCACATGGGTAGGATTGGGTTCGGTCACGGTCAGATTGGGCAGGCCAATTTCATCGAAAGACCCATAGTCCATCGACCAAAAGACATTGCCCCATGCACGGTTCAGCGCATGGGGCGACTGATATTTCTGTGCCAGCCAGTCGCGAAAAGCCGCCCGCGCCGCATCGGAATAAGACAGCACGGTTTCATGGCAACCGTATTCATTGTCGGTCTGCCAAGCCGCAACATGGGGATTGCGCCCATAGCGCTCGGCCAAAATCGCCACGATCCGCGCACAGTCGCCCCGATACCCCCGGTGCGAAAAACAGTAATGGCGGCGCGAGCCAAAGCCTCGATCCCGGCCTTCGGCATCTCGTGCCAGCATGTCGGGATGTTTGGTCAGCATCCAGCGCGGCGGGGTTGCGGTCGGCGTGCCCAGCACCACTTTTAACCCGGCCGTCCCCAAAACCTCTATCGCACGGTCAAGCCAGGAAAACTCATACCGCCCGGGTTCCGGCTCCATGCAGCTCCACGCGAACTCGCCAATCCGCACCCAGGTCAGCCCGGTTTCGCGCATCCGCGCTGCGTCATTGGCCCAGACCGCTTCATCCCAATGCTCAGGGTAATAGCAAACGCCCAGCGCCGGTCTCATGACTGCCCCTTACCCCATAGCCGCATCAAAGGCCGCAACCACGCGCGCCGCACGGATCGCCACCTCAGAAACCGGAATGTCCGGCATATAAAGGGATGTGCCAATGCCGAAACCGTCTGCCCCGGCGGCCCGCCACTCGCCGAAGTTTTCAGGCCCCGCGCCCCCCACGGCGTAGACCTGCGTGCCTTTCGGCAACACTGCCCGGATGGCGCGCAACCCGGCCGGACCAATCAACGAACCGGGGAACAGCTTCAACCCATCCGCGCCGGCAGCCAGCGCCGCAAAACACTCGGTGGGCGTCATCACCCCCGGCCAACTCGCCAAGCCCAGCGCTTTGGTGGCGCGGATGACTGCCGGATCGCAATTGGGCGACACGATCAGCCGCCCCCCAGCGCCTGCAACTGCCGTCACATCCGCCTTGGTCAGAACCGTTCCAGCGCCAATTTCGGCCTGACCCCCGAAAGCCCGTGCCATCACCGCGATACTGACCAGCGGATCCGGCGAATTCAGCGGCACTTCGATACGGCTAATCCCTGCCGCGATCAAAGCCTCGGCCACCGGAAGCGCTTCCTCGGGGCGGATGCCGCGTAAAATGGCGATCAGATTGCGGGTCATGCGGCGCTCGCAAGCAGGGTGGCGCGCGCCGCCGAAAGACCCCTCAGCGTCATGGCCTCGACATCGCTCAGGGGCGCATCCAAGCCTTGCAATGCAAGCGCACGCTGATACGCGCCGCCAAGTGCCATTGCCCCGACGATCGCCACCTCTTGCCCCAGCCAATAGGGCCGCGCGGCCGCCAGTTCCGCGCCAATCAACAACCCGGACAACCGCGCCCGCGCTGCGGCAGGGGAAAGGCCTTGCAATAACCCCTCTGCCCGCAGCGTAAACAAACGCGCAGCAAGCCGTTCAGGTCGTGAAACCGCCGCTTCAAGACCTTCGGCAAATGCCGGTTCATCCCACCCGTCACCGATCATTCCGTGGCGAAGCACCGATTGTCCGCTAAGCAATGCGAACAGCTCTCCGGTCATGAAAGTTTGGAAACTTACCACCTCGCCCGCGCTGATGCGCACCCATTTTGTGTGGGTTCCCGGCAGGCAAAGCACACCGTCAAACGACGGTTTCGCAGCCAAAAATCCGGAAATCTGCGTTTCTTCACCCCGCATAACATCGGCGGGGTTATCCTGCTTTAGTCCGGGGATCACATAGACACTCAACCGCGTCTCGGTCAGGACCGGGGTCACCAACCGCCCCGGCGTCAACACCGAACAAGGCACCGCCGCATAGGGTGCCTCGATCCAACCCTGTCGGCTGCCGACCATCCCGCATGCAACAACCGGAACCCGGCCCGCAGTCGGAAGCCAGACACCAACCAGTGCCAAAAGCGCCCGCTCATACCCCGAACGGTCAAGCGTGCTCATTCCGTCGGCGCTTTCGGCGCGCGCCAGCAATGCGTCGCCCGGACCCATTGCCCAGACCCGCAGGTTCGTCGTGCCCCAGTCAGCGGCAATCCATGCAAGCCCCGCCAATCCGCTCATCCTGTCACCACCACGCCGCCATCAATCACCATGGCCTGCCCCGTCATCATTTTCGATGCGTCCGAGGCCAGGAACAGCACGCCGCCCACAATATCCTCGGGGGCCAGTGCATCCTTCAAGCACTGACGTTCCAGATGCGCGGCCAACCCCTCAGGCGTCACCCACAGATCCTTTTGCTTTTGCGTCAGCACCCAGCCGGGGGCCAGCGCATTCACCCGGATCCGGTCCGCTCCAAACTCGCGCGCCAAGCTGCGGGTCATGCCGTTGATCCCGGAATTTGCCGTCGTGTAAAGTGGATAGCCCGCATTGCCCATCATGTAGCTGATCGACGAAAAGTTGATGATCGAGCCGCCGCCCAAGGCCCGCATTCCCGCAATGACCGCCTGCGCCGCAAAGAAATAGGCCTTGAGGTTAATGGCCATCGACCAATCCCAAAACGCTTCATCCACGGCCAAAGTCTCATGCCGTTTGTCATTGGCCGCATTGTTGACCAGCACCTTGATCGGCCCGTGTGCGACTGCGGCAGTGTCGATTGCTGCTTTCAGTGCCGCCATGTCGCTTATATCGCAGCGCAGGAATAACGGCCGCGCCCCGGTCTCCCGTTCCATGTCGTCGCAAAACTGTACCGCGTCAGACCGCTGAACAAAGGCCACCTTGGCCCCTTGCCTGAGAAAGCCTTCAGTCAGGTACGCCCCAATTCCCGATCCGCCCCCGGTGATGAACACCGACGCACCTTTCAGATCCGGGTAAATTGCGGCCGAAACCATCTTGTATCCTTCAAAACCCTACGCAGCTAGGCGGCCAGTCAGCCAACCCGGCAGCCAATTGCCATGCGCCGCAATCAAATCATCGACAAGTGCCCGGATCTGCCGCAAATCCAGTTCTGCCGCCGTATGCGGATCCAGCATGGCGGCGTGATAGACATGCGCACGGGTTTCGGTCAACAGCGCCTGAACCGTCAGTTCCTGCACATTCACATTGGTTCGCATCATGGCGATGAGCTGCGGTGGAATGTCGTTGACCACCGTGGGCTGAATACCGTTCGCGTCGACCAGACACGGCACCTCGACAGCACAACCCGCGGGCAACTGCGGAATGAACCCCCGATTGCCGACATTGCCGTAGATAACCGCAGGCACACCAGTGACGACCGAATTCATGATCGTCGCGGCATATTCATGGCTTTGCTTCACCTCAATCCGGCCAGCCTTACGATAACTATCGGCCTGGGCTGCCCATGCGGCAATCTGCTCTTCGCAGCGGGTTGGGTATTCATCGAGCGGGATACGGAACGTCTCAATCAGATCAGGCCGGCCGACTTTGATGAACCAGGGGACATATTCGGCGAAATGCTCCGAAGATTCGGTGACAAAATAGCCCAGATGATCGAATGCCTCATAGCGCACAAGGTTCGGGCAACGCGCGTTCCAGTGGCTTTCCTTGGGAATGCGTCCGGCGCGATAACCGTCGCGCAGCGCCGGGTAGAGGTCTTTATACGACCCATTGGCACTTCGCGCCTCCAACGTCAGATAAAACGCCATGTGGTTGATACCCGCCGCACGGTACCGCAAGGATTCGACTGG
>JANMDM010000202.1:0-1544 GCA_031376305.1 Pseudomonadota bacterium | reverse complement strand
CTCGGCGAGGCGGCAAAAACCGCGACCGACGCCACGCGCTACGCCAAGGCCTACGGTGCCGCCATCGATAGCATCGCTGCCGCCTGCCGCAGCGATGACATCGGCACCAACCCCGGCATCTCGATCAAACTCTCGGCCCTTCACCCCCGCTACGAGGTGGCGCAGGACGCCCGGGTCATGGCCGAACTGGTGCCCGTGGTCCGCGATCTGGCCCGCAAGGCCGCCAAAGCCCGGATGGGCTTCAATATCGACGCCGAAGAGGCTGACCGCCTGACCCTGTCACTGAAGGTCATCGAAGCGGTGCTGGCGGACCCCGAGCTGCAAGGCTGGCACGGCTTCGGCATCGTCGTGCAAGCCTACGGCCGCCGCGCCGGGGCGACGCTGGACTGGTTGCATGACCTTGCCACCCGGCTTGACCGCAAGATCATGATCCGGCTGGTCAAAGGCGCCTATTGGGACGCCGAGGTGAAGCGCGCGCAAGTGCTGGGTCTGAGTGATTTCCCGGTCTTTACCCGCAAAGAAGCCACCGATGTCAGCTACATCGCCAACGCCCGCAAACTGCTGGGCCTGACCGACCGCATCTACCCGCAATTCGCCACCCATAACGCCCATACCGTCGCCGCCATTCTCGATATGGCCAAACCCGGTCAGGCCTACGAATTCCAGCGCCTGCACGGCATGGGTGAACGCCTGCATGACATCGTCCACAAAGCCGAAAAGACCCGCTGCCGCATCTATGCCCCGGTGGGCGCGCATCGCGACCTCTTGGCCTATCTGGTCCGGCGCCTCCTGGAAAACGGCGCAAATTCGTCGTTCGTCCACAAGATCGTCGATCTTGACGTCGCCCCCGAACTGGTCGCCGCCTGCCCGTTTGATGCGGTCACCGCACTGCTGCCCAATATCGCCAACCGCGCCATCCGCAAAGGCCCCGATCTTTTCGCCCCTGAACGCCGAAACTCGCAGGGTTTCGATCTGACCGATGCCCCGACGCTGGAACGGATCGAGGCGGCGCGCAGCCCCTATGCGGCGTCGGAATTCAACGCAGCCCCGCTGATTGCCGGGAATGTTATCGGCCTGCCCACGCGCATCGTGACCAACCCCGCCAACTCCACCCGCACCGGCCGCGTCACCGATGCCGGCCCCGCCGATGTCGCCACCGCCCTGCTGGCCGCGCGCCCCTGGCCTGCAAGTGCTGCCCAACGCGCCGCCACCCTCAACCGTGCCGCCGATCTTTACGAGGATCATTATGGCGCGATCTTCGCCCTTCTGGCGCGCGAGGCGGGCAAGACCCTGGCGGACGCCGACTCGGAACTGCGCGAGGCGGTGGATTTCCTGCGCTACTATGCCGCCCGCGCCGCCACCTCCGACCGCGCCGCTGCCGGTATCTTCACCTGCATCAGCCCGTGGAACTTCCCGCTGGCGATCTTCTCGGGGCAGATCGCCGCAGCGCTGGCGATGGGCAATGGTGTGCTGGCCAAACCCGCCGAACAAACCCCGCTGATCGCCGCCTATGCCGTGGCCTTGTTGCACAAAGCCGGGGTTCC
>JANMDM010000161.1:0-3411 GCA_031376305.1 Pseudomonadota bacterium | reverse complement strand
CGCATCTGCCCGAACGCGGGGTGGCTGACCGGCTGACCGCGGTTTTCTGGCAACGCCCCAAGGTGTTGCTGGCCTTGTTGCTGGGGCCGCCGCTGTTGTGGCTGGGCGTGGTGTATGTCGGTTCACTCGCAGCCCTTTTATGGCAAAGCTTCTATTCGATTGACGAGTTTTCCGGTGTTGTGGTGCCGGAGTTTACTCTCAAGACCTATGCCGAACTGCTGCGCCCTTCAAATTTCGATGTGATTGTGCGCACCATCACCATGGCGGCGGTTGTCACCATGGCCTCGGTGATCCTCGGCTTTCCGGTGGCGTATTTCGCCGCCCGCTTCGCCAAGGGGCGCTGGAAGGCGGTTTTTTACCTCGGCGTCATGCTGCCCTTATGGTCCTCGTATCTGGTCAAGGTCTATGCGTGGAAACTGATCCTCGCCAAGGAAGGCATTGTCACCTGGGCCGCTGACGGTATTGGCGCTGGCAATGTGCTGAACGCGGTGCTGGCGTTGCCGGTGATTGGCGGGAACTCACTTTCCACCTCGTACATCGGCACCTTTCTGGTCTTTGTGTATGTCTGGCTGCCCTACATGATCTTGCCGATGCAGGCGTCCTTGGAGCGGGTGCCCACCTCGATGCTGGAAGCCTCGGCTGATCTGGGGGCGGGGGGGCTGAGGACGCTCTGGAGTGTGATCCTGCCACTGGCTTTGCCGGGCGTCATCGCCGGATCAATCTTTACCTTTTCGCTGACCCTTGGCGATTACATCATCCCGCAGATCATCGGGTCGAGCCGCTATTTCATCGGTCAGGCGGTGTATAGTTTGCAAGGCACCGCCGGAAACATCCCGCTGGCTGCGGCCTTCGCCGTGGTGCCCATCGCCATCATGCTGATCTATCTGACGGTGGCACGCAAAATGGGGGCCTTTGATGCACTCTGAACCCCGCGCGCCGCTCTCATTGCGAATAGCGGCCTTCGCCGGACTGGCGTTTCTGCATCTGCCGATCCTGCTGATTTTTCTTTACGCCTTCACCTCTGAGGAAAAGACTTTTCAGTTTCCGCCTCCCGGCCTGACGTTGAAATGGTTTGCCACCGCTTGGTACCGCGAAGACATCTGGCCACCGCTTTACCTGTCGCTGCGGGTTGCCGCCATGTCTTCGGCGCTGGCGCTGATCCTTGGAACACTTTGCGCGGCGGCGATGGCGCGCGCGAACTTTTTTGGGCGTGACACTATTTCCCTGCTGGTGGTGCTGCCGATTGCGCTGCCCGGCATCATCACCGGCATGTCCTTGCGGGCTGCTTTTGCCATGGGCGACATCCCGTTTTCCACCTGGACCATTGTCCTCGGCCACGCCACCTTCTGCATCGTCATCGTCTATAACAACGCCGTGGCCCGCTTCCGCCGCCTTGGGCAATCCATGCTCGAAGCCTCGGCCGATCTTGGCGCCAATGCTTTCCAGACCTTCCGGCATGTGATCCTGCCCAACCTGGGTACTGCCCTGCTGGCGGGCGGCATGCTGGCCTTTGCGCTGTCCTTTGACGAGGTGATCGTCACCACCTTTACCGCCGGTCAGCAATCCACCCTGCCGATCTGGATGCTGAACGAGCTGATCCGCCCGCGCCAGCGCCCGGTCACCAATGTCGTGGCGATCGTGGTGTTTGCGGCGACCTTCCTGCCGATCCTGGCGGCCTATTACCTGACGCGGGGTGCCGAAGAAACGGCAGGCGGCGGCAAGTAAGGACGCGGCGGCGGGACACCGAGGTGCTGTCCGGCCACCGGTCGCCTGCCCTTGGGCGCATTCGGAACAATGCCCGTTGATGCGGGTCGCTGAAATACCGTATGGCGGGCAAAAGCAGTCGGGCTAAGGGGAAGGACATGCCGGTCCGGGCGCTGGAGGATTACCCGGTGGTGCGGCAGGTGATAGTGAAGCATTGAGGGGGAGTGGGGCAGGGCGGTAAGGTGGGGTTGAACTTTTAATGCATAATGTGCATATTCGTAGCGTGCCATAAAGAGCATCTTGAGTCGGCTTCACCTGTCTATTGGCCCGCTCATGTGGATGGTGGATCCGTCAGGGGGTTCATTTGCAGGACATTTAGGGTGGTTTCCGACCCTTTAAGCTAAGGAAACGCTGCTACTGCGAGCACGAAATTCAGCGCACGGTTCCCACACGGGTTCCGTGCGTTTTCGTGCCCGAAAAAGCGGTTACCACTGTCCAGACGGCACCTTCTCGCCGTGCCCGGAACTCCAGAACTGCCGTCCCCGACGCCGCACGAACTGCCAGTAGCCGCGTCACCCGCCAACTTGCGCCTTCATGAATTAGGGGTGTGCCCGACCGAAGCATCCGCAGCACATAGAGCGGCACATCTCTCTCGTCCATCATCCCCACTGCCGCCATTTCACGTTGGTGTTCGGCCCAGATGTGAACCGCGCCAAACCCACGGTTCGGCCCAACGTGCCGTCCCTCGGGCAGCACCACTTCAGCCTCCGGCAATTCTTCTCCGCCAAGTCTCAGGGATGGAATCACCGCAAGCGCGAATGCGCCTGTCAACGGATTCAAAAGAAGTCGGGAGGACATTACTTATACCTTTTGGCGCATTACCTTGTCTTCAGACTCTTCAGCGCTCTCCAATTAGCGTCGTCGGGCCGTTTGACCTCCCAATATATCCATCCATTGAGGCTAGGTCGTTCGCCGCTCTTGGTCACAACTGCTGACCCCGCCGCATCTGATGGGCTGGTTGTCTTGTCTCCTTCGACGAGCCAGGAGCCATCTTCAATCACACCGCGAACTATCTGGCCTCGATACTCCATGCGCAGTTCTGTTCCATGCGGCAGCAGCACACCTTTTCCTGACCAAGGACGGCCGGAGTCGGCGGACTTCATTTGCCCTATCGCACATGACTCATTTTGCTGCGAGTCATGTGCTGTTGCCTCGGGTAATTTGAGGAGCCTTCTGAGGGCCGCGTTCTCAGGTTCATCAAAGCCCCGTCGTTCCAGTTCGATCAGGCGATGAACGTCGAAGTCAATTTCGATGGATTTCATGCGGTTCATATTGGCCTCCAGCGATCAAATGGTATCCTCCTAATACTCCGAGTCTCTATATCTGTCAATCATTTTAAGAAAAAATAGTAGTATAAAAGTTTTCTCTCCCCGCCCCTTCCCCAGCACCTCTTCTGCCTATTGGTTCAAACTCTTCCCCGCCAGTTCCGCCGCCAGCGTCGCCTTCCTGTGCACCTCAGGGTTCACCGGGGGCATATCATCCATCTGTAGGGTGGGCATTCATTGCCCACCACTTCGCGTGAAACGGTTAAAATTCCCTTAACATGTTTGTTAATTATGTAATTATATCAATGATTTGCCGATTTGTCCGAATCTGGACACCACTTCACTTCCCCCGCAAAGCCGTCGCAATGATCCCCGGAACCTC
>JANMDM010000120.1:0-6167 GCA_031376305.1 Pseudomonadota bacterium | reverse complement strand
ACGGCGGGGCTGATGGTCGTCGTCTCGCGCAACCCGGTGCATTCGGTGCTGTGGCTGATCCTCGCGTTCCTGTCGGCGGCGGGGTTGTTCGTGCTGCTGGGCGCCGAGTTCGTGGCGATGCTGCTGATCATTGTCTACGTGGGTGCTGTGGCGGTGCTGTTTCTGTTCGTGGTGATGATGCTCGATGTTGATTTCGCCGAGTTGAAGGGCGAAATGGCCCGCTACATGCCCTTGGGCCTGCTCATCGGCATCATCGTCCTCATGCAGCTTGGCATCGTCTTCGGGGCCTGGACAACGGCGGATTCCGCCGAAGCCGCGCGCATGGCCGTGACCCCCGACGGGATGACGAACACCGCCGCCTTGGGGATGCTGCTTTATGACAAATACATCCTCTTGTTCCAGCTTGCCGGGTTGATCCTCTTGGTGGCGATGATCGGGGCGATTGTCCTGACCCTGCAGCCAAGGCGGAACGTCAAGCGCCAGAACGTGCTGCACCAGATGTGGCGCGATCCGGCAGCGGCGATGGAGCTGGTGGATGTGAAGCCGGGGCAGGGGCTGTGAGGCAAGTCTCGGTCATAGCGGCGACCGTTACCGGTCTCGCGGGATTACTGCCGTCGGCCGTGTTTTCGGAAAGCGGGATTCCAATTAGCGAGTGCGAGTTCTCGGAATCATATGGTCCAACCGTGTCGAATGAGGAGCACGCGAATATCGGTAATGGCTTCGTCTTGTATGCTGAACGGATGGTTGACGAAAAGAATTCCGGCGATGTTTTCGTCGCAAACTGCTTTTCCGGTTCGACACTGGTGGTTGACTACACCGGACAAAAACAGCGGGACATGGTCGACTTTGTTTTGGCGGCGGCGGCATCGCCTGAGAAATGGACCTTGTCGAGGTTTCGTGGGCACTTCTCTTCATTGGGATTGTGGACCAGCTTGGGCGTCTCAAGCCGTGAACACTGCGCCTGCGCCGCTTTCTATCCCGAGGCGAAAGGCGATAAAGCCGACTGGCAAACTAGGTACGGGCATCCGTGATACGATTTGTTGAAAAAGAAGGCCGTTCTGAGCGGGGGAAAAGATGATCACACTCACACACTACCTTGGCGTTGCCGCCGCACTTTTCGTGATCGGCATCTTCGGGATTTTCCTCAATCGCAAGAACGTCATCGTCATCCTGATGTCAGTCGAGCTGATGCTGCTGGCGGTGAACATCAACTTCGTCGCCTTTTCCAGCTTCCTCCATGACCTCGCCGGGCAGGTCTTCACCATGTTCGTGCTGACCGTGGCGGCGGCAGAGGCGGCGATCGGTCTGGCGATCCTTGTCTGTTTTTTCCGCAACCGCGGCACCATCGACGTCGAAGACGTCAACGTGATGAAAGGCTGAAGCCCAAAATGGTCAGCATCATTCTTCTGGCCCCGCTGGTGGCCGCGATCATCGCCGGGTTCGGCTGGCGGATCATCGGCGAGACGGCGGCGCAGTTCATCACCACCGCCGTGCTGTTTCTGGCCTGCCTCCTGTCGTGGTTGGTGTTCCTGACCTTCGACGGGGTCACCCAGCACATCCATATCCTGAACTTCATCCAGTCGGGCAGCCTGGACACCGAATGGTCGATCCGGCTGGACCGGCTGTCGGCGATCATTCTGGTGGTGGTCACCACGGTGTCGTCGCTCGTCCACCTCTATTCCTGGGGCTACATGGGCCATGACGAAAACTGGACCCATGAGGAGCATTATCTGGCGCGGTTCTTTGCGTATCTGTCGTTCTTCACCTTTGCCATGCTGGCCTTGGTGACTGCCGACAATCTTGTGCAGATGTTCTTTGGCTGGGAAGGCGTCGGAGTTGCCTCGTACCTGCTGATCGGGTTTTACTACAAGAAACCATCGGCCAATGCCGCGGCGATCAAGGCGTTTGTGGTCAACCGGGTTGGGGATTTCGGCTTTGCGCTGGGGATCTTCGGGCTGTTTTATCTGGTCGATTCGATCAATATGGACGAGGTGTTTGCCGCCGGCCCCGAGCTGGCGCAGACTCAGGTCAGCTTCCTTTGGGCCGACTGGAACGCCGCCAACCTGCTTGCCGTGCTGCTGTTCATCGGCGCCATGGGCAAATCGGCGCAGCTGTTCTTGCACACCTGGCTGCCGGACGCGATGGAAGGGCCGACGCCAGTCAGCGCACTGATCCATGCCGCGACGATGGTGACGGCGGGGGTGTTCCTTGTCTGCCGCATGTCGCCGCTGTTTGAATACGCGCCCGAGGCGAAGTCGTTCGTGATGTATGTCGGGGCGGCGACGGCGTTCTTTGCCGCGACCGTCGGTCTGGTGCAGAACGACATCAAGCGGGTGATCGCCTATTCGACCTGTTCACAACTTGGCTATATGTTCGTGGCCGCCGGGGCCGGGGTCTACGGTGCGGCGATGTTCCATCTGTTCACCCACGCCTTCTTCAAGGCCATGCTGTTTTTGGGCGCCGGTTCGGTCATCACCGCCATGCATCACGAACAGGACATGCGCAATTACGGGGGCTTGCGCAAAAAGATCCCGCTGACCTTTGGCGCGATGCTGATCGGCACTTTCGCCATCACCGGCGTCGGCATTCCGCTGACCAATATCGGCTTTGCAGGCTTTCTGTCGAAAGACGCGATTATTGAGTCGGCCTTTGCTTCCGGCAACGGCTTTGCCTTCTGGGCGCTGGTCCTGTCGGCCTGTTTCACCAGCTTCTATTCCTGGCGGTTGATTTTCATGACCTTCTATGGGTCCGAGCGCGGCGATCACCATGCGCATGACCATGCCCATGAGTCGCCGCTGACCATGCTGGTGCCGCTGGGCGTGCTGGCGGTGGGGTCGGTGTTGGCGGGCATGATCTGGTATGACAGCTTCTTTGGCGACCATGAAAAGATGAGCGCGTTTTTTGCTTTGCCCCAGCACGAGGCTGCGGCAGAGGAAGCCGCCGCCGCCGTTACAACCGAAACACCCACCACCGAAACGGCAACAGCCGGAACCACCACGGCGGAACCGGTGGCCGAAGGCACTGCCGCAACCGGGCCTGCCCATGCCCCGCCGGGTGGGATCTTTATGGGGCCCGACAACCATGTGCTGGAGCTGGCGCACGCCGCCCCGGCCTGGGTCAAGCTTTCGCCCTTTATCGCCATGGTGATTGGTTTTGCGGTGTCCTGGCTTTTCTACATCAAATCGCCGTCTTTGCCGGGCCGTCTGGCCGCTCAGCAACCGGTGCTGTACCGCTTCCTTTTGAACAAATGGTACTTCGACGAGATCTATGAGTTTCTCTTTGTCCGCGCGGCCAAGGCATTGGGAAATTTCTTGTGGAAGCGCGGTGACGGCAATGTCATCGACGGCTCGCTGAATGGTGTGGCGATGGGGATCATCCCCTTCTTCACCCGTCTGGCTGGCCGCGCCCAGTCTGGGTACCTGTTCCATTACGCGTTTGCCATGGTCATCGGCATCGCTGTTCTTTTGACATGGATGACGCTCTCGGGGGGCGCGCACTAATGGAAAATCTGCTTTCCATCGTAACATTTCTGCCGCTTGTGACCGCAGCGATCCTGGCATTGTTCCTGAAAGGCGATGATGCGGCGGCACAGCGCAATGCCAAATGGCTGGCATTGATTGCAACCTCGGCGACGTTTCTGATCTCGCTCTTGCTGCTCTCGGGGTTTGACCCCGCCAACCCCGGCTTCCAGTTCGTGGAAGAGCGGGTCTGGATCATGGGGCTGAACTACAAGGTCGGGGTTGATGGCATCTCGATCCTGTTCGTGATGCTGACCACCTTCCTGATGCCGATAACCATCCTGTCGTGCTGGGGGGTGGAAAGCCGCGTCAAGGAATACATGGTCGCCTTCCTGATCCTCGAAGGGCTGATGCTGGGCGTATTCGTCGCCCTTGATCTGGTGCTGTTCTATCTGTTCTTTGAGGCGGGTCTGATCCCGATGTTCCTGATCATCGGCATCTGGGGCGGCAAGGACCGCATCTATGCGGCCTTCAAGTTCTTCCTTTATACCTTCCTTGGATCGGTGCTGATGCTGGTGGCGATGATCGCCATGTATCACGCCGCAGGCACCACCGACATTCCGACGCTGATGAGTTTTGCTTTTGCATCCGATACTATCAGCGTGTTCGGGGTCCCGATCACGGGCGGTTCGCAGACGCTGCTATGGCTGGCTTTCTTCGCCTCTTTCGCGGTCAAGATGCCGATGTGGCCGGTACACACCTGGTTGCCGGATGCGCATGTTCAGGCCCCTACTGCCGGGTCGGTGGTGCTGGCCGCGATCCTGCTGAAGATGGGCGGCTACGGTTTCCTGCGCTTTTCGCTGCCGATGTTTCCGGTGGCGTCAGATCATCTGACCGGGCTGGTCTTCTGGATGAGCGCCATTGCCATCGTTTATACGTCGCTGGTGGCGCTGGCGCAGTCCGACATGAAAAAGCTGATCGCCTATTCGTCGGTGGCCCATATGGGCTATGTGACGATGGGAATTTTTGCGGCCAATCAGCAGGGCGTCGATGGGGCGATCTTCCAGATGCTTAGTCACGGCTTCATCTCGGGCGCCCTCTTTTTGTGCGTCGGCGTCATTTATGACCGCATGCACACCCGCGAGATTGACGCTTACGGCGGCCTTGTGAACCGCATGCCGGTCTATGCGCTGATCTTCATGTTCTTCACGATGGCCAATGTCGGCCTGCCCGGAACCTCGGGCTTTGTCGGCGAATTCCTGGTCTTGATGGGGATTTTCCAGGTCAACACCTGGGTTGCGGCCGTCGCCACCTCGGGCGTCATCCTGTCGGCGGCCTATGCACTGTGGCTTTACCGCCGCGTGGTGATGGGCGAACTGGTGAAAGAGGCACTGGCCGCGATCACCGATATGTCCTGGCGCGAAAAAGCGGTGATGGCCCCGCTGATCGCCATGACTCTGCTCTTGGGTATCTATCCCAGCCTGGTGACCGATATCATCGGCCCCTCGGTTGCCAATCTTGTCACGACCTATCATGCGGCGGTGCCCACCGATGTGGTCACGGCCGTGGTTACCAACTGAAGGAACGCCAGCGATGGTTAATGTCGATTTTCCTGCTGTTCTTCCGGAAATCATTCTGGCCGTTTACGCCATGGCGGCTTTGCTCTTGGCGGTCTACACCTCCAAGGATGGCATGACGCGGCTGCTGACCTGGGCGACGGTTGCGGTGTTTGTGGCATTGGCCGCCTGGATCGGCCTTGGCCGGCATGGGGAAACTGTGGCTTATTCGGGCGCCATCACCGATGACGCCTTTGCGCGGTTTTGCGATGTGACGCTGCTGCTGGGCGCGGCGGGCGTTCTGGCGATGAGCGAGGATTACATGCGCCGCCGGAATCTGGCGCGGTTCGAATATCCGATCCTTATCACTTTTGCCGTCATCGGCATGATGGTCATGGTGTCGGCGGGCGATCTCATGTCGCTGTACATGGGGCTCGAGTTGCAGTCGTTGTCGCTTTACGTTGTGGCCAGCCTGCGCCGTGACAGCGCCAAATCGACCGAAGCCGGGTTGAAGTATTTCGTTCTGGGGGCGCTGTCGTCGGGTCTGCTGCTTTACGGCGCGTCCCTGACCTATGGCTTCACCGGCACCACGCAATTCGCCGGGATCATCGCCACCATTCAGGCAGGCCATGTGTCGACCGGGCTGCTGTTCGGTCTGGTGTTCCTGATCACCGGTCTGGCCTTTAAAGTCTCGGCGGTGCCCTTCCATATGTGGACGCCGGACGTTTACGAAGGCTCGCCCACGCCGGTCACCGCTTTCTTCGCCACCGCGCCGAAAGTCGCGGCGATGGGGCTGTTCGCGCGGGTGATGCAGGATGCCTTCGGGGCGGCGGTGCATGACTGGAGCCAGATCATCGCCCTGCTGGCGACGCTGTCGATGTTTCTGGGTGCGATTGCCGCCATTGGCCAGCGCGATAT
The DNA here is from genome assembly GCA_031376305.1 of Pseudomonadota bacterium. GTDB lineage: Bacteria > Pseudomonadota > Alphaproteobacteria > Rhodobacterales > Rhodobacteraceae > TMP-24. Next base: position 235 of record JANMDM010000120.1, on the reverse strand, counting down.
CAAACGGCTGATGGCCTATTCTTCGATCGCCCATATGGGCTTTGCGCTGGTGGGGCTGGCATCGGGGACGGCGGTCGGCGTTCAGGCGATGCTGGTCTATATGGCGGTCTATGTGGCGATGAACCTTGGCACCTTCGCCTTCATCCTGTCGATGGAGAAGGACGGCGAGCCGGTCACCGACATCGCCGCCCTGAACATGTATTCCAGGCACCAGCCGGTAAAGGCGATGGCCCTG
>JANMDM010000103.1:0-3734 GCA_031376305.1 Pseudomonadota bacterium | reverse complement strand
TTTGGTTTCGGAATCAAACACCATGTTCTCGATCACGGTGCCGAATTTTTCGGTTGTGGCGTAAATCTCCGGCTCAGCTTCACGGCTAAGGTTGATTGTTTTTGCGTAACATCCGCCCTCGAAGTTGAAGGTGCCTTTGCTTGACCAGCCATGCTCATCATCACCGATAAGAATGCGCGAGGGGTCCGCAGACAGGGTGGTTTTACCGGTGCCTGACAGCCCGAAAAACACCGCCGTATCCTTCGGGTTATCGATCGCATGGTTCGCCGAACAATGCATGGCCATCACGCCCTTCCCGGGCAAGATGTAGTTCAGCAGTGTAAAGACCGATTTCTTGTTTTCACCGGCGTAAGCGGTGTTGCCGATCAGGATCAGTTTTTTATCGAAATTCAGCGCAATCACCGTTTCCGACCGGCAGCCATGCCGCGCCGGGTCGGCCTTGAACGACGGGCAGTTGATAATGGTGAATTCCGGGGCGAACACATCCAGCTCAGCCGCCGAAGGGCGGCGCAGCAGGTGGCGGATGAAGAGGCCGTGCCAGGCAAGCTCCGTCACCACCCGCACATCCAGCCGATGGTCCGGATCTGCACCGCCGAACAGATCTTGCACGAAATAATCGCGGCCCTTCATGTGGGCAATCATATCGGCATGCAGGCGGTCGAACGCCTCAGCGGTCATCGGCGCGTTGTTTTCCCACCAGATGGTGTCTTCAACGGACGCGGTCCGAACCACAAACTTGTCTTTCGGCGACCGGCCGGTGTGTTGGCCGGTCGTCACCAGCAATGACCCGCCTTTTCCAAGCGTGCCTTCGTCGCGCTTAAGCGCTTCTTCAACCAGCGCCGGTTCCCGGAGGTTATAATGGACGCGGCCCAGCCCCGAGATACCCTGTTCTTCCAAGCTGTTCGCTGGGTTCACACGTCCATTCGTCATTCACTAGCTCCCGTTGCCAAAAAGTGGCGATTGAGGGTTTCCTTGTCGTACATCACAGCCGCTCCGGGCCAATGGAGCGGCTTTTGACCCCAGTTTGGAGCCTCCTTCGTAGGTATACATGACGCTAGAGCCTTGAACCAGAAGGCTTAGTTGCCGTTAGCGCCATCATCGCCAAATTAGGGTGTTCAGCGTCAACGGACTGGTTGCAGATTGGATACGGTGACGCAGAGTGAGGCAAATTAGTCGAACATTCGAACTTTTCGCGCCAACTGGTCGCTGACTGGCCCCGATTCGCACTTACCAGTTGATTCCGAAGGCAGGAAAATGGAAGCTGCCATGAAAATAAGGCTGGAGCATTTCAGGAAAGAAGCGGAAATCGGTTTTTCCGACTGGAATGGGACAGATAAAAAATTAGAGCAGAACAAGGAAGCCGAACATGTCGCGGATCGCACTGGTTGACGACGACAGGAATATCCTGACGTCCGTCTCGATGACACTTGAGGCCGAGGGCTTTGAGGTCGAAACCTATAATGACGGGCAGTCGGCCCTTGAGGCGTTTAACAAGCGCATGCCCGATATGGCGGTGCTGGACATCAAGATGCCGCGCATGGATGGGATGGACCTGTTGCAGCGGCTGCGGCAGAAATCCTCGATGCCGGTGATCTTTTTGACGTCCAAGGACGATGAGATCGACGAAGTTCTGGGGCTTCGCATGGGCGCCGATGACTATGTTAAAAAGCCGTTCTCTCAACGCCTGCTGGTCGAACGCATCCGCTCGCTCTTGCGGCGTCAGGAGGCCATCGCCAGCGGCGAAGTGGCAACCACCGAAGAAACCAAAATCATGTTGCGCGGCAACCTGACGATGGACCCGTTGCGCCATTCGGTCAGCTGGAAGGGCCGCGATGTGGCGCTGACCGTGACCGAATTTCTGTTATTGCAAGCCCTCGCACAGCGGCCCGGTTTCGTGAAAAGCCGCGATCAGCTGATGGATGTGGCCTATGACGATCAAGTCTATGTCGACGATCGCACCATCGACAGCCATATCAAACGGCTGCGCAAGAAAATGCGGATGGTCGACGACGATTTTACCGCCATCGAAACCCTGTATGGTATTGGCTATCGTTACAACGAAGAATGATCATCGCGTCGAGGATTGACTTGCGCGGCAAAACGCCAAATCGAACGGATGTAGCCCTTGGCGAAGATTGGGTCGCGCCAGAGGGCATGATTGATTCAGAACTGCGGGCGGGCCGGGAACGGCGGGGCTTTATCTCGCTGAACCGCTCGCCCTTGGCGCGCAAGATCATCACTTTCAATCTTTTGGCGATGATCGTGCTGGTGGCCGGGGTTCTGTATCTTAACCCCTTCCGCAACAGCCTGGTGCTGCAACGGGAAACCGCTCTGGTGGCGGATGCGCAGCTGATCGCCGACATTTTTGAAGCACCGCTTGCAAAAAACGGCACCGTCAACTTTGTAACCGGTGACGGCATCGACGTCGTGGCCACAACCGCCGGTATTGAGCTGCCCGACGGGGTCGAGCTTTTTGTGTATGATGCTACCGGACAACTTGTAACCTCCAGCATCGGAATGGATAGGCCCGAACCGGAAAAAGTCGCCGGTCTGCGGCGCGACGCGCGTTCCACGATCATCACCGACATGTTGAATTCGGTGTGGGAAGGCATCGCCAGCGTGCTTGCGCCCAAGAATGCCCGCGACCTGACAGTGACCCCTGAAAGCATGGCCAAAGGCCTGATTGCGGACGCCCTTTTGGGATCAACGCAAGTCCTGACTGGCCGCGATGCAAAAGGCGAAGCGACCTTCACGGTTGCGACCCCGATCCGGCAAAACGGGGCGGTGGTCGGGGTCGCAGCAGTGACGTCTTTTGCCGGTGAAATCAATGCGTTGGTGCGGGTCGAACGTGAGCAGGTTTTGCAAATGTTCGTTGTGGCGATCGTCGTCTCAATCGGGCTGAGTTTGGTCCTTGCCTCGACCATCGCGAACCCGCTTTCGGATCTGGCCGCTGCGGCCGAAATGGGCCGCGACAAGAACGCCCGCAAGATGAGCCCATCGCGCGTGCGCATTCCCGACCTGACCGCCCGCCCGGATGAGATCGGACGGCTATCCGGCGCCATGCGGGGCATGGTTTCGGCGCTGTATGAACGCATTGAATCGAACGAGCAGTTTGCCGCCGACGTGGCCCATGAGATCAAGAACCCACTGGCCAGCTTGCGGTCGGCAGTCGGAACCATGCGGTTTGCCAAGCGCGAAGACCAGCGCGAGAAGCTTCTTGACGTGATCGACCATGACGTGCGGCGTCTGGACCGGTTGGTGAGCGATATCTCCAACGCCTCCCGGTTGGACAGCGAGCTGGTCAAGGAGGAAGAAGAAAGCTTTAATATTCTTAAAACCCTTGGGAATTTGACCGAATATCTTGGCCAGGATGCGCGCAGCAAGGGCGTTGACTTCATCGCGGACCTTCCGGCCGATCCGATTGTCATTCAAGGTCTTGAGGCGCGCATTGCCCAAGTCTTCGTCAATTTGATCACCAATGCGATTTCCTTTTGCAACGAAGGTGATGCCGTCCGGGTCTGGGCCCGCAAACGGGAAAGCCGGATTTTGGTGGTGGTTGAAGATACCGGCCCTGGCATACCGGATCAGGCGCTCAGCAATATCTTCAAACGCTTCTATTCCGAACGCCCCCCAGGGCAATTTGGCGAACATTCCGGCTTGGGTCTGGCAATTTCCAAGCAGATCGTCGAAGCGCATGGCGGCGTCATCTGGGCTGAAAACATTCGCCCGACGGC
>JANMDM010000037.1:0-2242 GCA_031376305.1 Pseudomonadota bacterium | reverse complement strand
GTGTGACAGGATGTCATCGGCATCGGCCCCAAGGACAGGGGCTGCTGTCAGGGCCAGCGGTTTTGCCCCGTCAAACCAGACCTGAAGGCCGACGACCGGCACCGGGCCAAGGCGCGGGTGCGGCAGGTTGGCGATCAGGTCGCGCCGGGTGGTCTGGTCGCTGGCGCAGGCCTCGGCAAAACTGCGGATCGGCGCGCAGGGGATGCCGGTGGCGGTGAGTGACGCGGCGGCTTCGTCGGTGGTCAGGGTCAGGCTCCAGTCCTCGATCAGGGCTTTAAGGGCAGGTTCGTTTTCGGTGCGGGCGCTGTCAGTGGCAAAGCGGGGATCAAGGCCAAGGCCGGGATGGCCGATCAGGCTGGCGAAGGCTGAAAAATGCTTGTCATTGAGGACGGCGACGGCCACCTGCCCGTCCTTGGCGCGGTAGCAGCCAAAGGGCGTGGACAAGGGGTGGCGATTGCCGGTGCGGGCGGGTTCGCGGCCCGCAAACAGGTATTGCGCATGGGCGGTGGGCAAGAGCGAAAAGAGCGCATCATGCATCGACACGTCGATGGTTGACCCTTCGCCCGAGGCGGCGCGGCGGACCAGAGCGGCGAGGATCGCCCAGCTGGCAAACAGGCCGCCCATCAGGTCGCCGTAACTTTCGCCGACCTTCAGCGGCGCGCCGCCGTCTTCGCCGGTCACCGCCATCAGGCCGGACAGCGCCTGCACAACCAGATCATAGGCGGGCAGACCGGTCCACGGGCCGCTTTGGCCGAAGCCCGAGATCGAGGCATAGACCATGTCGGGGCGGCGGGCGCGCAGGGTTTGCGCATCAAGGCCTAGTTTGGCGGCAACACCGGGGCGGAAGTTTTCGACCGCCACGTCGCAGGTGGCGGCGATGTCCTGGGCCAGCCTTTGGCCTTCGGGGTCGCGCAGGTCGAGGACGATGGATTTCTTGCCGCGGTTGGTCAGCTGGAACAAGGCACTTTCGCCACCCCGGAACGGGCCGATATGGCGGTATTCGTCGCCTGCGGGGGGCTCAAGTTTGATGACCTCGGCCCCCAGATCGGCCAGCAGGGCGGTGCAGTAGGGCCCGGCCAAAACCCGGGTCATATCGAACACCCGCAGGCCGGAGAGCGGGGCGCTAGTCATTGGTCAGGCGCCCTGATCTGGCAAGCAGGTCGAGGTTGGTCAGGATACGGGCAAGGACCGGGCGCAGCTTTTCGGCGCGGGTGGGGTCATAGGCCCAGGGGGCTGCCTCAGTGGTCAGATAGGCGCGTTGGGCCAATTCCATCTGGATGGCGTGGATGCCATCGGTTGGGCGACCATAGTGGCGGGTGGTCCAGCCGCCCTTGAAGCGGCCGTTGATCACCGTGTCAAAGCCTTCGGCCTTGTTGCAGGGATCGGCGGTGGAACATTGGACGAGTGCGGCGCAGGTGGCGCCGTCGTTGGTGCCGATGGAAAACACCGGAAGGGTGCCGGGGAAAAGAAATGGAATCACCGAGCGGATCGAATGGCAGTCGTAAAGGATGGCGACGCCGTGTTTGGCGCGGACCCGTTCGATTTCCGCCGCAAGGGCGGTGTGATAGGGGGTGTGGAACGCCGCGCGGCGCGCCTGAATTTCGTCCGCGCTGGGGTCCTGGCCCGCTTGCCAGATCGGCTGGTTGTCGAAATCGGTGGTGGGACAGAGTCCCGTGGTGTTCTGGCCGGGGTAAAGCGAGCTGCCTGCTGGGTCGCGGTTGGCGTCGATGGCGTAGCGGTGGAAGGTGGCGCGCACCGTGGTGACGCCGTGCAAGAGGCCGTCGTAGAGTCGGCCGATATGCCAGTCGGTATCGGCCAGCGCCCGGCCATTGGCATTGAGGCGGGCGGTGAGTGCGTCTGGCATCCAGGTGCCGCCATGCGGCTGGCCAAGGATGACCGGGCTGTCGCCCTGAATGACTTCGACCGGGTTCATGGCGGGGGTCATGCCGAAAGTTCCGGCAGGGCAAGGCCGGTGGCCGCGCAGATCGCGCCCGACGCGACAAGACGGGCGGCGGCTTCCAGATCGGGGGCGAGGTAGCGGTCTTCGCCGAGCGTCGCCACGTCTTGCCGAAGGCGCGCCACAACGCGGGCAAGCGGGGCGGAGGTGGCAAGGGGCGCGCGGAAGTCGATGCCCTGGGCGGCGCAGAGCAGTTCGACGCCCAAGATGCGGTCAAGATTTTCGATCATCCGCATCAGGCGGCGGGCACCGTGGGCGGCCATGCTGACGTGATCTTCCTGATTA
>JANMDM010000022.1:0-11807 GCA_031376305.1 Pseudomonadota bacterium | reverse complement strand
GCAGCTATCACGCCACCTACACCGCCTACGAATACGTCGTCCTGATCGCCGGCCGCATCACCATCACCCCCGATGGCGGCCAGCCGGTGACCGTGAAAGCCGGCGATGCTTTCGTGGTGGAAGCTACCTTCAAAGGCACCTGGAAGATCGAAGAGAACGTCCGCAAGCATTTCGACTTCCGCCTGAAGTAGCGCCGCCCCTGCCCCACCCTTCAGGGGGTGGGCGCCCCGGTTGCGGCGGGGGCTTTCAAGGTATCGAACAGCGTCGCAAGAAACCCCTTGTCACGCGTCACATCCCAGCTTTGCCGGGTCGCAGAACGCATCTGATCTGCGTCATCAACCAGTTTCTCAGCATCCCGTGCCGCCACGGATCGGGCGCGCGGGGTGAAATGCCACAAAAGATGCAGCGTCCCTTTGACGTCAACATGGCCCTCAAAGCCAAAGCCAAAGGCCGGGGCGTCGATCAGCAGGGGTTCCGGGGCGGTCAGGGCCTTGGGTGAATTTACGACTGTCACCTGATGGACCCGCTCGGCATGCGGCTCAAAATAGATCGGCTCAGTGCGCGATGCGGCGTCCACATCGGGAAGCAGGTCGTCAAAGCCATCGGCGAGAAAGGGGAAATCCGCAGTCAGATCCTGATCCTCAAGCGCCAGGGCCGGCAAAACGTAGGATTCCCTCAGCACCAGATGGTTGCTCGCCGGGGCATCAGTCATTTCTGCCGCTTCGCGCCGCTCAATACCGGGATAGCTGCGTTCGTAGTAATCCAGATAGCGTTGCTGAAGCGTATGACTTGCCGTCGACGCCACTATCCAGCGCATATGGTCGGCGGCTGCGCCTTTGAAACTGCTCGTCACATCCAGCTCAAGCCCGTCCGGAGTGAAGGTGAAAGTCTCTTGCGTTGTGATCAGGTTTTCACCGGGTTGATCGGGGAGGATCGGCACCAGTTGCCCAGCCAGCTGCCCGGTCACCGGCAACGCAAAGCCAAGGTCGGGCGATGCCGCATCGGCGCTTTCCCCCGCTTGGTAGCTGCCGGTTCCGTCCATCCAGACCGGCTTGCCGCCGACCACCACGCGCACGATCATATGATCAAAGGCACCGACCATCGGCAGATGCTCCCCAAGTCCAAACCCGCGATCAAGATTGGCCAGCGCCACATCCGCCTCCAAGCCCAAAGCCCGCAATACTGTGACCAGCAGCACGGATTTGTCTTTGCAATCGCCATAGCCATTCTCGACCACTTGGGCGGGATCGCGGGAAAAATACCCCCCGGCGCCGACTTCGACACCAACATAGCGGACTTTGTCCTGCACCAGCCGCAGGGCGGCAAAGGCACGCGTCGGGTCATCCTTTGCAGTCTGCACAATCGCCGCAACCTCAGCTTCCCAGGCTTTGGGTACGGGCCTGGCCACTGAATAGTGATCCGCAAACGGCGCAATCACTTCGGCCCAGCTTTGCGCGGCGGTAAAATAGACCGCGTTCCACGGGTCGGCCTCGGGCAACAGATTATCCTCGGGCTCTATCGGCGGATGGGCACTTTGGCTAAGCTCGATCCGGTGGATGCCATCTATGATCTGGTCGCTCCGCGCCATTCCGGCAAGGTCGGGGCCAATGCGGATGGGGCGATCCGCAGGCCAATTCAGGACCAGGCGCACCAATCCGACCGGGGCCGAATACTCATGCTCGAAACTCCCGGAAAATGTCTGACCTGCAAACACCGGGTCGGATTGCCACAAAAAGCCCGCGTCGAGCACATCACCGACTTGCAGACCCGGCACCTCCAGATGGGCAGTCTGAATACCGTCTAGCAAGCCATCTTCTAGACCGGCTTCGCGGCGCAAGATTTCCACTGCAACCCGATCACGCATGGAAATCTTTTTGCCATCCCGCAAGATATCGAGCCGCGTCAAGGTCAGGGTTTCGGTGCCCGGATCGAAGTTGCGCAAGAAGGAAGCCGCACTTTCCAGCCCAGCGCGTGACAAGACCTTGACCGCGATCCGCTCATGGGAAAAGCGCCGCTCGCCTTGCCAATAATCCTGCTCTTCAGACAAAAGGTAGTAAATCCCTTCGCCCGCATAGGGCAATAGTTCGGGATCAACTTCGGGAAGGGCGGTGTCCTCAATCCAACCTGGAGCATCGCCCTTCAAAAGTTCTGCGGCCTGAAGCGAAGATGCCGGGAAAAAGCCGCACAGGATAAGAGCAAGAAGCAGCCGCATGATCCGAGGTCCAATCAAAATACCATATCGAAACAGTATGCGTCGTGATTGTGGCATCGCAAGAGTGGTTTGGGGGGCATCGTCGTGAAACATTACAAGAGTATGGGCGCCAACCGTGGTTTTTATCAAAGTTCGTGACGTCTCTTCGCAACGCCATGAGATTTCCGACCAAGGCACCAAGGATTGCACTTCGAGCTGCGTCTCATCTATCGTCATGCTGATGGATACCTCGGATGAGACCCTTGCGGCCGCCGCCGCCGCCGGAGACCGCGATGCCTTCGCGGCGCTTCTGGCGCGGCATTACGACCGGATTTTCGGGCTGTGCTTCCGGCTGACCGGGGCGCGTGCCGAGGCAGAGGATCTGGCGCAGGATATCTGTATGGCGCTGCCGGTGAAGCTTGGCAGCTACCGGCAGGTGGCGCGCTTCACCACCTGGCTTTACCGGGTGACAGTGAACGCAGCACATGACAGGCGCCGCCGGACCGCGACGCGGATCAAGGCGGCGGACGGTTGGGGCGATTGGGAAATCGCCCGCCAAGCCGAGATATCCGAGGCGGAGGCGTCGCAGGATTGGTTGGCCGCGACGATGGCGCGGCTCACGCCCGAACTCAGGGATACCGTGGCACTGACCCTGGGCGAAGAATTGTCACAGGCCGAAGCGGCCGAGGTTCTGGGGGTGTCCGAAGGCACGGTGGCCTGGCGGATGAGTGAGGTGAAGAAACGCCTGCGCGAGATGGCCCGCGCCGAGGGGATGCTGTGATGGATGAATTTGACAAGCTCCGCGTCGGGCTGAAGTCCGCCCCCCCTGCGGCGGATGCCGCGGCAAAGGCCGCGACGCTGGCCCGCGCCATGGAAAATTTTGACCGCGCCCAAGAAACGGCGAAACCCGCGCGTCCTATGTCAGACCGTTCAGCAAGGACGGGAATCCTGACGGGAGTTCGTGCCATGCTATCAAAGTTTTCGACCCGTCCCATGCTGACCGCCACCGCTTCGGTTTTGGCGATCAGCGTGGGTCTTGTTGTTGTTTTGCCCGCGCTGCGGCAAGCGCCCGGAATGCCTGAGCCTGTGGTGGTCGACGTTGCCAAGGAAAAAACCGGAGCGCCACGGGCAGAAGATGCAGCACCAGACGCGGTGGTGGCAGGCGGCACGGCTGGACTTGCGCCAAAGGTCGATGAAACCAGAGCCGATGCGACGATTGCACCCGCCGAAATGGCGGTGTCGCCCGATGGCTCTGGCGCGGTCATGGCTGATACGCCAGCGGCCACCGCCATAGGAGAAAGCAGCGCCACTTTACAAGGGGCCGTGTCCTCGGAGCCGCAAAACAGCGCCGCCACGGACATGCTTATCGTCACACCGGCCCCGATTGGCCGGGCCAAGTCCGAAGCCGATGTGGGCTATGCGGCATCGACGGTATACCAAGGCACCGCATCGACGACCGAGGCAGAGGCGGCACAGAGAGCGGAACCCAACACCGAAGCCTTCGCCAGTGCCGAGGTGAACCCGGTCAAGATCGTCGCGGAAGACCCGGTGTCAACCTTTTCGATCGATGTTGATACCGCATCCTATGCCGTCGTCCGCTCCTCGCTCGCCAGCGGCTCTCTGCCGCCCGCCGAGGCGGTCAGGATCGAGGAGATGGTCAACTACTTCCCCTATGACTACCCGGCGCCCGCAGCGGACGGGGCGCCCTTCCGACCCACGGTCAGCGTGATCCAGACCCCCTGGAACAAGGATACCCGGCTGGTGCATATTGCCATTCAGGGTCGCCTGCCGGCGCTGGCCGATCGGCCATCGCTTAATCTGGTGTTTCTCATCGACACCTCGGGCTCTATGGATGAGCCGAACAAACTGCCCTTGTTGCAGCAATCCTTCCGCTTGCTGCTTGGCCAGTTGCACCCCGAGGATCAGGTGGCCATCGTCACCTATGCGGGAAGTGCCGGCGAAGTGCTGGCACCAACCCCTGCCAACGACCGCGCCAAGATCCTGTCGGCGCTGGACCGGCTGGCGGCTGGGGGCTCGACCGCCGGTCAGGAGGGCTTACAGCAGGCCTATCAGGTTGCCGAAGGCATGAAGACAAAGGGCGAGGTGACGCGAATCCTGCTGGCCACTGACGGCGATTTCAACGTCGGCATCAGTGACCCAGAAGAGCTGACCAAATACATCGCCGAAAAGCGCGAAACCGGCACCTATCTTTCGGTGCTGGGATTTGGGCGCGGCAATCTGGACGATGCGACAATGCAGGCGCTGGCGCAGAACGGCAATGGTCAGGCTGCCTATATTGACACCCTGTCCGAGGCGCAGAAGGTGCTGGTAGACCAGCTGACCGGGGCGCTGTTCCCTATCGCCAATGACGTGAAGATCCAGATCGAGTTCAACCCCACGGCCATCGCCGAATACCGGCTGATCGGCTACGAGACTCGCGCACTGGCACGCGAGGATTTCAACAATGACACGGTGGACGCGGGTGAGATTGGCGCCGGTCATCAGGTGACGGCGCTTTACGAAGTGACGCCGGTGGGCAGTCCGGCGCTACACAGCGATCCCTTGCGCTACCAGACCAATGGCGCGGCAACCCTTGAGGCGGAACCTTCCGAACTTGGCTTTCTGAAACTGCGCTGGAAGGAACCAGGGGCCACGACCAGCCAGTTGATGGAACAGCCGATTCCGTTGGCAACGGCGCAAACCGGTGACGATGTGCGTTTCGCCGCCGCGATTGCCGGGTTCGGGCAGCTTTTGGGCGGTTCCAAGTATCTTGGAAACTGGGGCTGGGCTGATGCGGTTGCGCTGGCTTCGGGGGCCAAGGGAACCGACACTTTCGGCTACCGGGCCGAGGCGGTGCAGTTGATGCGGCTGGGGCAATCGCTGTCGGGAAACTGAGGTCGGCCCCTAAAAAAGGGTGCGCAATGACTGCGCACCCTCCGGGTCACCGGGGCCAGGATCAGACCTCGACGGTCTCCAACGCCTTCGCCTCGACCGTGTCGCCTTTGGCAATCTCGATGCGGCGCGGCTTCAGCGCTTCGGGGACTTCGCGCAGAAGGTCGATATGCAGCATGCCATCGGCATGGATGGCCCCCGACACCCGCATATGATCGGCCAGCGCGAAACGCCGGTCAAAGGCACGGGTGGCGATGCCGCGGTGCAGATAGGCCTTGGGCGCATCGTCGCCAGCCTTGCGGGCCGAGACGGTCAGCGCACCGTCCTTCACTTCGACCGTCAGCTCATCGGCCGCAAACCCGGCCACCGCGACCGAGATGCGATAAGCATTTTCGGCGGTCTTTTCGATGTTGTAGGGCGGATAAGCGGGCTGGGCGCCATCGGCCAAAAGCGCGCGGTCCATCAGATCGGCGATCCGGTCAAAGCCTATGGTCGCGCGGTAAAGGGGGGAAAAGTCGTAGGTTCGCATGGGTCATCCTCCGTTGAGCGATGCTATGAACCCCTCCCGACAGGGCAGGGGCGATTGCAAGGCCGGGCCCGTCACTGGCGCCTCGGCAGAGGGAATCTGGGAAGGTCGGGCGGCTGTTTCAAGGGGGCAGGTGACACAGCGTCGATACTGCCGCGCCCTGGCTAGGGCTTCAGGAACTTTGCCCCGCCGACACTGCCGCCAATCTGTGGCAAGCTGCTTTGCCCAAGGATCCCCTTACGCGAGGGGATTTCGCTTTGCGCGAAAGCCGCCCGCAATTCCGCCAGCGGTTCGGCCATTTGCGCGCCAAGGGACACTTGTATCCCGTCAAGCTCGGCCTTGGCTGACACCACCGACACAATTTCCGGCACGCCGTCTTGCAGTTTGAAGATTGGCGCCCCCGAAGATCCGAAATCCACCGAGCAGGAAAACACCATCATGCCGGGTTGCGGCCCAAGAACCTGGCACGCCCGCTGGAGCGATGGCGACTCGGACCGGTCGAAGGCATAGGAGACGACTTCAACCGTGTCGCCAAGCTGCGGATCGGCCCCCGTGGCATAGGGTTGGATTGAGGCCAGGCGGATGGGTTGATCAAGCTCCAGAAGTGCCAGATCATAGGCGACGCCATCAATGTTTTCTGGCCCGCGATACACATAGGACGGATGGGCAAACACCCGCTTCACCCCCCGGTAGGCAACGGCGCGCCCGTCCCGCCACCCGGCCAGAAATTTGAAATCCGCTGCGGCAAAGGCCTGATTGCTGTCTTTGTCGAAAAGGCAATGCGCCGCCGTAAGAACCAGATCCGGTGCGATCAGCGCGCCAGTGCAAAACGCCCGATCCGCAATGTCGATACGGCCCACCGCCTCCCAACCGCGCGTATCATTGGCGGTCAAAAGGGTTTCCAACGCGGAATCCTGCGCCATCGCCTCTGGCGGCAGTCGCACGGATGCCAGACCGAGAACCATAAAGAACGCCGCCAGTTTTCGCCGCATCCGTCTCTCCGCATCCGCAACTGATATCGCTTCATGGCTCTACTTAGGCGATACGGCAATAATATGGCTCTGTCTTTTCGCAAAATGCTAACAATTCCCGCCACTGTCAGTCTGCGTCCTGCCGGGTGATCTGCACCTGATAGGCGCGCTGCCGATCGGGCCATGTGGACTTGATATAGGCCCAGACCGCAGCGATATCTTCGTCGCTGAGCGTCGCGCCGAAGGCTGGCATATCGCTTTCATAGGCCGCATTCACATAGGGTTTCAGGCCAAATTTGGTAATGCCGATTAGGGCTTCGTCGGAATGGTGCCAGCTATGCCCCGACCCGTCATGTGGCGGCGCGGGCATCCGGCCATTGGCCAAGGGCGATTTCCAGTCCGGCTGACCTTGCAGTTTTTTGCCGTGGCAGCTTGCGCAATGGCTGTCGTAAAGCCCCTTCCCGCGGGTGATTTGCGCTGTGCTCCAGACCTGCGATCCCATGCGAACCGCCCACGTCAGGATGACCGCGACGCAAAGCGTCGCGGCCCCGGCCAAAGCCACCCTTCTCACGGGGAGGCACCAAAGGCTTGCCAGCTGCGGCCGCCATCCCGGCTTTCCAGCACATCGTTCGACTGTGTGGTCAGGGCAAGATGGCGGGCATCCTCGGGGTCAATGGCCATATGCAAAGGGACCATCTGGCCAAAATCATTTGACAGCGGCACGAATTCTGCCGTCGGCGCATCGGCCCGCAGCAACCCCTGACCCAGCACGAAAACATAGACCGTGCCATCGGCGGCGGCCTCAACCAGACTGACGACCGCGCCCGCAAAGGCCAGAGGCTTCCAGCTTATGCCAGCGTCGGAACTGAGATAAACCCCGCTCTCGGTCGCGGCATAGACCTGATCCGCTGTGGTGCCTGCGGCTGCAAGTGCGATTAGCTTCGGCGGTGGCGCCCCCGCAACAGCCCAGGTTTTCCCCGCATCATGGCTGACCTGCACCGCGCCATAGCTGCCATAAATCGTCCGGGGGTCGGCGGCGCTGACCGTCATCTGGTGGAAATCCACCGGCCCGTCCACGCCTTCGGCAACCTGCGTCCAGGTGGTGCCGCCGTCCCCCGATGCCAGAAAACCGGAATTGCCACCTGCCGCCGGATGGCCGCTGGCAAAATAGCCCAGCGGGTCTGCCGGGTCGGGCGCGAAGCCCATGTAATCCTGCACCGGCGAGATTCGCGTGGCCTCACCGGCGCTGTCGACCGCGAAAAGGCCGTGGTGGGTGGCCAAAAGCAGTTCCGCCGACCCCGCGCGCGCAAAGGCGATGCCGTGGTAATGGGTCCGGGTGGCAAGATCGGCAAGCGTGGTCGCCGCCGAGGCCGTGCCAATCAAGGCAGCGGCAATAGCGCCCGTCAGGCGCAAAGTGGTATTCATCAGATAAATCCTTCAGTTCAAGGGTTTGGGCGCGGGCAAGCCCGCAAACGATGAACTGACAGGGTCAGGCGGGCCGGGGGTTGGGGCGATGGCTGATCTGCGGCAAAAGGCGGGCGGGATCGGCAAAAACCACGCCGCCACCCGCTGTCCGCGGGTCAAATGCCGACAGTTCCGCCACGGGAAGGGCACAGTGGAGCTGCGCACAGCTCATGGCTGTCTCTGACAGGTGGCAGGCCGGGCAGCCAACCGCCTCGGCCATGACCATCGGCTGAGGCTCAGCCGGATCTGAGTCTTTCGCAGCCATCATGCCGGTGGCCATCACAAACACCAGACTTAACGCCAGTGCAAAAGCCATGATCTGTCGCATACGCAAAATCATGGCTCTGCATAAAGCCAGCCAGCCGGGGTTGAACAGTCAAATCTTTGTCAACGTCGGCTTTTCGTCAACCCATGCGGCCGTGGCCCGCCGGTTGCCCAGTCGATCAACTCGACGGTGTGAACCACTGGGATCCGCGTGGCGGAACCGATCTGCATCATGCAGCCGATATTGCCGGCCGCGATCACATCCGGAGCCTTTGCCTCAAGGGTTGCCACCTTGCGCCGTTTTAACTCGCCAGAAATCTCGGGCTGAAGCAGGTTGTAGGTGCCGGCCGACCCACAACACAGGTGGCTGTCGGTGGGGTCCACCACGGTAAATCCTGCCGCCTTCAGCAGGTCTTTGGGCGCAGATTTGATCTGCTGGCCATGCTGCAGCGAACAGGCGGCGTGATAGGCGACGCGCAAAGGCTCCGGTGCCGCCCCACCGGGTGTAAGCCGCACCAGAAGTTCGGAAACATCACAGGCCAACCCGGCTATTTCCGCCGCCTCGCTGGCCAGCGCCGTGGTTCGAAACATATGACCATAGTCCTTGACCGTGGTGCCACATCCCGAGGTGTTGATGACAATCGCATCCAGCCCGCCTGCCCGCCGTTCTGTAATCCAGGCGCGGATATTGGCCGCTGCCGCCGCATGGCTTTCGCCGACCCGCCCCATATGATGGGTCAATGCCCCGCAGCAGCCAGCCCCCTGCGCCACCACCACCTCACACCCCAGCCGCCGCAACAACCGGATCGTCGCGTCATTGATATCGGTGTTCAGCGCCCTTTGCGCGCAGCCGGTCATCAGCGCCACGCGCATCCGGCGCGGAGCTTCGGCGGCAAACACCTGCGGATCATCATTGCGGCTGACCGGCGGCACTTGCCTTGGCGCCATGGCCACCATCGCCCGCAGCCGCGCATCCGGCAGAAGCCGCGTGAAGGGCCGCGCCAGCTTTGCCCCCAACAATGCCAGCCGCAACCGCCCGGGATAGGGCAGGACCTTGGCCAGTATCCAGCGCAAGGCCCGATCCGACCACGGGCGGCGATAGGTCGCCTCGATATGGGCGCGGGCGTGATCAACCAGATGCATGTAATGCACCCCCGACGGGCAGGTGGTCATACAGGCCAGACAGGACAGGCAGCGATCAATGTGCTTGACGGTCTTGGCGTCGGCCGGACGCCCGCTTTCCAGCATCTCTTGAATCAGATAAATGCGCCCGCGCGGACTGTCCAACTCGTCCCCCAGGATCTGATAGGTCGGGCAGGTGGCGGTACAAAACCCACAATGCACGCAGGCGCGCAGAATCTGGTTGGAGCGGGCGGTGTCGGGGTCACGAAGCTGGTCTTCGGTGAAATGTGTCTGCATGGATCAGCCCATCAACCCCGGATTGAGAATGCCCTTCGGATCGAACTTTGCCCGCAGCCCCGCCGAAAGGGCTGCAACCGCCGGCGCTTCCGGCTCGAACATCAGGATCGCCCCGCCGCCGCCGCGCACCCGCGTTGCGTGCCCCCGGTAAGGGCTTGCCAATGCCCGCACATCGGTGCCTTCGGGAACCAGCGCCCAAATCAGTCCGCCGCCCCAATCCAACAGCACCTGCCCCCCCAGGCGCGTGGCGACCTGCGGCGCATCTGACGCTTTCAGCGAAACCCGCCAGACATCCCCCGCTTGGCGATGAAACGGCACCACATCACGCACGCCTTGCCACAGCACGGCGCTTCTGCCGACATCTGCTTCAACGACTGTCTGGCCAAAGCGCGCCATAATCTCGACAAGCCGTGCCGTGCGATAGGCGACCGATCCGGAAAAACCCTCCACCCGGATCATCACCCTGCCGTCCGGCAACCGCGCAGCACCACTGACATCATAGGGCGAGCCCAGCGCCGCGGCCATCACCGCCACCGCTTGCGCCACATCCTGCGCGGGCAAGATCAGCGTCGCCACTGCCGCAGGCAAAGGCAAAACCTTCAAGGCAACCTCGGTCAGAACCCCAAGGGTGCCGAAACTTCCCGCCATAAGTTTGACCAGATCATAACCGGTGACATTTTTCATCACCCGCCCGCCGTTCTTGATGACGGCGCCGGTGCCATCGACAAAACGCACCCCTAAGAGCGCGTCGCGCGCTGCCCCCGCCTGCACCCGCCGCGGTCCGGCGATATTGGCCGCCACCACTCCGCCGATGGTCGGCGTCCCCGCCGTGCCCAAAAGCCCGCGCCAGCACCCCGGCTCAAACGCCAGGCGCTGCCCCTCTGCGCTCAGCGCAGCTTCAACCTCCGACAGCTGGGTTCCTGCCTGCGTCACCAGAGTCAGCGCCCCCGGCTCATAAAGCGTGATTCCGCTTAAACCCGAAACATCCAGCGGCTCGCCGCCCCCGCCAATGCCACGCGTACCCCCGCCCTGCACCCGAAAAGCAGTCGTGGCCGCCCGTAAAACCCCACTCAGATGTGCTTCGCTTTCAACTCTCATCAGGCTTTTTCTTTGCTTAAATACTCAAGAAAGCCGGCCACAACCGCTGCGCTCACTCCGACGCCCCGCACTGGCAGACAGCGGAAAGACTTTGGCGGGATTAAGCAACCAAAGCGGATCGAACACGTCTTTTACCCGCATCTGCGCCTCCAGATCTGCCGGGTCATATTGCACCCCCATCAGATCCCGCTTTTCAATCCCGACGCCGTGTTCCCCGGTCAGACAGCCGCCGACCTCAACACAGAGCTTCAAGATTGCCGCGCCGAACGCCTCGCAGGTCTCCAGGTCGCCGGGCTTGTTGGCGTCATACAGAATCAAAGGGTGCATATTGCCGTCGCCCGCATGAAAAACATTGGCCACATCCAAGCCAAACTCACCGCTCATCTCGCCGATGCGGCGCAAGACCAAAGGCAAGGCCGACACCGGTATGGTGCCATCGAGACACATGTAATCATTGATCTGTCCCATCGCCCCAAAGGCCGATTTGCGCCCCAGCCAGATCCGTGCGCTTTCCGCCTCGGACCGGCTTTCGCGCAGCTCAACCGGGTTGTGCCGCCGGGCAATCGTGATGATCAGTGCCAGTTGTTCGTCAATCTCCGCCGCGCTGCCTTCGACCTCGACGATCAGCAAGGCCTCGCAATCGGGATATCCGGCCTGGGCGAAATCCTCGCAGGCGCGGATACAAGGGCGGTCCATGAACTCGATTGCCACCGGCAGAACCCCGGCCCGGATGATGTCGGCAACACAGGCCCCCGCGACTTCGTTCGAGGCAAATCCGATCAGCACCGGGCGCGCCCCCTCAGGCTTGGGCAGGATCCGCAAGGTAGCTTCCGTCACGACCCCAAGCTGGCCTTCAGAGCCGCAGATCACCCCCAGCAGATCAAGTCCGCCCGCATCCATCCAAGGTCCGCCCAGCTCAACAACCGTGCCATCCATCTGCACCAAGGTTACCGCCAACAGGTTGTTGGTTGTCACCCCGTAT
>JANMDM010000015.1:0-7054 GCA_031376305.1 Pseudomonadota bacterium | reverse complement strand
AGCGCATTGCGGTTACCATCGGAACCGGACCATCGTCCGGGACGAGCAGATCCCTGGCTTGCCCAAACTCCGAGGAACCCGATGAAAAAGATCATTCTGACATTTGCTATCTTTGCTCTGACCACACCCGCGCTGGCGGCGGGCGACGCTGCCAAAGGCGAATCCGATTTCAAAAAGTGCAGGGCCTGCCACTCGATCATCAAGGATGATGGCACCGAGGTGGTGAAAGGCGGCAAGACCGGCCCGAATCTGTATGGCGTGATCGGTCGCACCGCTGGTACCTTCGCGGACTACACTTACGGCGACAGCATCGTTGCCGCCGGTGCCGCAGGCCTGGTCTGGGACGAGGCCCAGTTGGTGACCTATCTGGCCGATCCCACTGCTTTCCTTAAGGAAAAGACCGGTGACGCGGCGGCAAAGTCGAAAATGAGCTTCAAGCTGGCAAAAGGCGGGGAAGATATTGCCGCCTATCTGACCGCAGCCGCGCAATGATGTGACCCCGGTGCCGGGGTGACACAAGATACGGGGGTGAGACAATTTTTCCAGTCTCAGCCGAGTATCTTGGATTGCCCATTCGGCCCGCGCCAATTATTACGGGCGCTGACCCCTGTCTGGACACAAGATCCTGACCGGTAAAAAGAAATGGGAGATCAGCATGGCCGACGCAGCCGTACATGGCGCCGATGCGCATGGACACCCCGGGTTCTTCACCCGTTGGTTCATGTCCACAAACCACAAGGATATCGGCATCCTTTATCTGTTCACGTCTGCGGTCGTGGGCTTCATCGCGGTGGCCTTTACGGTTTACATGCGTCTGGAACTGATGAACCCCGGCGTGCAGTATATGTGCCTTGAAGGCGCCCGCGCGGTTGCGACTGATGCCGTCTGCACCCCGAACGGCCATCTTTGGAACGTCCTGATCACCGCGCACGGCATCTTGATGATGTTCTTCGTGGTCATTCCGGCGCTGTTTGGCGGCTTTGGCAACTACTTCATGCCGCTGCATATCGGCGCGCCCGACATGGCCTTCCCGCGGATGAACAACCTCAGCTACTGGATGTATGTGGCAGGCACCTCGCTGGCCATCGCTTCGGTCTTCTCGCCCGGTGGCAATGATCAGATGGGGTCCGGCGTTGGCTGGGTGCTGTACCCGCCGCTGTCGACCAACGAATCCGGTTATTCGATGGATCTCGCGATCTTCGCCGTCCACCTCTCGGGGGCCTCGTCGATCCTGGGTGCGATCAACATGATCACCACCTTCCTCAACATGCGCGCGCCGGGCATGACCTTGCACAAAGTGCCGCTGTTCGCCTGGTCGATCTTTGTGACCGCCTGGCTGATCTTGCTGGCACTGCCGGTTCTGGCCGGGGCCATCACCATGCTCTTGACCGACCGCAACTTCGGCACCACTTTCTTCCAACCGCAGGGCGGCGGTGACCCGATCCTTTACCAGCACATCCTGTGGTTCTTCGGCCATCCCGAGGTCTACATCGTCATCGTGCCGGGCTTTGGCATCATCAGCCACGTCATCGCCACCTTCTCGAAAAAGCCGATCTTCGGCTATCTGCCGATGGTCTATGCGATGGTCGCCATTGGCGCCTTGGGCTTCGTCGTCTGGGCGCACCACATGTACACCGTGGGCATGTCGCTGACCCAGCAGTCTTACTTCATGATGGCGACGATGGTGATCGCGGTGCCGACCGGGGTCAAAGTCTTTTCATGGATTGCGACGATGTGGGGCGGCTCGCTTGAGTTCAAGACGCCGATGCTTTGGGCGATTGGCTTTGTCTTCCTGTTCACCGTCGGCGGTGTGACCGGCATTGTGCTGAGCCAGGCCCCGGTCGACCGCGTCTATCACGACACCTACTATGTTGTGGCGCATTTTCACTATGTGATGAGCATCGGCGCCGCCTTCTCGATTTTTGCCGGTATCTACTTCTGGATCGGCAAGATGTCGGGCCGTCAGTACCCGGAATGGGCGGGCAAGCTGCATTTCTGGATGATGTTCGTGGGTGTCAACCTGACCTTCTTCCCGCAGCACTTCCTGGGTCGTCAGGGCATGCCACGCCGCTACATCGACTATCCTGAGGCCTTCGCATACTGGAACCACCTGTCGTCGCTGGGGGCGTTCCTGTCCTTCGCCTCGTTCCTGCTGTTCATCGGCATCGTGTTCTACACGATCAGGTTCGGTCGCAAGATCACCGTGACCAACTATTGGAACGAATATGCCGATACGCTGGAATGGACCCTGCCCTGCCCGCCGCCGGAGCATACATTCGAGCAGCTTCCGAAGCGTTCGGACTGGGATCACAGCCACGCGCATTAAGCCTCGGGCATATGCCGTACCAATGGGTAACACGATCAGACATGGCCCCGGAGAAATCCGGGGCCATGTCGCTTGACGCCTTGGCCCCAGACCGCGAGTTGCATCTGTGGCCGCACCGGTCGCTGTCAGCGCCGGGGTTTGTCGGCTTCATCAGTATCACTGCGGCGCTGTCGGCTGTGCCGCTGCTGGCAGTGTTGGGCACCGGGGCCATTTGGATACTGCTGCCCTTGGTCAGCATCGCGGTGGCGGGTATCTGGTGGGCGCTGCTGCGCAACAACCGCGATGCACAAGTCTATGAAGTGTTGTCCCTTGATAAAGACCTCGCGACACTGCGTCACCGGGCCGCCGACGGAACCGAACAATGCTGGCAGGCGAACCCCCATTGGGTGCGGATAGAGCTGCATCCCACAATCGGCCCGGTGCCAAACTACCTCACCCTCAAGGGTGGCCCCCGCGAAGTGGAATTGGGGGCGTTCCTGTCCGCAGATGAACGCGTGGCACTCGCGCGTGATCTCACGCAATTATTGGCTTCGTTGCGCTAAAGCGTGTCTGACAAAAGTGGAATCCGGTTTTGTCGCCAGACACGCGCAAGAACAAAAGGTTAGAGCTTGTTTGGCGATTCTATCATCGCCAGACAAGCGCTAAGCAAAATCGCAGCATCCGCGCTGTTCAGGATTCTAGCCGCTGCGCCAAAATCAAAAATAGCGCGCGGCCCAAGCTTTCATGCTTCGTTGTCGCAAATCTTCAATCCGGTGACCTGCGGGCCATGGCATCAGATGCCCACAATCAACAGGAGCCAGACATGATCTTTCGCTACACCATCCTCTACGTTGCTGATGTCCCCGCCACGCTGGCCTTCTATGCCGCTGCCTTTGGCCTGGAGCAAGGTTTCCTGCACAAAAGCGGCGGTTTCGGCGAGTTGATCACCGGCGAGACCAAGCTATCCTTCTGCTCCATCGCGCTGATGCAACAGCTTGGCAAAACCGTGGCAACCAAGCCACCCGCGGCCCCCTGTTTCGAGATCGCCTTTGAAACCGAGAATGTGGCAACCGCCTTAGATCGCGCCGTAAAGGCTGGGGCCAGGCTGGTACAGGGGGTCGAATACATGGAATGGGGCCAGACCACTGCCTATGTGCAAACCCCTGATGGCACCATGGTTGAAATCTGCACCAAGGTCACGCCCCCGGCTTAACCCGGCTCAACCGCCCCAAAGCCCGGCGCCAGAATTGCAGCCATCGCACGAGGGTTATTCAACAACCGCGCCGGGCTTTCCCCATGGAAGGCCCGCGCCTCGCGGCTGAAATGCGCCTGATCGGCGAAGCCCGCCCCTGCCGCTGCCTGCGCCAAAGGCTCGCCTGCCTGCCCAGATTGCAACGCGGCGCGCAGCCGCGCCAGCCGCAGCCAGTAAAGCGGCCCCTGCGCCGTTGCGTCAACCACCAAGCGCTGCACCGTCCGCACCGAAACTCCAAGCCGACGCGCCAACCCCTCTACGCCACCCGCGGGCAACGCCGCGCAAGCGGCAAGAACTTCAGCCAGATTGACTGGCACCACAGATAGCGCCGCAATCGCAGCCTCCGCGTCTTCGGGCGTGTCTTGCCGCAGTGCCCCGCACAGTAAGTCGGGCGAAACCATTGCCCCTGGCCGCAACCGAAACCCTTGCATAGATGCGCCGGTTACTCCGACAAGCAGCCGCGACGTAAGATCAAGCGCGGTCAACCGCCAGCGTGGTGCTTCGCCCGGCAGGGCATACCAGATCACATCCCGGCAGCCATCAGGATAGATCGTGAAGGGATCGGCCGACATGCGCTCTGCCCGCCATATCTCAAGAACCACTACCGCCACACAACACTCCAAAGCAAAAAGGGGCCGTTTCCGACCCTGATGTATCCCATGCTGGCATCATCTTGCCAAGGATGTCGCTCAGGCCATCTCGCCAGCATATCGTTAACCCGTAGTGCTATCTCGGCAAAATCCATTTGCCCGGAGTATTCGTCTTTCAAGACAACCATCACCTTGCCCATGTCGCGGATCGAGCTGGCGATTGCCGCGGACGGTACCAAGCAACTCTGGCAGGCGAACCCCTATTGAGTGCGCGTCACCCTGCATTAAACCGGCGGCCGGGTGCCGCAGTACCTGACCCTTTCCGGCAATGACCGCGAGGTCGAGATCGGGGCGTTCTTGTCCCCCGAGGCGCGCCTCGTTTTGGCGGCGGAGCTGTGCGCAGCTTTTGCCGCCGTGCAGTAGCGGCGCGACGGATTAAGCCTTTAGTTGTCCGACAGCGGCATAACCCAACCCTGCTGTTCGGCCCAAAGGCTGGCCGCCGAAAACAGCATGTCCGAGACCGGATCCTTGATATCGTAATAGGCTTCCTCGCCGTCAGGGAAACGCCGCGCCAACTGCTGCTTGATTTCCCCATACGCTTTTGCTGCCGCCGGGTCGGCCCGAAGATAATCCCGCACCAGCACCGGATAGCGTTGGTTAAACCGCCCGCTTTGGCGGATATGCAGATTGACCGCCCGCCCCATAGCCTTGAACATCTGCTTTCCAAGCTCGACGGACGGCAGATCCAGACCCGCCGGGCAATGATCGCAGATTGGCCTGGCCAGAACCAACCCCAACGGCTCCAGCCGTGCTGCCCGCGAAACCCCAAGGTCAGCCACGGTCAACTGGATGTCGATGATGTCTTTGGCCACCAACCCCGGCACCGCCGTCGAACCAATATGATGAAGCGCCAACACAGTGTCGCCCAGCGCCTTGCGCAAATCTGCGGCAACCTTGCGGTACTCGTCCGGCCAAGCCGCCCGGTAGGGGACAATTTCTATCATCCTGACTGTCCTGCTTGCTATAAAGTCACGGGCCGGACGCTTATCCCAACCGTGCCTTCAACACCGCCCCCACCGCGCCGAAATCCATCTGGCCGGTGTATTTTGCCTTCAGCACCGCCATGACCTTGCCCATATCCTTGATCGAGCTCGCCCCCGCCTCGGTGATCGCCGCATCAACCGCCGCAGCAGCTTCATCAGCGGTCAGGGCCTTGGGCAGGAATTCCTCGATCACCCGCACCTCGGCCAGTTCTTTTTCCGCCAGCTCGGCCCGCCCGCCCTGCACATACACCTTGGCGCTTTCCTGACGCTGTTTGACCATCTTGCCCAACAACGCCAGCACCTCGGCATCGCCCACTGATCCCTCGGTGGTACGCGCCGCAATCTCGCGGTCCTTGATCGCCGCTGATACCAACCGCAGGGTCGAAAGCCGATCGGCGTTGCGGGCCTTTTGCGCCTCGGTCTGCGCGGTTTTGAGACGCGAAATCAGGTCCATCGGATGCTCCGTTCAGGTTTTGGCCGGTTGTCCGCGACGATAGCCGCAGTTGCCGCGCCCCACAACCACCATCAATTTTATCAAAGCCTTGTTTTTGCTATAAATTCATTTTCAACCCGCCCCTTGACCCGGCCCGCCACCAACCGTAGTTTCCGCAAAATCTTGCACATCGGGAGTCGCACCATGCTCGGGGAAGCCCAGTCTCAGGCTAAGCCTACCGCCTGCTTGGCGCTTGCCGATGGCACGGTGTTTTATGGCAAGGGCTTTGGGGCCACCGGCCAGACGGTGGCGGAGCTGGTCTTCAACACCGCGATGAGCGGCTATCAGGAGATTATGACCGACCCAAGCTATGCCGGACAGGTCGTGACCTTCACCTTTCCGCATATAGGCAATGTCGGTGTCACCCCCGAAGATGACGAGACCGCCGAGCCGGTCGCCGCCGGCATGGTGGTGAAATGGGACCCGACCGAGCCGTCGAACTGGCGCGCGGTGGAACCGATGGTCGGCTGGCTGGCCCGGCGCGGCCGCATCGGCATCGGCGGGCTGGACACGCGGCGGCTGACCCGCGCCATCCGCCAGCAAGGGGCCCCGCATGTGGCGCTGGCCCATGATCCCGAGGGCAAATTCGACATCGCCGCCCTGGTGGCCAAAGCCCGCGCCTGGACCGGGCTTGTGGGCCTTGATCTGGCCAAGGACGTGACCTGCGCGCAAAGCTACCGCTGGAATGAAACCCGCTGGGCCTGGCCTGCGGGATACGGGCAACGCAGTGGCGACGGCTTCAAGGTGGTCGCGGTGGATTACGGCGCCAAACGCAATATCCTGCGCTGTCTGGCGTCCGTTGGCTGCGATGTGACAGTGCTGCCAGCCACGGCCACCGCCGAAGATGTGTTGGCGCTGAACCCCGATGGGGTGTTTCTCTCGAACGGCCCCGGTGATCCTGCGGCAACCGGCGTTTATGCGGTGCCGATGATTCAAGGCGTGCTGAAACGCGACATCCCGCTGTTCGGCATCTGCCTTGGCCATCAGATGCTGGCGCTGGCGCTGGGGGCCAAGACCATCAAGATGAACCACGGCCATCACGGCGCCAACCACCCGGTCAAGGACATGGAAAGCGGCAAGGTCGAAATCACCTCGATGAACCACGGGTTTGCGGTGGATAGCCAGACGCTGCCCAAAGGCGTTCTCGAAACCCATGTCAGCCTGTTCGACGGATCGAACTGCGGGATTCGTCTGGCCGACCGCCCGGTGTTTTCCGTGCAGCACCACCCAGAGGCCAGCCCCGGCCCGCAAGACAGTTTTTATCTGTTCGAACGGTTCGCCGAAGCCATGCGGCTGCGCCGCGCCGCATAGGGCACGGTTGCCCGCAAATCTTTTGGCAGCGGGCCGGAAATTTACCGGTCCTTAACGCGC
>JANMDM010000257.1:0-12033 GCA_031376305.1 Pseudomonadota bacterium | reverse complement strand
GATCGCCAATCTGCAGGGCTTCGGCGATGCGGCAAAGGTCAAGCATCTGCAACCGATCCTCAGCCGCTGTCTGCATGCCGACAGCCGCATGGTCAGCGACATCCGCAAAGGTTCGGGCAGTTTTCCGTTTCTGAGCGACTTTGGCACCTGCGAAATCCTTTGGCGGCGTCAGGAAGACGGGGTGGAACGCACCCGTGTGATCCTGACCCCCAAAGCCCCGCCGATTCCGCAGGTAACTCTGGATACGACCGCACAGGATTCGGTGGCGGCGTCGGACTGGGCCGGGATCGCCAGGGCCATGGCCGGGCCGGATGGGTTTTACACCGAAAACGCCGCCCATTCGTTCCTGTTCCTGCCCCGCGGCAAGACGCTGGTTGTCACCTTCGACAATCTCGATATCGCGATGGGCAAGCGCGAGGATCGTCGGCCATGGGGGTTTTCCTTCATCGAGAAACAGGGCTGGTCGATGCTGGGGGTCATGGCCAATGGCTGGACCTGGTATCGTGACCCCTGGGTCTGGGCGGAATTCGACCGGCTGGCCGCCGAAGGCTTCTTTGCCCGGTTTGACCGTGTGGCTTTCTACGGTGCCTCGATGGGTGCTTACGCGGCTTGTGCCTTTGCGGCGGCCCATCCGGGTTGCGAGGTAGTGGCGATCAGCCCGCAATCGACGCTGGATAAATCGGTGGTCCCTTGGGAAACCCGCTACAAAACCGCCTGGGCCAGCGACTTTGGCGGCAAATACGGGGACGCCGCCGAAGCCAGCCGCAGTGCCGGCCGAGTTTCGATTCTGTTCGACCCCTATGAACCGCTGGACCGCGCCCATGCGGAGCGCTTTACAGCGCCGAATGTCGTGCAACTTCGCGCGCCGCTTCTGGGCCACCGGCTCGGCTCCTTGCTTGGCCAGATGGGCATTCTGACCCCGGTGATCCTGGCTGCACTGGAGGGGCGGCTGGAGCCTGCCGCATTCTACCGGCTTTTGCGCGCCCGCCATAGTTTCCCGCGCTACCAGCGGGAACTCTTTCAACGCGCCCTTGACCGAAACCGCCCCGGCCTTGCCCGCCGCGTCGGCAGATGGGTGCTGAAACGCGGTGACAACCGCTTTATCCGCCAGGCGATGTCAAAGCTTTGATAAGCCCGCCCGGCCCGACAAAAGCCGACCCCACCCGGAAAGACCAGACCTGAAATGACCGACCCCCTGACCCGCCACCTGCGCATTTACGAACCTCATCCGGGGATATTCGCCTATTATGATGGTCGGGTGCCGGGCCATGCTCTGCTGGCCGGACCGAACTGGATGGATGACGGCGCCATCGCCCTTGGCATCGCGACCTATGCGCTTATCGAGGGCGACCAGGCCCTGGTTTACGACACCCATGTTTCGCCCGCCCATGGGGCCGCGATCCGCGCGCATCTGGAAGGCCGGGGTGCGCGCCACTTCACCGTCATCTACAGTCATTGGCATCTTGATCATGTTGCAGGCACAGCGGCCTTCAGCGGCGCGCAAGTCATCGCCAATGCCCGAACCGATTTTCACTTGCGCACCCAGTCGGCCGCAATCGAGGCTGGAACCTTGCAAGGCTTGCCCGCGATCAACCCGCTGATCCTGCCCAGCCGGACGTTCACCGGGCAGATCGCCTTGCGCTTTGGCAGCCGCGAAGTGCAGCTGATCGAGGCCAATATCCATAGTGATGACGCGACGGTGTTGTGGCTGCCCGCAGAGCGCATCCTGCTGGCCGGGGACACGGTCGAAGATTGCGTTACATATGTCGGGGAACCAGCTGATTTTCTTGTACATTTACGTGATCTTGACCGACTTTCTGCGCTTGGCCCCGCTTATGTTCTGCCCGACCATGGCGCGCCTGAAATCATTGCTGCGGGGGGGTATGGCCCGGCGATTATCCCGGCAACCCAATCCTATATCCGTTGGCTGATGCGGCTGGAGACCGAGCCGGGGCTGGCCCACACGCCGCTGGCCGAGGTTATCGCCGCCGATTTGCAGCAAGGAACGCTGGTCTGGTTTGACGGCTATGAAGATATTCACCGCCAGAACATCGTGCGCGCATGCGCGCACTTCGGTTATCGCGCAGGCTGATGTCATAGCGCCGGCCCGTTATGGCGGCGGCAACAGCGCTGATCAGGTGGCGATGCTTTGCCGAGGGGCGGCAACGGCTAGGGGTTAGCAAATCTATGTTATTGTTTAACCGGCGCCCGGTTCCCATAAAGCAGGTGAGTGGCGAGAATTTTTCATGCCCATCTTAATCAGTTGGAGGCCGACCCATGCGTCGTACGTTCAAATCTTCGACCGCCCTTGTGGCCAGTTTATCGTTGATCCTTCCCTCAGTGCCGTTAACGGCGTTTGCTGAAGACACCCCGGTGCTGATGATCTGCCCGGGTGGGGCGGCCTTGCCTTGCGCTGAAGGGATCGAGCCGATACCGGCACCAAAACCGGCCGTCCCCGCCGCCGAAGCCCCCGCCGCGGGAGAGGCGGCTCCGGCCGCCGAAGCCCCCGCCGCCGAAGCCCCCGCCGCGGTAGAGGCGGCTCCGGCCGCCGAAAGCGTACCAGCGGATGCCCCTGCAGCTGAAGCGCAGCCCGCAGAGGAGCCGGTGGCGCAAGAGCCGGTTGCCGAGGAACCGGCTGTTGAGTCGCAGCCCGCTGTGACGCCTGACGCCGTGGAGCCGTCGGCCGAAGATACTGTGGTTGAGCCGCAGGTTGCTGTGGAACCGGTTGCTGAACCGCAACCTGCGCCGGAAGTCGCGCCCGAAGCGGCCCCGGTGACGGACACGGATGTCGCACCGGCGGTGGTGCCTCTGGAAGCAGCTCCTGCGCAAACCGAAGGGGCTGCTCCTGCAGAAGAGGGTACAGCTGGAGTTGTGCCGACGGCCGAGGAGCTGGAAAAAGCCCTCGCCGACCAAAACGCTGCATCCGCGCCGACACCAACAGAGGCCGTCCCGGCAGCCGAACCGATTGCCGAAGAAGTGCCAGCCGCAGAGGCACCCGCAGCAGATGCCGCTGCGGCGGCGGTCGAAGTTGCGCCGGTGGCGCCGTCGGCCGATGACCCGGCCATAGCATTGGCCGCTGATGGGACAGTTCTATCCCCCGAGGCGGCAGCGGTGCCGCCCTTGCCGGTGCAGCCGGATGCAGCGTCGGGCGAAGTGCCGATTGCAGCCGCTGCCGCAGTGATCGCTCCGGCAGCAGCGGACGGCACGCCGGCGCCCGCGACCGCACCGGCGCCGGCCGCAGCCGTGGCGCAGGTTACGGAAGAAACTGTTACCGCCGCCTCTGCCCGGTCGTCGTCGGAAGATTTTGCCAATAAGGTTAATCAGGCGGCGATTCCGGCGGTTCCTGCCGCGTCGGCGGCCGCCGCGCCTCCGGTGGTGGTGGAGCGCCGGAAAGGGCTGACGGATATTGAGAAGCTTTTGCTTCTGGGCGCCGGGGCCCTGGTGGTGGGGGCGATCATTTCCAACAACCGCAAAGTCGAAATGAATTCCGGCGACCGCGTCGTCGTCAGCCGCGATGGCAACTACCAGATTATCAAGGACGATGATGCGCTGCTGCGCCAGCCGGGGTCGAGAATTCGTACCGAAACCTTCAATGACGGATCGACCCGGACGACGGTGACGCGCGAGGATGGCACCAAGATCGTGACGATCCGCGATGTTGAAATGCGGGTGCTGCGTCGGGTGCATGTGGCGCGCGACGGGCGGGAAACCTTGTTGATTGATGATACCGTGGCTTATGCGCCGGTCGATGTCCGGCGTTTGCCGAAGCCGGTCCGTCAACCCGTGCTGAGCGC
This sequence comes from Pseudomonadota bacterium, assembly GCA_031376305.1. Lineage (GTDB taxonomy): Bacteria > Pseudomonadota > Alphaproteobacteria > Rhodobacterales > Rhodobacteraceae > TMP-24. The sequence goes on along the minus strand of JANMDM010000257.1, from coordinate 8,239 downwards.
AGATGCAAGCGAAGCCGAACTAAGGCTGGCTTTGGCACAGCAGGCGGCCATCGACCGCAGCTTCAGCCTTGCGCAAATTCGTAACATTGCCGAAGTACGGGCGCTGGTTCCGGTGATCGATCTTGATGCCATCACCTTTGCAAGTGGCTCAGCTGCGATCCGGCCGGATCAGGCCAGGGCGCTGGCGGGTTTGGGCGGGTTGATCCAGTCCTATGTCAAAGAGAACCCGCGTGAGGTTTTCCTGATCGAGGGCCATACCGATGCCGTGGGCAGTGCCGCCTATAATCTGGCATTGTCTGACCGGCGCGCAGAATCGGTGGCGCTTGCGCTGACGGAGTATTTCCAGGTGCCGCCGGAAAATCTGGTGGTGCAGGGCTACGGCGAGGAGTTCCTTAAGATCAATACGGCGGCTGATGAACGCGCCAACCGCCGCGCCAGTGTCAGACGGATCACCGATCTGTTGCAGTAACCCGCCATATCTTCACGGCACCTGCCGGCAACATCGGCGGGTGTCGGATGCCTCCGGCGGGAGTATTTGGACAAAGAAAAATCCGGATTGAGACGACCAAAGTGGCAAAGGGCGACAGGCGTCGGCCTTTTGCGCAGGCTTCGGGTCGACGCGGCATCTGTGACGATGGCATTGCGGGCCGAAGACCGGGGCGGAGGGCGATGCTATGGTGCGATATGAGGCTTTGGACAGTGACTGGGTGCGGGCGGTTCGCGCCGGTGGCCCGGATGACTACGGCCTTGCGGCAGAGCGGGTCAAGGCCGAGGGAACAGGCAATCCATGCCGTCATTGTCTGGATTTCGTGCCAGACGGGGCCGAAATGCTGATCCTCGCCCACCGGCCATTTGCGGCCTTGCAGCCCTATGCGGAAACCGGTCCGATCTTTCTGTGCGGGGCGGGGTGTAGCGCCCATGATGGCTGCGAGCGGCCGGCAATTTTGCAAGGCAGCCCGGATTATCTGCTTAAAGGCTACAGAGCCGATCAACGCATTTTCTATGGCACCGGCCGGGTGGTGCCACAAAGCGAGGTCGAAACCTATGCCGAGGCGCTGCTGGCAAACCCCGAAGTCGCTTTTGTCGACGTGCGATCGGCGCGCAACAACTGCTTTCAATTGCGTATCCGCAGGGGTGCCGCAGAGTAGGGGGCGCGCCGCGTTGACGTAAAGCCTCGCGGCTTTTGCACAGGCAAGGCATGCCGTCTGAACGCAAGCTGACCATTCGGAAGGCCGTTACAAGCCGGATTTCGCCCTGCACTGCCGATCATGTCTGCGGGTTACGGGCGGTTTATTGATTTTGCGGGTTCTGCCCGGTGATCCCGCTGGATGTTCCGCCGGCACCCCTGTCATAGTGGCGACCGAGAGGTTGCAAAATGAAAACAGCTGATATCGACAAGATCGCGGAAATCGCCCTGGACTGGCATCGCTCCGGGCTTGGTGCGGTTCTGGCCACGGTCATGGAGACTTGGGGGTCGGCACCGCGGCGGGTCGGGAGCCAACTGGTGGTATCGCGGGCGGGCGAGATGATGGGCTCCGTCTCGGGGGGGTGCGTCGAAGGGGCAGTTGTTGAAGCCGCACGCGACGCTTTGGCCGCAGGCAGAGAGCGCGTCCTGACCTTTGGGGTGAGTGATGAGGACGCCTTTGCCGCAGGACTGGCTTGTGGCGGCACAATTCGGGTGCTGGTTGAGCCTGTGGGTGCGGTGCTGACGGAAGCGGTCCTGGCCGACCTGGTGGTGGCACGGGCGGCGCGCCAAGCCGTGGCCTATGTGGTTAATCTTGAGACGGGGGAGCGCCATCTTGCGCCGCGCGGCGGGGCGCATGCGGCGCGGTTCAGGGCGGATCGGTCCGGGGTCGAGGGGGCTTTGTTCATTGCCATCCACAATCCCGGACCGCGTCTGGTGGTTGTCGGGGCGGTTCACATCGCCCAGGCGTTATTGCCGATGGCGCGGGCCTGTGGGCATGCGGTGATCCTGGTGGATCCGCGCGATGCGTTCGGGTCGGCGGCACGCTTTCCTGGCGAGGCGATTGTTGACGACTGGCCCGACGCGGCACTTGCGGGGCTGGGACTGGACGCCCGCACCGCAGTGGTGACCTTGACCCATGATCCGAAGCTTGACGAAGCAGCGATCCGGGCGGCTCTTGGGTCGGAAGTCTATTACCTTGGCTGCCTTGGATCGACCCGCACCCACGCCAAGCGGCTTGAGCGGCTGACGGCGGAAGGCTTCGGTGCGGACGCTCTGGCCCGCATCCATGCGCCGGTGGGGCTGAATATCGGCGCTGCAAGTCCGGCAGAGATTGCGCTGTCGATCATGGCTGAGGTGACCAAAGCGTTCCGGGCCGGATGACGGGGGTGGGATGATGGAATTCCGGCCGGTGCCGGTGGCGCCGCCGCGCCGCCGGTTACATCGGCGGCATGCCGGGAAAGGTTGGCAGCGCCGGGTCAAGCAGGTCCCAGGGCCGGGCATTGGCGTGAAAGAAAACCATGCCGGGGGTGATTGCCGATGCGTCGTCCATCGTGGTCAGATTAAGCCCCATCAACTCTTTCATGCCGGAATTGCCGCCGGTCACCTGCGTGCCGCAGACGGCGCAGCGGTTGCGGGTTGAGGTGTTGCCGCTGTCGGCGGTGTAGCTCCAGGGCACCAGCTGGCCGGTGACCTTGACCGCGGCCGCCGGAAAGGCGGCAAAGGTCATATGACCGGCACCCGACAGGGTCTGGCATTTGCGGCATTGGCAATGTCCGGCCATGATCGGGTCGGCATCGGTTTCATAGCGCACGGCGCCACAGGCGCATCCGCCGGAATATTTGGTCATTGTGTGTCTCCTTGGGTTGGCAGGGGTCTGTCCCCGCTGGTGTCATTACTGGGAGATCAATAGCGGTCGTGGCGGCGCAGCCAGCGCATCGTATGGTCCAGCCCCGCCTCCCTCGTATCGGCCAAGCGGGGTGAGGTCAGGCCACCGTTTTGCCGAGCATGGCCAGGATCGCGGCCCAGCCGCGCTCGTGGTTGTTGCGGCTGTCTTCGGATGCGAATTTCACATGGGTCAGTTCAACCAGCGTTCCGTCGCCGTCGGGCGTGAAGGTCAGCGTTATCGTGCTGCCCTCGACCGAAAACGGCGTCTCCCAACTGAAGACCAGCCGCGAATGCGGGGTGATTTCCCTGTAGACGCCGCCATGTGGCAAATCCTTGTCGCCATCGCGCATCACGAGGTCGAACCGCCCGCCGGGGCGCGGATCGGTTTTGGCCGAGGGCACCGACATGCCGGAACCAGGGATCATGAAGCGGGCCAGCATGTCGGGGTCGAGCCAGGCGTTGAAGAGGCGCGCGGCGGGGGCGCTGATGCGGCGCGCGGTGGTGAGCGAAAGTTCGGTCATCTGTGTCTCCTTGGTTACAATCATCTCCAGGGCTTCCAGGCGCATGTCCCAGATCGAGCGCAACCCGGCGAACCAGCGGTCGATTTCGGCCAGAGGGGCCATTTGCACTTCGATCAGATGTTCGCGCCAGAGGGTGCGACGGCTGACCAATCCAGCACTTTCCAGCACCTTGATGTGCTTGGATACGGCATTGAGGCTCATGTCGAAACGGGCGGCAATCTCGGTCACCCGCAGCGCCCCCTCTTGGGCCAGATGCGTGAGAATCACCCGGCGTGTGGGGTCGGACGTGGCCCTTAGAATTTCCGTCAGCCGTGCATCACTGTATTGTTCAACCATTTAGTTGAATTAAAGTGATTCTTCGTATCAGTCAACCACAAAGATGAATGATCGGGCCTGTCGCTTTGCCCAAGACTGTCGGGCACATGCGTCCGTGCCGACTGTAAGCCCAAAAATAACGGGCCTAAAGACGTCCGTAGAGCTTTCCCAGACGTGCCGCCTCATCGTCCAGCCCGTAGGGCGCGTTGAGGATGAACATGCCGGACCCGATCATGCCGTGGCCGTCGCGGGCGGGCGGGAAGCGGATCTCGTGGCGGAGCACTTTGGGCAGGCCCAAGGCTTCCAACTCATCCAGCATCGGGCGGTGGCGACGGTCGGCGAGGATGGGATACCACAGCGCAATAATTCCGACGTTCCATTTGCGGTGAATCTGCGCGATCAGCTTCGGCAGGTCGACATAGTCGGCTTTGACCTCAAAGCTGGGGTCGATCAGCATCAGTCCACGACGTGGCTCGGGCGGAGTCAGGGCCATGGCCAGGGCGCATCCGTCGATCTGGCGGCAATGCGCATCAAAGGGCAGCATCGCCTCGGTCAGAGCGGCGAATTCCTGGGGGTGCAGTTCGGCCAGTTGCGACCGGTCGCCGGGGCGCAACGCAAGTGCGGCCACCAACGGCGAGCCGGGATAGGCGCTAGGGCCGTAGCGGCGGCGCACTTCGGCCAGTGTCGTGGCATAGGGGTGGTCTGGCTTGAACCAACCCAGACGTTCCGCCAGTTCAATTCCCTGCGCCGCCTCGCGCGTCTTAAGGGATTCCACTGCATCCAACGCGTAAAGCCCACGTCCGGCATGAGTCTCGATATAGGTCAGCGGTTTGTCTTTCAGCGTCAGATACGCCAGCATCGTCGCCAGCAGCGCGTGCTTATGAACATCGGCCAGATTTCCGGCGTGGTAGGCGTGCTGGTAGGACAACATCGGCGATCTGGCTCCGGGATGGCGCGGCATATGAAAAGGACCTCCCGAAACCGGAAGGGCCAAAGATAGTTTTGTCCCGCAGCCTTATTTGGGCGAGATCATCATCACCATCTGGCGACCTTCCAGACGTGGCATGCTTTCGACCTTGCCGATCTCGGTGACGTCGGCGGCCACCCGGTTCAACAGTTCTAGGCCCAGCTCCTGGTGCGCCATTTCGCGGCCACGAAAGCGCAGAGTCACCTTGACCTTGTCGCCTTCGTCGAGAAACTTTACCACCGAGCGCATCTTGACCTCGTAGTCATGGGTATCAGTTCCCGGCCGGAACTTGATTTCCTTGATTTCGATGATGTGCTGTTTCTTGCGCGCTTCGGCTTCGCGCTTTTGCGTCTCATACTTGAACTTGCCGAAATCCATGATCTTGCAGACCGGCGGTTCAGCATTGGGCGAGATCTCGACCAGATCAAGACCGGCTTCCTCGGCCATCTGCATGGCGCGGGCGGGGGTCACGACGCCGACGTTTTCGCCTTCGGCGCCGATCAGGCGAATCTCTGGCGAACGGATGCGGTCATTGATACGAGGGCCCGTTTCGCGTTGCGGCGGGGCGTTATGCGGTCTGCGGGCTATGGTGGCGTTCCTTATGTGGTTGCCGATCTGGTCGGGCGGCAAAATAGACGCGCGGCGGCGGTGTTTCAACCCGCATTCGGCATGAAGTCGTCAGGTTCCTATTTGCTTTCCAAACGGCATTTTTTCTGGCATATCAACCGGCGCAGAGCGCCAGAGCCTGACATAAAGGCGGGCGCGCTCAATCGGGAAGGATAGAGAAATGAACAGAAACGTAATTATCGCACTCTTGATCGCAGTTCTGGCAGCCGGTGGCTACTGGTACTACAGCGGTCAGCAACAAGCTGCCGACGAAGCCGCAATGGCTCAGAAAGCTGCCGACGAAGCTGCAGCCGCCACCAAAGCGGCAGAAGACGAAGCTGCTAAGGTCGCTGAAGAAGCCGCCGCTGCTGCAAAAGCTGCTGAAGAAGCCGCCGCTGCCGCCACAACGGACGCCGCGACGACAGCGGTTGACGCTGCCGCCGATCTTTTCGATGCGGCTAAGTTCGATGCGACCAAGCTGGGCGCTGCCATCGACGCCTCGACGCTGGATGCCGCGACCAAGACCACTTTGAAAGCCGCCGTAGAGGCCGCAAAGACCAATCCGTCGCTGGTGCAAGGCGCGATTGATCAGGTCAAGACCGCTCTGGGCATGTAATCTTATGCCCGTTGGGTGAAGTAAGAACGCCGCGCCGGGAACCCCGGCGCGGCGTTTTCATTTTTGTTGCTGCATAGCGCTATCAGATGCCGTCGCCGACGAAGGCCTTTTCGACCACATATTCCTTGGGGTCACTGTTTGCGCCTTCGCGCAAGCCAAAGCCTTCCAGAACCTCTTTCACATCCACATTGAACGCCAATGATCCGCAGACCATTGCCCGGTCGGTGGCCGGGTTGATCGGCGCAATGTCGTAGTGGTCAAACACCTTGCCGCTTTCGAGGTTGTCGGTGATGCGCCCCATAAGCGGGCTTTCCTCGCGCGTCGTCGTTGGGAAATAATGCAGCTTGTCGGCCACCAGTTCGCCGATCAGCGGGTCATCCTGCAAGCTTTCCACCAATTCGCGACCATATTCCAGTTCGGCCACGGTCCGGCAGGTGTGAAGCATATAGATTTCGTCATATTTCTCATAAGTCTCGGGTTCGCGCATGAGACTGGCGAAGGGCGCAATGCCGGTGCCGGTGGCCAGAAACCACAGGCGTTTGCCGGGCAGTAGCGCATCATGCACCAGCGTGCCCACGGGTTTGGGGCGCAGGATGATCTCGTCGCCCGGTTTAATGTGTTGAAGGCGCGAGGTCAGCGGGCCATCGGGAACTTTGATCGAATAGAACTCAAGCTCTTCGTCCCAAGCGGGGGAGGCGATGGAGTAGGCACGCAGCAGCGGTTTGCCGGTATCGCCCAACAGCCCGATCATCACAAACTCGCCCGAACGAAAGCGCAAGCTGGCCGGGCGGCTGACGCGGAAGGAAAACAACCGATCGGTCCAGTGGCGCACCGCAGTCACGGTTTGCGCATCAGGCAGGGTGCGGATGGCGGCGGTTTGGTTCAAGGGGGGCCTCGGGTATTTGTTTGCATAGACATGAAATCAGGGCCGATGGCGCTGCTTTTACAGCGATATGGTCTGTCTGGAAAGTGCCTAGGTGCGCAGACGGTTTTGGTAGTCATGCGCGCGCCAATCGGCGCGGTTGATCCACTGATCAACCGGCTGGCGCTGCGCCAGATCGTCGCTGATTTCCACCTCGTCAAAGCCCGACCGCCGGGCCATGGCATATTGATCGGCAATCACATGCCCCTTGGCGCGCAACCGGCCGGTGTAGCCAAGGGTGCGCAGATGGCGGGCGAGTGTGAAGCCGCGCCCGTCAGAAAACGCCGGAAAGGCCACGCAGACCAGGTCGATGCCACGGGTGTCGGGCAAGGTCGCGGGCGGGGTATCCGACGGGATGTCGATCACTTTGTCCCCGGTAAAATCATCGGCATGAAAGCCGTCGTCGCGCACGATAACGCTCATGCCACATTCTCCTGATGAGCTGCTGCTTGCGCTTCGGCGGCCGGCAGCGGGCCGCGCACGACACGGCCGTTGATGAAATGGATGCCGCATTCTTCCTTGGCGGAGCCGCGCCAACGGCCAGCCCGCGGGTCTTCGCCCGCCGCCACCGGCGAGGTGCAGGGCGCGCAACCGATTGACGGGTAGCCCTTGGCCACCAAGGGATGCCGGGGCAGGCGGTTGTTGACGATGTATTCCTCAAGATCGTCGCGGCCCCAATGGGCCAGCGGGTTGACCTTGAGGCGTTTGTCGCCCTCATTCTCGAAGAACTCAAGCGCCGTGCGGCTGGTGGCCTGAAAGCGTTTGCGGCCGGTGATCCAGCCCTCAAAGCCCTTCAGCGCCCGCTCCAGCGGCACGGTTTTGCGCAGGGCGCAGCAAGCGTCGGTGCTGAACTGGTGCAAGGTGCCGTCCGGGTCTTCGAAGTCGGTGTCGCGGCGGTCGGCGCGGATCAGGCGCATGTCGGTCAGGTTGAGCTTTTCCGCCAGCTCACGCTGATAGACGAGGGTTTCGGGGAACAGCATTTGCGTGTCGATGAACAGCACCGGCGTACCGGGGGCAATGACCGACACCAAATGCAACAACACCACCGACTCCGCCCCGAATGACGACACCAGCGCCAGTTGGCCAACCTCGGGGTCGTGCAAGGCCCGCTCAAGCACCGCCGTCGCCGAATGGTGGCGATAGCGGTCGTTAAGGGCCGCAACCTTTGAATTCAGCGCCGTCGCGTCAAGCGGCATCGCGCGCCCCTTCTTCGGGGTAAAGTGCTGCCTTGAAGGGGTCGGCCCCCACCCGCCGGAAGGCGTCGATGAAAGACTCAGCACGGCTCAGGCGCAGACCCAGGTAGGCCCGCACCAGCCGTTCAATGGCGGGCACCACGGCGTCATAGGCAAAACCGGGGCCGACCTTTTCGCCAATGGCGGCATGTTCGGTGTGATCGCCACCAAGCGTGATCTGGTAATTTTCCACCCCGGCGCGGTCCAGC
>JANMDM010000311.1:0-6117 GCA_031376305.1 Pseudomonadota bacterium | reverse complement strand
GGCTCTGGCTGATGACTTCAAGGATTTCGGCCAATGCCTTTTCCCGCTCCAACCGTGTTTGCAATTCGCGGAACTGGCGGACGTTCTCGATGGCGATGACCGCCTGCGCGGCAAAGGTTTCGACAAGGGCGATCTCGTCGGGTGTATAGCGGCGCACTTCCTTGCGGAACAGGGTCACTGCACCGATGCCTTCCCCGGATGAGATGAGCGGAACAAAGAGGTTGGTACGGATGCCGCTGTCTTCGACCACCGATCTGTAATGCACGTTGCCGCTGCGGTACCCATCCGTATCGCGCATGTCTTCGACATGGATCACCTTGCCGGTGAGGATGGCGCGCGCGGTAGTCGAGATGTCGGGGTCCATCGACACCACCCCGCTGTCGTAAATCGCAAGTGTGGCCGGGCTGACTTCGTAAGACGCCGGGATGCGTTGGTGGGTGTCGCCTTTGGAACCCATGACAAGTGCGGCGGCAAACGCACCGCAAAGCTCGGTCGATTTTCTGAGAATCACGTCGAACACCGGCCCCTCGTCGTCCCGGCTCCGGCTGATAACCTCAAGGATCTCCCGCGTCGCCGCCTCGCGCGCCAACCGCGTCTGCAATTCGCGGAACTGGCGGACGTTCTCGATGGCGATGACGGCCTGTGCGGCGAAGCTCTCGACAAGGGCGATCTCGTCGGGGGTGTAGGGCCTGACGTCCTTGCGGAAGATGACGAAAGCCCCGATTCCACCCATTGGGGTAAGAAGCGGCACCTGCATCTCGGTGCGGATGCCCGAGTCCCGCACGATGGAAACATAGAGCCCGACACCCTGCCGATAGAACTCGGTGTCCATCATGTCTTCAACATGGATGACCTTGCCCGTCAGGATCGCCCGGGCGGCAAACGAAGCGTCCGGGTTCATCGACACTTCGCCCCTGTCGTACAGCGCGATGGTGGCCGGATCAACGCCGTAGTGGGCCGCCATCCGCTGATGCGTGTCGCCGTCCTTCCCGAGGACGAGAGCCGCCGCATAGGCATCGCACAGGTCGGCCGCCCGATGCAGGATCACATCGAACACCGGGCGGTCGTCATCGCGGCTCTGGCTGATAACTGACAGGATTTCCCGCGTCGCGGCCTCGCGCTGGCGGGCGCGGGTCAGGTCTGCGGACAGACTGTCCTTAGGGTCTGAAACCGATATCTTCTTCAAACGCACGGCTCCGGGAACAGGGGTTCCGAAACTGTAGACGGGCAAACGGCGCATGACCAACAATTTCAAATCATGGGCCTGCGCCGCTAAACACATTGTTTTGCGAATATCGAATGCCCGCGCCGAAAGGAGCGGGCATTTTGGCTTTTGGGGAAGGCCCGTTTTGACGTAGTGGCACCTTTGCCGAAGCCAAGTGCATCGTTCCGTCTGCGCAGAAATCATGCTATGCTGGCAAGATTAGCTCCGAGAAGAAGCAATGCGCTTTCGGTTGGCCTCGATCCTGTCGCTGTTGCTTGCGTCGCAAGCCGGGGCTGACGCGTGTAGAATCGTCTGGCCCAACGCCGAGATTCCGGTCCCATCGCTTGTCCGCGACTTTATCTTGTCTGAATGCAACCGCTACCTGGGCACGACGGAAGAAAGCCTGGAAGACTGCATCACCGCTGAATCTTACGGATACCGTGCAGTTGTAACCGTCTTGACCGATGCACATACCGGTGACAAAGCGGCCGAGCGATACAGGGCATGCGCGGCTGGCCTTGGCGACTACGGTGGGCGTTTCCATCGGCGAAAAGCCGAGTGCATCGGTGGAAGTCTGGGGTTAATATGGCGTTTCGAGTTTTCGTCGCGGACGTAAACCTGTTTCGAGACTGACAGTATCGCGATTGAAGTCCGTCCAGCGTGACAAGGAAACACGGCCTTGGACTGCAGGATCGATTGCTCTGCGCCCCAAATGCCCTTCCCAAAAGTCAACTTTTGCTATAGAGGCGCGCAATCTGCGACGTGAGGCCATGCCCCCGGCCACATGCAAAGGATAGGGGGCGGCGGCAATGGGGCCGCTATGCAAACGGAAGACACGGGCAAGGGGCCTGTGGGTGCTTCCATATAGGGAACGATAGATGTTCAATGTGACCAAGAAATCCATCCAGTGGGGCCTTGAAACGCTCACTCTGGAAACCGGCAAGATTGCCCGTCAGGCGGACGGCTCGGTTGTCGCCACTTTGGGCGAAACCAGCGTCATGGCCAACGTGACCTATGCACGCGAACAAAAACCGGGGCAGGACTTCTTCCCACTGACCGTGCATTATCAGGAAAAAACCTATGCTGCGGGCAAAGTTCCCGGCGGCTTTTTCAAGCGCGAAGGCCGTCCTTCTGAAAAGGAAACGCTGACTTCGCGCCTGATCGACCGTCCGATCCGCCCGCTGTTCGTGTCCGGCTTCAAGAACGAAGTTCTGGTCATCTGCACCGTGCTGTCGCATGACCTTGTCAACGATCCCGATATCGTCGCCATGATCGCCACCTCGGCAGCGCTGACGATTTCCGGCGTGCCCTTCATGGGCCCGATCGGCGCCGCCCGCGTCGGTTTCAGCAACGGCGAATACGTTCTGAACCCCGAAGTTTCCGACATGGACCAGCTGCGCTACAAGCCTGACCAACGTCTCGATCTGGTCATCGCCGGCACCAAAGACGCGGTGATGATGGTCGAGTCGGAAGCCTATGAGCTTTCCGAAGCTGAAATGCTGGGCGCCGTGAAGTTCGGCCATGACGCGATGCAGCCGGTGATCGACCTGATCATCGACTTCGCCGAAGATTCTGCCAAAGAGCCTTTCGACTTCCAGCCGGTCGACTATTCGGCACTGTATGCCAAAGTGAAAAAGCTTGGCGAAAAGTCGATGCGCACCGCTTTCGGCCTGCGCGACAAGCAAGAGCGCGTGAACGCCATTTCGGCCTCGCGCGACATCGTCAAGGCCGGTCTTTCGGCTGACGAACTTGCCGACCAGAACCTTGGCTCGGCCTTCAAGAAGCTCGAATCCTCGATCCTGCGCGGCGACATCATCAAGGGCGGCGCCCGGATTGATGGACGTGACAACAAGACCGTCCGCCCGATCGTCTCCGAAGTCGGCATCCTGCCGCGCACCCACGGCTCGGCGCTGTTCACCCGCGGCGAAACTCAGGGTCTGGTCATCACCACCCTTGGCACCGGCGACGATGAACAGATCATCGACGCACTGCACGGCAACTACCGTTCGAACTTCCTGCTGCACTACAACTTCCCGCCCTATTCGGTCGGCGAGGTTGGCCGCTTCGGCCCTCCGGGTCGCCGCGAAATCGGCCACGGCAAACTCGCATGGCGCGCGTTGCAAGCCGTGCTGCCTGCACCCACTGATTTCCCCTACACCATCCGCGTGGTGTCCGAGATCACCGAATCGAACGGTTCCTCCTCGATGGCGTCGGTCTGCGGCGGTTCCTTGTCGATGATGGATGCGGGTGTGCCGCTGAAGGCGCCGGTGGCCGGTGTGGCCATGGGTCTGATCCTCGAAGACGACGGCAAATACGCCGTTCTGACCGACATCCTCGGCGATGAAGATCACCTTGGCGACATGGACTTCAAGGTGGCTGGTACGTCGAACGGGATCACCAGCTTGCAGATGGACATCAAGGTTGCAGGCATCACGCCCGCGATCATGGAACAGGCTTTGGCACAGGCCAAAGACGGCCGGATGCACATCCTTGAGGAAATGTCCAAAGCCCTGACCGCCGGTCGTTCGGAATTCTCGGCCCACGCGCCGCGGATCGAGACGATGCAGATCCCGACCGACAAGATCCGCGAAGTGATCGGTTCGGGCGGCAAGGTTATCCGCGAAATCGTCGAGGTTTCCGGTGCCAAGGTCGATATCAACGATGATGGCGTCATCAAGATCGCCTCGGCCAACGCCGATTCGATCAAGAAAGCCTATGACATGATCTATTCGATTGTGGCCGAGCCGGAAGAAGGCAAGGTCTACACCGGCAAGGTCGTGAAACTGGTCGATTTCGGCGCCTTCGTGAACTTCTTCGGCAAGCGTGACGGTCTGGTGCATGTGTCGCAGATCACTTCCAAGCGCCTGACCCATCCGAACGAGATCCTGAAAGAAGGCCAGGAAGTGAAGGTCAAGCTTCTGGGCTTTGACGATCGCGGCAAGGTCCGCCTTGGTATGAAGATGGTCGATCAGGAAACCGGCGCCGAAATCGTCGAGTCGAAAGAAAAGGCCAACGCCGAAGAGGTGTGAGGCCGCTACAAGGTTTGTAACAAGGCCCCGGCAGCAATGCCGGGGCCTTTGTCGTCTGAATACCTGTCAATGCGGCCGTCAAATCGGCATGCCGATAACGTCTCCTGAACTCTGATTGTGAACCGATCTTGCCCCCCCTTGGAAATCACCAGTCTCGGCGGCCGCCTAAGTTGCAAAAAAGTATCGCAACACCGCAGAGAAGCCTCTATTTGGCGCAAGAGGATCACTGACATAACTCTGACGGCAAACGATAGGCATATGACCCAGCTTCCGGCGCATCGCCGCATCACCATTATCTCCGTATCCTACAACAGCATGGCAGTGCTGCCGGCGATGCTTGCCTCGGTTCCCGCAGGTACGCCTGTCGTGCTAGTCGATAATGCGTCGCTGGATCAGCGGGCGATCGCGCAATGCGCCGCACGCGTCAACGCGGTGTTCATCCCGCAATCTGAAAACCTTGGGTTTGGTGTCGCGTGCAATGCCGGTGCTGCCCAGGCGGTGACAGAATTCATCATGTTCCTGAATCCTGACGCACAGCTGCAACCCGACACCCTTGATCAGCTGATCGCCGGGATGGACCGCTATCCCAAAGCCTCGGCTGCCAATCCACGGATCATGAACGCCGATGGCAGCGCCTATTTCAAGCGCCGCAGCAACCTGATGCCGCGCGCTGAATACATGCCGCGCGGCTGGCCCAAAGCCGATTGCGAGGTGACGGTTCTGTCGGGCGCCGCCTTGATGGTGCGTCGCCAGGATTTTGAGGCGGTCGGCGGCTTTGACCCCGCTATATTTCTGTATCACGAGGATGACGATCTCAGCCGCCGCCTGCGGGCCGAACGCGGCCCGATCATGTTCATCCACGGCGCCGTCGTCCGCCACCTTGGCGGCCATTCATCGGTGCGCAGCCCGCAGACCGCGGCCTTCAAGGCGTGGCACATGGGCCGCTCGCGCGTCTATGCGATGCGCAAGCACGGACGGCCAATGGCGTTCGCTTTGGCGCTGCTTGATGCATTGCTTCAGCTCTGCGCGCCGCCCGTTTGGTTCTCTCGGCGTAAACTCGCCAAGCAACGGGCATTTTTGCGCGGTGTTGTCAGTGCTATCAGACCCGAACCGCTACCCAGTCGGCTTCGAAAACCGTAGAGTGTCCCGGCTTCGCCCGGAGATCATTGAATGCCACGCCTGCCTCTTTGGAAACTGAAGCGAGAGCTGTCGCGGGTGGCTGCGAACTTCATGGCAGGGCCGTCCTATTTTGCGCAATATCTGATGGCGACGCCTTACCACGACTGGTTCCTGGCGCGCCGTCGTCTGACCTATCCTGGCGCGCTGTCCCTGCACAAGCGGGTCGCTGTCTATCTGATCTTTCCGAAACACGGTGTCTTGCCAACGCATATGCGCGCGATTGCTTATCTGGCGCAGAATGGCTATGCGCCGCTCGTGGTTTCCAACGCGCCGCTGTTGCAATCCGATCTGCAGCGTCTGCTGGCCGTCAGTGCGCGCGTGATCGTGCGGCAGAATTTTGGCTATGATTTCGGCGGCTACCGCGATGCAGTTCTGTCGCTTGGATCGCAAATTGCCACGCTGGAGCGCCTGGTGCTTTTGAACGATTCGACGTGGTTTCCGCTTCCCGGAGCCATGAATTGGCTGGCGGAATCCGAAGCTTTGGCGGTTGATTACGCCGCCGCCGCCTGGACCGGGGCTGTGGCCCGCCCGGCACCAACCGAGTTTGAGAAGATCGAATGGCGTGTCGACAAGACCCGGCGCAACTTCCACTACGCGTCCTTCGCGCTGGGCTTTTCCAATCGAATTCTGCGCGATCCGACGTTCCGGAGGTTTTGGCGGCGCTTTCGCCTGACGCAAGACAAACACCACACGGTGCGCAGGGGC
>JANMDM010000242.1:0-3981 GCA_031376305.1 Pseudomonadota bacterium | reverse complement strand
GCGACCATGGCGCGGGACAGACCCACAGCTTCAAAGTTCAAACCGCCGCGATAGGAGGAGATCACCGAAATCCCCATCTTCGACATGATTTTCAAAAGCCCCTGGTCAATCGCCTCGCGGTAACGACGCATGGCGTCAATCAACGTCCCCTCGATCAAACCCCGGCGGATACGGTCGGCAATGCTGTCTTGTGCCAGATAGGCGTTGACCGTGGTCGCCCCGCAGCCGATCAGCACCGCGAAGTAATGCGGGTCGATACATTCGGCCGATCGCACCGAAACCGAGGTGAAGGTCCGCAAGCCTTTGCGCGTCAACCAGCTGTGCACCGCACTGGTGGCCAGGATCATCGGCATCGGCACGCGGATTTCCGACTGGTGCTGATCGGTCAGCACCAGATGACCCGCCCCGGACCGCACCGCATCCTCAGCTTCCGCGCGGATCCGCTCAAGCCCCTGTCGCAAAGCGTCTTCGCCACCACCCTCGGCAAAGGTGCAGTCGATCAAGGCGGCGCGCTCGCCAAACAGCCGCACCATTTCGTCAAACTCGGCATTGGCCACAAACGGGCTTTCCAGCACCAGAATCTCGGTCTGGCTGCTGTCTTCGGCCAGGACGTTGGTCAGGTTGCCAAACCGGGTCTTCAGGCTCATCACCCGGCTTTCGCGCAAGGAGTCAATCGGCGGATTGGTGACCTGGCTGAAGTTCTGGCGGAAGTAATGCGACAAGGGCCGGTACTGCGCCGACAGCACCGCCGCAGGCGTATCATCGCCCATTGACGCGATCATTTCCTTGCCGTCTTCGGCCATCGGCGCCAGAACCTGTTCCAGCTCCTCCAACGTATAGCCCGCCGCGATCTGACGGCGGCGCAGATCGCCGCCTTCGAACAATGCCCGTTCCGGGACGTTTTCCATCAGCGCATTCAGATCGACGACACTGCGCACCCAGTCGCCAAAGGGCTGGGCGGCGGCAAGTTTGTCCTTCAGATCCCAGTCGCGGTAGAGCTTGCCCTCGGTCATATCGACTGCGATCATCTGCCCCGGCCCAAGGGCGCCCTTTTCGCGCACCGTCATCTCGTCCACCGGCACCATGCCCGCCTCAGAGCCGGCGATCAGCAACCCATCCCCGGTCAGCACATAGCGCATCGGGCGCAGGCCGTTGCGGTCCAGCCCGCCGCAAACCCAGCGGCCATCGGTCATGGCCAGCGCCGCCGGCCCATCCCACGGCTCCATCACCGAATTGCAATAGGCGTACATGTCCTGCCAGGGCTTCGGCATTTCCACCGCCGATTTCGACCAGGCTTCGGGGATCAGCATGGTCTTGGCCATCGGTGCCGACCGGCCCGCCCGCACCAAAGCCTCAAACACCGAATCCAGCGCCCCGGAATCCGAGGTGCCAAAGGGGATGATCGGCTTGATATCTTCCGCCATATCGCCAAACGCCCCGGAGGCCATGCGAATCTCATGCGACCGCATCCAGTTGACGTTGCCCTTCAGGGTGTTGATTTCGCCATTATGGGCCAGCATGCGGAACGGCTGGGCCAGTGACCATTGCGGGAAAGTATTGGTCGAATAGCGCTGGTGATAGATGGCAAAGGCGCTGATAAAGCGCTCGTCCATCAGATCCGGGTAAAACACCGCCACCTGTTCGGCCAGCATCATGCCCTTGTAGATGATCGACCGGCACGACAGCGAACAGATGTAAAACCCGGCGATCTGTGCGGCGATGGCGGCCTTTTCGATCCGGCGGCGGATCACGTAAAGCTCGCGCTCAAAGGTTTCCTGATCAGTGCCCTTGGAGTTCTTGATCAGGATCTGCTCGATCTCGGGCCGGGTGGCATTGGCCTTTTCGCCAAGGCACTCGGTCTTTACCGGAACGTGCCGCCAGCCATAGATATAATACCCCATGCGCAGCACTTCGGTTTCAACAATCGTGCGGCAACGTTCCTGCGCGCCAAAGTCGGTGCGCGGCAAAAATATCTGACCGACAGCGATCAGCTTTTCCATATCCGGCTCATGCCCGGTGCGGCGCACCTGATCGTAAAAGAACTTTACCGGGATCTGCACATGAATCCCGGCCCCGTCGCCGGTCTTGCCATCGGCATCAACCGCCCCCCGGTGCCAGACCGCGCGCAAGGCGTCGATGCCATGTTCGACCACTTTGCGCGATGGCTTGCCATTGATCGACACCACCAGCCCGACGCCACAAGACGCATGTTCATCTTCGGCACGGTAAAGGCCGTTCGCATCCATCCAGGCGCGGCGGGCTTCTTCTTCACGGACCCAGGCGGCGTCAAATTCGGTCACGGCATGTCCCCTTCAAGGTGGCGGTTCTTGGACTCGACCTCGGCCCGCGTCCGGCGGATGTGGTCACCGACAAGGCGACCCGAGGCGAAGGCACGGTCGATGTAGATCTCGGACCGGAGCGGCCAGTCGCGCGCTGCGTCGAACAGCCCTGGGCTGAACTCGTAGGGTTCATCCGGGACCGGCTCGCCATCTTCGCCCACGTCGCGGTACCACAGGTGAGAGCCGCAGACGGGGCAGAACGCACGCTCAGCAAAGGAGGACGAGAGATAGCGGCTGACCCTGCCCGAAACCGTCACCGCCCGCGCCTCGGCGCCAAAGCCCATGTTGACGCCGCCCGACCAGCGCTGGCACATCCGGCAGTGGCAGACCCCCACCCGCGGGTCGTGTGGCCCGTCGATCGAGATCGAGACCGCTCCGCAAAGGCAATGGCCCGAGATCACGGCGCGTCTCCCTCGATATGGGCGTTCTTGGCTTCGTATTCGGCGCGCGTGGCGCGCTTGTGCCCGCCTTCAAGGCTCAGCGAGGCGAGCGCGCGATCGGTGTAGATTTCGCTGCGCATGGGCCATCCGGTGGCTTCGTCGAACAGACCCGGCATCAGGTCAAAGGTTCCATCCTCGGCCGTATCGCGCATCCACAAATGCGTGCCGCATGTCGGGCAGAAGGCGCGTTCCGCAAAGGCGGAGGACGCATAGCGGGCAACCTCGCCCACGGTCTCGACCTCTGTGGCGCGGAAGCACAGGAACAGCCCGCCCGACCAGCGCTGGCACATGCGGCAATGGCAGGCACCGATGCGGTTGTCGGAATCGGCAACCTTCACCCGCACAGCGCCGCAAAGACAGTGGCCCTCGATCATCGTACAACCTCGGCGTCTTGCGGGCCGGCATAGCTGGCAGGCACCGGGGTGAAAGACAATGAGCCTTCGGTCATAACCATATCGCAGCCAAACTGCGGCGTTGTGGCCAGAAAACCCGGCTCTCCGGGTTGCGAAAAGGTGATCGGCGTGTCGGTCGTACTTTCGCGGTCCCCTTGCGCATTTTCAAAGTCTTCCTTGTCGGCGAAAAACAACCGCCACACCCGGTTGATCAGCTGACTGCCTTTGCGGGTGTGCAGCAGCGTTCCATCTTCGGCATAGGTCGACAGATCAAACTCCGTTCGCTCCAACTCGATACCGTCAATGGTGACCCGGCCACCGGCCAGCTTGTCATAGCCTTTATAGCGGCGCACCTCGCCGGTGCTGCTTTCGGTGGTGAAGTCGAAATCATCCCGGTCGGTTTGCAAAAGCCGCGTGAACGAGGCCGGGTTTGTCTCGGCCCCGATCCGGTCACTGTCCCCGGTGATCAGATCAAAGCTTTCGACCCAGCGCGTCTCCGTGTCGATGCGCGACATGTAATAAGGCCCTTCCGGTCCGGCATAGACCGACCATTGATCGCCCTTGGGGTCTGCCTCACAGGTGTAGTGATATGAGACCTGACAGTTGGAATGCTGGACCGTCACATAGGCGGTGCAGCCTTTGGGGACGGTGAATTTTCCGGCGGCAAGGGCGGGGGATGCAGCAAGAAACAGAATGGCGGCAAGGGTTGCTTTCATCTCAATGCTCCAAAATGGTCAGTATGGCTGCTATATCAAAACTGCGCCCGCTCACGGATAGCTGATGCGCGTATGCTGGCGCAGAATACGCGCC
>JANMDM010000300.1:0-6287 GCA_031376305.1 Pseudomonadota bacterium | reverse complement strand
GTGCCCACATGTTTGGTGGTGCCCGAAAGGCAGGCGTAAAGCGTGTTGATATCCATGTCGTAGTTATCAAGCACATCGCGGCAGACCATCGCCCTCTGGAAGAAGTGTACGTTGTCAAGGTTGTGGGTGATCCGCGCGGCGTTATACAGATCCTGCGCGGTGGTATCGCGATACACGTTGCGCTCCAGATCGACGATATGCACGGCCGCCCCGGCGGTGCCGAAATGCACATTGGTGCCGCTCAGATGCAGGTCGTGCTTTTCCTCGCGCCCGAACAGTGTGATATCGCGCCCCGCCACTGCCAGCATGTCCTCGACCAGCGCTCGCGGAAACCGGATGCGCCCGTCATCACCCTGGATCGCGCCCGCGCCGGTCAGGATTTCAACCCCGGACGCCGGTGCCTGGCTCAGGCCAATGACCTCAAGCGCCTCAAGGGCGGCCTGATGGATCCGCGCAATCCCGGCCTCGGTCAGGGGTTTATACTGCCCACCCGGCATCCCGGCGCGGATCGGGCGCATGTTATCGGGCAAAGGTGCCGACCGCGCCGCCACACGCGAAGCGCGCCCACCAGACCGCCCGCCACGCTTCACTTCGCCTGTCATAACCTCATCCATCTTCTCGCCCTTCCCTGAAAGCCAGCAGCTTTCATCTTCGTCCAAATATCCCGGGGTCCGGGGCAGAGCCCCGGCGGGTCCTACATTTTCACGCGTTCCGCCTTCGGGTCATACATCGGCTTCAGACTGGCTTCCGCCGGAACCCGCTGGCCAGCTATTTCGATCTCGTAATGCGAGGCCAGCACCTCTTCGGCCGACTGACCTTCGCAAGGCACATAGCCCATGCCGATCGCCCCACCCAAATGGTGGCCATAGTTGCCCGAGGTCACGATCGACACGATCTTACCATCGCGCACCACTGCCTCGTTATGAAACAATGACGGCAGCGGATCTTTCAGCTTGAACTGAACCATGCGCCGCTTCAGCCCGGCTTCCTTCTTCTTCAGCACCGCCTCGCGGCCGATGAAATCACCCTTGTCGGTCTTGACCGCAAAGCCAAGCCCGGCTTCCAGCACATGATCCTCGTCGGTGATGTCATGGCCAAAGTGACGGAAGCCCTTTTCGATGCGGCAGCTGTCCAGCGTATGCAGCCCGCAGAGCTTCAACCCCAGATCGGCCCCCGCATCCTCCAGCGCCTCAAACACATGCGCGGTCTGGTCGGCCGAGACGTAAAGCTCCCAGCCCAGCTCGCCCACATAGGTCACCCGGTGCGCACGGGCCAGACCCATGCCGATCTCGATTTCCCGCGACGACGCATAGGGGAATGCGGCGTTCGAGAAGTCGTCCGGGCTAACGGCCCGCATCAGATCGCGGGCTTTCGGCCCCATGATGCACAGCACCGATTCCGCAGCCGTCATATCGGTGATGACCGCAAACGCATCGCCCAGATGGCGGCGCAGCCAGGCAAGATCGCGTTGCAAGGTCGCCCCCGGCACCACCAGCAGGTAAGCGGTTTCCGACAGCCGCGTCACCGTCAGATCGCATTCGATGCCGCCGCGATTGTTCAGCATCTGGGTATAGACGATCCGGCCCACCGCCACATCCACATCCGCCCCGCAAAGCTTTTGCAAGAAGGCCAGCGCATCACGCCCCTCGATCCGGATTTTTCCGAACGAGGTCATATCGAAGAAACCGACACTATTCCTGACGGCCAGATGTTCTTCGCGCTGGTTGTCCCACCAGTTCTGCCGGTGCCAGGAATATTCGTATTCGGCCTTCTGCCCCGGACGCGCGAACCAGTTCGCCCGTTCCCATCCCGCCATCTCGCCAAAGACCGCGCCGCGCGATCTCAGATGGTCGTGCAGGGGCGAGCGGCGCACCCCGCGCGAGGTGACCGGCTGGCGATAGGGGAAATGGTCAGCATAGAGCAGGCCCAGCGTTTCGGTGACCCGCTCTTTCAGGTAGCGGCGGTTTTTCTGGAAAGGCTGGGCGCGACGGATATCCACTTCCCACAGATCAAACGGCGGCTCGCCGTCATTCATCCACTGCGCCAGCGCCATACCCGCCCCGCCGGAGCCAGCGATACCGACCGAGTTATACCCGGCGGCAACCCAATAGCCCTTCAGCTTCGGCGCCTCGCCCAGATAATAACGATCGTCGGGGGTAAAGCTTTCCGGTCCGTTGAAGAACGTGTGGATGCCGGCCGATTCAAACATCGGCATGCGGTTCATCGCCATACCAAGGATCGGCTCGAAATGATCGAAATCCTCGGGCAGGCTGTCAAAGCAGAAATCTTCGGAAATGCCGTCCATGCCCCAGGGCTTGGCCTTCGGCTCGAACGCCCCCAACATCATCTTGCCCGCGTCTTCCTTGTAATAGGCGCATTCATCGGGCACCCGCAGCACCGGCAGGCGCGACAGCCCTTCGATCGGCTCGGTCACCAGATAGAAATGCTCGCAGGCATGAAGCGGCAGGGTGACGCCGGATAGTTCGGCCAGATCGCGGCCCCACATGCCGCCACAGTTGACGACCATATCGGCGGCCATCGTGCCGCGTTCGCCGCCCTGTTCCCATTCGACCCCGGTGACCTTTTCGCCATTGTCCAGCACCCGCAGAACCTTGACGCCCTCGATGATCCTGGCCCCCCGCATCCGCGCACCTTTGGCCAAAGCCATCGCGATATTGGCCGGATCGCACTGACCGTCCAAGGGCAAATGCACTGCCCCCACCACGTCTGACACGTTCAGGTGAGGGTACATCGCCTTGACGTCCGAAGGACTGATTTCTTGCACATCAATGTCAAAAGCCCGTGCCGTGGTCGCCTGACGCAATAGCTCCTCGTGCCGGGCCGCGGTCAACGCCACCGAGATCGAGCCCACCTGCCGCATGCCGGTGGCGACCCCGGTTTCCGCCTCAAGCTTGACGTATAGATCCGCCGAATATTTCGCCAACCGCGTCATGTTCATGCTGCCGCGAAGCTGCCCGATCAGGCCCGCCGCATGCCAGGTGGTGCCGCAGGTCAGTTGCTTGCGCTCCAGCAAGACAATGTCTGTCCAACCCAGCTTTGCCAGATGGTAGGCCACCGAACAGCCGGAAATACCGCCGCCGATGATAACAACGCGGGCATGCTTGGGAAGCTCAGTCATGGGTTTCTCTTTTGGTTGGGACAAGCACAAGCTTACCAGGATAGCGCCCTGCCTGAAGATCTTCCTGCGCCTTTGCGATGTCACGCAAATCATAGGTTTTCGATACCAGCGGCCTAAGCCTGCCGGTGTTGATGATCGTCACCAACCCGGCGAAAACTTCGCGTGACTGGTGGGTGCAGCCGAACAGCGTCAGGTCGTTGAGGTAGACGCTGCGCAGATCACCCGCCACCATCGGACCGGCAATGGCGCCCGATACCGCATAGCGGCCACCGGGGCGCAGCGCGTCAAGCCGCTGTTGCCAATGAGCGCCGCCGACGACATCAATCACCACGTTGAAACTGCGCGGTTCCGGCTCGTCGTCACGGTCGATGACCTTGGCACCGGCGTCGCGCAGCACGCCTGCCTTGGCGGGCGAGGACTGGCCGGTAACACGGGCGCCACGCAACAGCGCCAACTGCACGGCGGCGTAACCGACCCCGCCGGAAGCGCCGGTGATCAGAACCTTTTCCCCCACCTTCACCCCAGACCGCGACAAAAGATTATGCGCCGTGCCGTAGGCGCAAGGCATTGCGCCGATTTCGATATCGGTCAGCACCGAGGCGCTGACGTCATGCAGATGGCGGGCCGGAACGCAGCAAAACTCGGCAAAGGCCCCGTCATATTCAGATCCGATGGCACGGAAAGCCAAAGGGTTCTCGTCGTTCGGTTCGGCCTGATTGGTCGGGCAAATCACCCGCGCACCAATCTTTACATCTTCAACTCCGGCCCCTAACGCCACGACCCGGCCACACATGTCCGACCCCTGAATGCGCGGAAACTGGATCACCCCGGCCCAGCCACCAGCCTCTGGCGCATGGCTTTTTGCATACCAGCCGACGCGGGTGTTGATATCAGTCGCGTTAACCCCGGCAGCCAGCACTTGCACCAGCACTTCGCCCGGCCCGGGTTTTGGCACCGGAATGCGGTCCGACCATGTCAGCACCTCGGGCCCGCCATGTGCTGTCAACAGCATGCCGCTCATGTATGCGGGCACGGTCATGCCCGGATCCGCGCGTTCGCCGCGTCCCACAGCGGCGCGTCCGGCTGCACCACCGCGCGGTGACGCTCGCCGTAGATTTCCACCTCAAGCACCGTTCCCGGCACCGCCAGATCGGCGCGCAGCATCCCCAGCGCCACCGAGGCGTTCACCCGGTAGCCCCAGGCGCCGCTGGTGGTTTCGCCCACCACTTTGTCGTCATGCCACAGCGTTGACATATAGGGCGCGTCGCAATCGCCCGCATCGACCAGAAGGGTGACAAAGCGCTTTTTCACGCCGCGCTGGTGTTCAGCCTGCAGGGCGGCCTTGCCGATAAAATCCTGCGGCTTGTCGAATTTGACAAAGCGCTCAAGCCCGCCTTCCAGAAGGCTATAGTCGGTGGAAAGATCGCCCTTCCAGGCCCGGTAGCCTTTTTCAACGCGCAAACTGTTCAGCGCCCACATGCCGAAGGGTTTGGCCCCAGCCGCCAGCACCGCCGCATAGACCGCGGGCATGTCGGCATTCGCGGCGTGGACTTCCCAGCCCAGCTCACCCGCGAAGCTGACGCGCATCAACTGGCAGGTCTTGCCCGCCACCGATGCCATCTGATGCGACAGCCACGGCAAGCTCAGATCAGCGTCGGTAATAGCGGCAAATAGATCCCGCGACTTCGGGCCCGAGACGATCAGCGTGTCGTTCTGGCCCGAGCGGTCTTCCAACGTCAGCCCCGGTGTCAGATGCTTTTTCAGCCATTCGAAATCGTGCCACTGCGCGACCGAGGCGGTGATCAGCGTGAAGCGGTCATCACCGTAGTTCAGCACCGACATCTCGGTCAGGATCCGCCCGCGCGGGTCGGGGAAATAAGCGAGAGACATTTTGCCCGCTTTCGGCAGCCCGCCCGAGGTCAATCCGCGCAGCCAATCGCCTGCCCCAGCCCCCGAGAGTTCAAAGCGCGAAAAGCCCGGCAGGTTCAGCACGCCTACCGCGTCGCGGACGGCTTCGCATTCTTCGCGGATGCGCGCCTCCCATGGGCCTTTGCGGCCCCAGGTTTGCGTGGCTTCTTCGGATGTGTCGTCGCCTGACTTGGCAAACCAATTGGCCCGTTCCCAGCCGTTATAGGCGCCAAACTGGCCGCCCAGCGCCTTGACCTTATCATGTACCCGCGACAGGCGGCGGTCAGCGCCCGCGGGCCAACGGTGCCAGGGGAAGTGCATGGCATATTCGTGGCCATAAATTTCCTTGCCCTTCTCGACGCAGTACTCGTTGTCGGTATAGGCGGTGAAGCGGCGCGGATCGCAGGACCACATGTCCCATTCCGTCGCCCCTTGGGTCACCCATTCGGCCAGCACTTTGCCAGCCCCCCCGGCCTGAGCAATTCCGAACGTGAACACGCAAGCTTCAAACGCATTGGGCACACCCGGCATCGGGCCGATCAGCGGGTTGCCATCGGGCGCATAGGGGATCGGGCCGTTGATGACCTTGGAAATTCCGGCGGTGCCCAGCAGCGGCACACGGGCCATCGCATCTTCGATATACCATTCCAGACGATCCAGATCGTCGGGGAACAGCTGGAAGCTGAAATCTTCGGGGAACGGGTCGGACGGATCGACCCAATGCGCCTTGCAGTTCCGCTCATAGGGACCAAGGTTGAAGCCGGTCTTTTCCTGCCGCAGGTAATAAGAGCTGTCCACATCGCGCAGCAGCGGCAGCTTGTGGCCGACTTCTTTTGACCATGCCTCGATCTCGGCGACGGGTTCAGACAACAGATATTGATGACTCATCACCATCATCGGCACGGTGCGGCCACCGTAAGGTTTGAACCACTCGCCCACCTGTTGCGCATAATAACCTGCGGCGTTCACCACAATCTCGCAACGGATATCGCCCTTTTCGGTATGGACGATCCAATCGTCTCCGTCGCGGCTGACGCCGGTGGCGGGGGTAAAGCGCAGGATCGTTGCCCCCAGATCGCGGGCGCCCTTTGCCAAGGCTTGGGTCAACTGCGCGGGATCAATATCGCCATCGGCGGGATCGTAAAGCGCGCCTTCCAGCCCGTGGGTTTCAAGGAAGGGATACTTCGACCTGATCTCATCGACGCCCAGCACTTCCAGTGCCATGCCCTGATAGCGGCCC
>JANMDM010000288.1:0-2536 GCA_031376305.1 Pseudomonadota bacterium | reverse complement strand
TGGCCAGCCGACCGCAAAGAATTGCCCGACCTTGTGGACATAGTTCTTTTTGGTGATCCGCTCCCAAGCCAGGGTCACGTCATCATGGTGGATCTTGATGCCGTATTTTTCCATCGGCAGCATGTAGGTGCGGTAGTAATCCTCATAAACCCAGCGATGCCACATCTCGGCATAGCTTTCCTTGTTCTTGTCGCGGTCGGTGGTGCCGTATTCGATGAACGTGCCGATGGCTGCGTCAACGATGGCATGGTTCTGCCAGAAGGCATATTTCATGTCACGCTCAATGAGCAGGTGGTTTTCCGGCTCTTTCAACGCCGCCATCATCAGCGAATGGCCGTTGCCGATGTGGCGGGATTCGTCCGACTGCACCGACAGGAACACCGTGGGCAAAGCATAATCGCCATTGCGGGCGGCTTCGGACGGCATGGCCACGAACAGCGTGTTGGTGAACGCGGTTTCGGCCACGACGGTCAGATACATGCAGGCCGCCGTCATCGCATCACCGGTGAGGAAGCCTTCGCCGAACTGGCGCCCGATGGTGGTGGCATAGCACTTGCCAAAGGCTTCTTCGGTGATGTCAAAGCCGGCCGGGTCGATGTAGTTTTCCATGTACCACTTCTTCAGGTTCATCTGAATCGTGGAGTGGCGGAATTCATCGACCATCTGCATGGTGAAACCGGTGCGCAGATCCTCGCCCGGTGCCAGACGGCTGACCATCGCCATCGAGCGGGCCGCCGAAATCTCCGGGAACGGGATGATCGCCAGGAACAGCTTCATCCATTCGACCCAGCGCGGTTCCACATTGCGGAACATGTCGCCCCGCAGAGCGGCATCCAGCGCACCGTAAACCCGGTTGTCTTTTTCTTCCTGCATCGAGAAGTAGGACCGCAGCACCTGCTTCATCGGATCGCGCGGCGCTTTGGTGATCTTGTAGTCGGAAGGATAGGTCATCGCTTCCTGGACATAGGATGGGTTCCACCCGAGGTCCGAAATTTTCTTCGTCGCATCGGCAACCGAAATGCCTTTTTGCGACGTGATCTTGTTCAGCGTCAAAGTCGACATTCTTGCTCACCTTTCATGATGAATGTGATGTGGGCAGCGGGGGTGTCCCCCCATACGTCGGCAAAGGTCAGAGACGGGCATCCAGGACGCTGTGTAGAAATCACATGGTGTGAACTTCAATCGCAACGCAGGCCTCCCTTCCTTCGTTCTTGAACCACGATGCATTTTGCACGGCGGTTTTCTCTTGTTCGATGAGGGATCGTAGGTCCGGGATTTCAGTGAAACCTAGCCCTAAATTTCCTGTAACGGCGCGTTACGCAGCTGTAACGGAACATTACGGCGCCGGATTTTTCGGGAAATATCGCAACTGCGCTTAGACTGCGATCATGCGGGCGTGGGCAGGATTTGACCCTTGCCCGTCCAGGGAGTGCGCGGGGTGGTTGATGCTGCTGACATATCTGCCCGGATGGCCGATCTGCAAAAAATGCGGGTCGCCATGGTGATTTTGATCAGCCAGGAAACCTCGAAACTGCTGAGCCGTCGTCAGCGGGTGGCCGGCAAAGAGATAGAAGTGATGTGCGCCGAACGCGATCTGGCCGAAGGCGCAGATGCCGACCACGACCAGCAGGCGCTTGATGCACTTTATGCCCAGGAAGAGGTCGTCAGGCTGGCCCTGACCGAAACCGAACAGGAAATTCAGCGCATGGAGGAGGTTATGGCAAAGATCGACGCGGATATCGCAAAGCTTTGTCAGGCCTAGAGTTTGTCAGGCCTAGAGTTTGTCGGGTCCAGAGCTTTGTCGGGCCTAGAATTTTGTCAGGGCTGAGGGAATGAATATGAAAGACGAACGCGCGCACCTGCAACTTTTCGACCTGATTGCCCGTGAATGGACGCTTCCGTCAGCGGCGCAGCAAGTCGTGTTTAACGCCGCGGGCAGCGCTGTGGCTTTTGCCTGCGCCGATGGCTCCATCCATTTGGTGGCGACCGCCGATAAATCGACGCCAAACAGCCGGGTCCGGCGGGCGGTCGATACCGCACGCCTGACCATTGCCCCGCGCGACAAGCCCTATCCCGCACCCAAGGTCGCCGAATTCACCGAGGGGCGCACCACAACCGTTGTGCCGCACGGGCCGGTGAACTTCGCTTTTGGCAAGGATACCGGGCGGATCAACACTTTGACCCCCGGCGGCATCGCCGTGCATTTGCCGACGAAAGCCGCATCGCCGATTTCGGCGCTTGCCACAACACCGGATGGCGAATCTGTCGCCCTTGCCAGCGGCCCCGATATTCAGATCTCGTCGGCAAAAACCGGCACCACCCTGCAAGCTGCCGGTGCCGTAACAGCGCTGGCCTTTTCGCCTGACGGTCTGACTCTGGCGGCAGCGCATGCGGGTGGCGTATCGCGTTGGGCACTCGCGGCGCTTGATGACGGCCCGTTGTTCACTCCGATGCTAACGGCCCCCGACAGTCTGTCCTGGTGCAAAGATGGGCGCTGGCTGGCGTGCTGCCTGGGCGAGGGCGGCATCAGCGTCAT
>JANMDM010000244.1:0-2185 GCA_031376305.1 Pseudomonadota bacterium | reverse complement strand
CGCTGAAACTCCATATAAGGATAAAGATGCGGGTTCTTGTAGTTCAGGTGGACGACGAAGCCCACATAGACCTGATTGTCCTCAAGATGATAGATGAAGGAACCGCCGCCCGCATTGCCGCCCACAGGCCAGCCCATGGTGTGGGTGACGGTGCCAAGCCGGTGCTTTTCGGGATCAATCTGCCAGATTTCCTTCATGCCCAGCCCGAATTTCTGCGGCGAATGGCCTTTGGAGAGATCGTATTTCGCCATCACTTCCTTGGCCAGTGACCCACGCACCCCTTCCGACAGAAAGACATACTTGCCGTGCAGCTCCATCCCCGGCTCATATCCGTCGCCGACCGTGCCGTCAGAGTTCTTGCCAAACTCGCCCGCGACCACGCCTTTGACTTCGCCCTTGTCGCCATACACCAGTTCCGACGCCGCCATGCCCGGAAAAATCTCGACTCCCAGCCCTTCGGCGACCGTCGCCATCCAGCGGCAGACATTGGCCATCGACACGATGTAGTTGCCATGGTTCGACATCAGCGGCGGCATCGGCCAGTTCGGGATTCGCACCTTCCCGGCCTCGCCCAGCACATAGAAGTTGTCGGTCGTCACCGCGGTCTTGATCGGCGCGCCCATGTTGCGCCAATCGGGCAGCAACGCATCCAGCCCGCAGGGGTCCAGCACCGCACCCGACAGAATATGCGCGCCAACCTCGGAGCCCTTTTCCAGCACGACGACAGTCAGGTCGGCGTCAAGCTGCTTCAGGCGGATCGCAGCAGACAGACCCGCAGGCCCCGCACCGACGATCACCACATCATATTCCATCGCTTCGCGCGTCACATCGGTCATGCTCACTCCGTCCTTATCGCCGTGCGGCCCCATCATTCGACTCCGCAAGATCGTTAGCTTAGTCGCTGGATTGACGCAATTAGCTTACCCGTTGGAATGAGGCAACCCGCCCTCTCTGCCTTGATCAAGGGCGACGGTATTGGTCGAAAAGCGGCGCAAAAACACCCACCCGCCACAAACCGCGATAATCGAGACGTAGCCGTCAATTGCATAGTGATAGCCGGTATAGACCGACAGAAACTGGAACACAGCCACCAGCGCCAAGCCAAGCGGTGCCAGCAACCGGCGCCGCTCAGCAAGGTAAAGGCCGATCACCGTGATCAAAGCGACATGGACACTGGGAAACGCCGAAATCGCAACCCCGGTGTCAAAGCTGCCGGTACTGTAGCCTTGCCACAGATATTTCTGAACGCGGCCCACCATCGACCCTTCCACCGGGCCCAGACGTAACGCTTCGCCCAGTGCATAAAACCGATCACCGCCCAACAACGCGTCGTAAAAAACCGGACCCACCGATGATGCCGCCATGGCAAAAATATTGCCCAAGAGGATCCAAACCCCCAGATACAGCGCCAGGAACCTTTCGCGCCGCCCCGGATCGCTATCCAGCAGCGTCAAGAAGATTGGCAGCGCCGTGGCCGGCAGCGCCCAGATGTCAGTATAGAATGGCAAAAGCGGGCCTATGTTGATGTTGGCAGCCCAGCGATGCGCAATGATCCAGGGGTCTGTCCCGCCGTGCAGCCACTGATCAAACCCGGCCAACGCCGGGTCAGCGTAAAAGGGAACGACGCTTGGGATGGCGTGTTTTATGAAGAAAAAGCCAGTTTGAAGAAGGATGCACCCCGCATAGGCATAGAGGACGGCAATGAACCGCTGCCGGAACTCGGTCCTGTCGGGCCTGAAGAACAAGACCGCCAATACCGGAATGGCCCAGGAAAGCGAAACCGCAAGAACTTGACTGAAATCCACGACAACCATGGCCGCTCTGGAAAGGACCCCCGCAAAATCACCCTGCACAGAAAAATCAATCATCAGCGCAATCAGAAGATACACGCCGGTGATCCCCAAAAACGCCTTCATCTGCCGTTCGCAATCCAAATCACGCTCCCTGCGCGCCGAAAATCTGCGCATGCGGCACCGACAAAATGCTGACCCGTCCGATTACCGAAGATGTAAATTTTCTCGCGAGCTGCGCAACCGCTACCCCTGCCGCCAACGACTACTGCACCACAATGAACGCAACAACGCCACACACCGAAAAACAGCTCGAACGCATGATCGTGGCTGGGAACTGCTTTACCAATTGCTAACGCTGTCTGCAACGCGGGCCCCGTGAAACCGCCCCTTGG
>JANMDM010000232.1:0-9230 GCA_031376305.1 Pseudomonadota bacterium | reverse complement strand
GCCCGACCTGATGACCGGCGCGCGGATGGCCGGGCTTATCTGACCCTGCCACTCCTGGCCCCGGCGGCTCCCACCACGCCGCTTGCGAATCTTGCCTTCAGCACTATAACAAGCCCTGAGAGGTTGGCGCGGATAAGCACCTCGCCAACCCGGTCAGGTCCGGAAGGAAGCAGCCGTAACGAGCCCGGCTTGGGTCGTTGTCAGCCTCTCACCCAGACCGCTCTGGGCATCGCAACCCGGTCAAGGAGATGAAGATGGACAGATCTGTATTCCTCCGGGCCGGGCGTCGCTGAACCTTATCCGAATGCCCCACCCATGCTGACAGCCGCCGCCCGAAGCCTCCGCTTCCGGGCGCCTGTCTCAGTTTGAAACGAGGGCACCCGATTGCACCCTTCCCCCTATACACTTGCTGACCTTGGGTGGTCGGCTGACCTGCTGCGCCAACTCACGCCCGATGAAACAGCCACACTGATCCCGGCGCGTGTCGCGGCCGTCCACCGCGACCGCTTGTCGGTTCTGACCGTGGCGGGCAGCCAGATGTTAAGCCTGCCGCCCGATCTTTCTGCAGGGGCCGTCGCAGTGGGTGACTGGGTTCTGGCCGATCCCGCGATCAACCGCGTGTCCCGGCTTTTGGACCGCAAAAGCCGTATATCCCGCCGCGCAGCAGGCGAGGCGTCGCAAGAACAACTGATCGTCGCCAATGTCGATACGGTGTTTCTGGTCACCTCCTGCAACGCCGAATTCAACGAGGCGCGGCTGGAACGGTTTCTGGCGCTGGCCCATTCCGGCGGCATCCCGCCTGTTGTGGTGCTGACCAAGGCCGATACCTGCGATGACCCCGACGCCTATGTGGCGCGGGTGCGCGCCATCGCCCCGCTGGCCCCAACACTGGTCCTGAACGCCAAAGACGCTGCCGCTGTCGATGCTTTGCGCCAATGGTGCTTCAAAGGCCAGACCGTGGCTTTCCTTGGCACCTCGGGGGTTGGCAAATCAACATTGGTCAAAGCCTTGACCGGACTGAACATCGCCATCGGCGATATCCGTGCGGCAGACGCCAAAGGCCGCCACACCACCACCGCCCGCGAATTGCATGCTTTGCCCGGCGGCGGCTGGCTGATCGACACGCCGGGTATGCGCGAACTCAGGCTGTCTGAGACCGCCCTTGGCATCGACACGGCATTTGCCGATATCGTCGATCTGGCGCTGATCTGCCGCTTCACCAACTGCCACCACGGCACCGAACCCGGTTGTGCGGTGCAGGCAGCAATTGCCAGCAAAGCACTTGACCCTGCCCGCCTGACCCGCTGGCGCAAACTCAGGGTCGAAGACAAGTCGAATTCCGCCGCAATGGCGGTGCTGCGCCACAAGTCCCGCGCCACCGGCAAGATCCCCCGCCAACTCAAACACGCGAAACAACGCCTGCAAGACGACTGAGACATCGAAAAAGGGCAGGGGCGGTTTACGCCGCCCGCCACCCCGATTACATTGCCCCGACGAGAATCCGGGACTTACCCCAGAGGCACCCATGTCTAACACGCCCGAGCCTGTCTATCAGGTTCTTGCCCGCAAATACCGTCCGGAAACCTTTGCCGATCTGGTCGGGCAGGAGGCGATGGTGCGCACGCTCAGAAACGCCTTTGCGTCCGACCGCATCGCACACGCTTTTATTCTGACGGGCATACGGGGCACCGGCAAAACCACCACCGCGCGGATTATCGCCAAAGGCCTGAACTGTGTTGGGCCGGACGGTAAAGGCGGGCCAACAACAGATCCTTGCGGCGTTTGCGAGCCTTGCCAGCGGATCATGGAGGGCCGGTTTCTGGACGTGTTGGAAATTGACGCCGCTTCGTCTACCGGCGTCGATGCAATGCGGGAAATCAACCGCATGGCCGAAGGGCGGCCAATGATTGGCCGCTACAAGATTTTCATTATTGACGAAGTTCACATGCTGTCTGTCAGCGCCTTCAACGCAATGCTTAAGACGCTTGAAGAACCGCGCGGTCATACGAAATTCATCATGGCCACCACTGAAATCCGCAAAGTCCCGGTCACGGTGCTGTCGCGTTGCCAACGCTTCGATCTGCGCCGGATTGAGCCCGAGGTGATGCTGACCCTTCTGCGCAAGATCGCCACCGCCGAAAATGCCGCCATTACCGATGACGCGCTGGCGCTGATCACCCGCGCCGCCGAAGGCTCGGCCCGCGACGCCACCTCGCTTCTGGATCAGGCAATCTCGCATGGGGCAGGCGAAACCAGCGCCGATCAGGTCCGCGCCATGCTGGGTCTGGCTGATCGGGGCCGGGTGCTGGATCTGTTCGACATGATCCTGAAGGGGCAGGCGGCACCGGCTCTGTCAGAGCTTTCCGCCCAATATGCTGACGGCGCCGACCCGATGGCAGTGTTGCGCGATCTGGCCGAAGTGACCCATTGGATTTCGGTGATCAAGATCACCCCCGAGGCGGCCGACGACCCGACCGTGCCCCCTGACGAGCGCACCCGCGGTCTGATGATGGCGGGCGCACTGCCAATGCGCGCCCTGACCCGCATGTGGCAAATGCTGCTGAAGTCTATCGAGGAAGTGGCGATTGCCCCAAATGCGATGATGGCCGCCGAAATGGCAGTGATCCGCCTGACCCACATCGCCGATCTGCCCGACCCCGAACAACTGCTGCGCCGCCTTGCCGAAGGCCCCGGCCCATCGGCCCCGGCTGCGCAAACCGGCGCCCATCAAAACTCTGGCCCGACAGCCAGCATGACCCGGTCCGCGCCACGCGCATCGGCCTCTGCCACCGGCTCGGGCGCGGCTACAGCCCTGGCACTCGCCCCGCAAACCGCGCTTGCCCGCTACGCCACCTTCCCCGCTGTCGTCGAGCTGATCCGCGCCAACCGCGACGTGAAGCTGCTGGTCGAGGTCGAAAACAACCTGCGCCTTGTCCATTACGCGCCCGGCCGGATCGAGTTTGAACCCACAGCCGCCGCCCCCCGCGATCTGGCAGCGACGCTGTCACAGCGCCTGCAAACCTGGACCGGCACCCGTTGGGGGGTTTCGGTCGTCTCCGAAGGCGGCGGGCAAACCCTTGCTGAACTGCGCGATGCCGATCATCTTACGGCCACGGCGGAAGCGATGCACAACCCGCTGGTGCAGGCGGTTTTTGCGGCCTTTCCCACGGCTAAAATCACCGCTATCAGAACCCCCGAAGACACCCGCGCTGCGGCGGCAGTCACCGCCCTGCCTGAGGTCGAGGATGAATGGGATCCTTTCGAGGACAGCTAAGGAGACGAAGATGCTGAAGGGTTTGGGCGGGCTGGGCGGCCTTGGCGATATGGCCAAGATGATGAAAGCTGCGCAAGAAATGCAGGGCAAGATGGCCGCTCTGACCGAGGAACTGCACCGCATCAATGTGACCGGCGAAAGCGGTGCCGGGCTGGTCACCGCCACCTGCACCGCCAAGGGCGAATTGAAGGCGCTGTCGATCGACCCGTCGATCTTCAAGGCCGAAGACAAGGAAGTGGTCGAAGACCTGATTCTGGCTGCCATCAAGGATGCCCAGAAAAAAGCCGCCGACCGGATGCAGGCGGAAATGGGGCAACTGACCGCGTCGATGGGTCTGCCCGCCGATATGAAACTGCCGTTCTGACCATGTATTGCCCCGGACCCAAATGACCGACACCACCCGCGATATTGAGGCCCTGATCGAGCTGATGGCCCGCCTGCCGGGCCTTGGCCCCCGCTCGGCCCGCCGTGCCGTGCTGCATCTGATCAAGAAGCGCGGACAGGTTATGGCCCCCTTGGCGCAAGCCTTGGCCACCGTTGCCGCCACTGTCCGTGAATGTGCCACCTGCGGCAATATCGGCACGGCGGATATCTGCGACATCTGCCGCGACGACCGCCGCGCCACCGGCGAGATCTGCGTGGT
This sequence comes from Pseudomonadota bacterium, assembly GCA_031376305.1. GTDB lineage: Bacteria > Pseudomonadota > Alphaproteobacteria > Rhodobacterales > Rhodobacteraceae > TMP-24. The sequence continues at coordinate 5,313 of JANMDM010000232.1, read as the reverse complement.
CGAAGATGTGGCCGATCTTTGGGCGATGGAACGCGGGCATGCTTTCAAAGGCCGCTATCACGTTTTGGGCGGCACCTTGTCGGCGCTTGACGCCATTGGCCCTGACGAGCTGCGGATCCCTAAACTGCTGACGCGCCTTCAGGACGAAAACATCACCGAAGTTATCCTGGCGCTGAACGCCACTGTCGATGGCCAGACCACCGCCCATTACATCGCGGAAATGCTGGAAGGCACGGGCATATCGCTTACTTCACTCGCGCAAGGTGTGCCCATTGGTGGCGAATTGGACTATCTTGATGACGGCACCATTCAGGCGGCCCTGAAGGCGCGCAAAACCTTCTGAAACGCAAAAGCCCCGGCACAGGACCGGGGCTTCGCCACGCGAATCAGCCCGCAGGCTTACTTGTGATCGTCTTCATCCTCGTCGTCCTCATCCTCTTCGGGCAGGTTGAAGAAGCTCTCGGCGTCGGAGTAATCCTTCGCCGACTTTTCCTCGACCTCGGGCTTCGACAGGGTGAAGCTTTGCAGATCGGCAGTTGCATCAGACATGCGCGGCTCGGTTGACATGCCCAGGGACTGCTCGGTTGACACCAGCTTGCGCCGCTCGTCATCGGTCATTACCACGCCTTCAGCCGCCTTCTTCCTTGCCGCTTTCTGGACCGCAGCATCCAATTCTGTCTGGCGGCACAAACCAAGTGCTACCGGATCAATCGGCGTGATATTGCTGATGTTCCAATGCGTGCGTTCGCGGATCGAGGCGATGGTCGGCTTCGTCGTGCCCACCAGCTTGCCAATCTGCGCGTCCGCCAACTCGGGGTGGAACTTGACCAGCCACAGAATCGAGGCCGGGCGGTCCTGGCGTTTGGACAAAGGCGTGTAGCGCGGCCCCCGGCGCTTTTCCTCGCCCATCGCCGAGGCGATGAATTTCAGTTTCAGCCTGTAGCCTGGGTCTTTTTGACCCTTGTCGATCTCGCCGGTCTCAAGCTGGTTGTTGGTGATCGGGTCAAACCCCTTGACGCCTTGCGCCACATCGCCGTCGGCAATGCCTTGCACTTCCAGCTCGTGCATCCCGCAAAAATCAGCGATCTGCTTGAAGCTCAGCGTGCTGTTGTCGACAAGCCAGACGGCAGTGGCTTTGGCCATCAAAGGTTTCGTCATCGGATCACTCCTTCACATCGTGCCCATGGCGTTGGGCTGGACAAATCTTTCCCGTGCCGGGAAAACGGCTGCGGGCTTCAGAAGTCCGCCTTTCCTCGTTTTAGGGGAAGTTCAGCCGCTATATAGTCGCCCCGAACCGTCAAGGAAAGAGAAAATGCGTAGTCTGCTGCTATGGCTGTTTCTGGCCTTTCCAGCTTTCGCCGACGGCGAGCGGGCGGGTGACTTCGATTACTACGTCCTGTCGCTTGGCTGGTCGCCCACCTGGTGCGCACTGACCGGTGACGCGCGCGGCGATGATCAATGCGACGCGCGCCATGCCTATGGTTTCACCCTGCATGGGCTTTGGCCGCAATACGAATCTGGCTGGCCCAGCTTTTGCCGCACGCCGGAACGCGACCCGACCCGTTCCGAAACCGCCGCCATGACCGACCTTACCGGCTCATCGGGCCTTGCCTGGCATGAATGGAAGAAACACGGGCGATGCAGCGGCTTATCCGCCAAAGATTACTATGCTGCTGCGCGGCAAGTATATGAAAAAACCAAGATCCCACCTTATTTTTCCAATCTTCAGAAAAATATAAAACTGCCTGCCAGCCTTATTGAAGACGCCTTTTTGGAAGCGGACGCAAGGCTTGATCGCAACATGATCACCGTCACCTGCGAGGCCGGCCGCATTGATGAAGTCCGCATCTGCCTGACCAAGGACTTTCAGCCCCGCGCCTGCGGCGCGGATGCTGCGCGGGATTGCAAGATGCCGGACGCCTTGATGGAACGCGTCCGATAAAACACCCGGCCGGTATGCAGCATAGAGCCTATCCCTGGGGTTCTACCTGGCATTGGCGGTGGTTCGCCCATAGGTCGCCATGATGCTCATCAGCCGCTCCGTGTCGATATCGGTGCAAACCTGGCCAGTCGGCCTGAACATTGCCACCTCCTCTCCGGCGACAATGGCGTTGATCACGCTTTCATCAACTGCCTCGACGGCGTGCCTTATGCCAATGAGGGGCTGAAGATTGCCGAAATTGCCAAGGAAATCGGTTTCAAGGCGATTAGTCATCAGCGATGAATTCTGTAATTGGGCCCACGATTTGGCAGATCATAAAATGTTCGCAGCCTCGCGGTCTGGTCTGTTTATTGAATCAACCGTGGCACTGGCCCTGATCCTGAACGTGCTGGTGGATGCTGTTGCGCGCAGCGAAGGCGGAAATGGCAAGCTGCGACATGATCGATGGCAAATCCTGATGCGACGGATGAACATGTTTTGAAGATTTTGCCACGCCTATTCAGACCAGATGAAACGGCATTTGCGCCTGCGTTTTGATCAAGGCACCGGGGTTGCCTATGTCACCCCATCAGGCCTTCACCGGTGAAATGCCTGGGGAAGAAGGCCGCTGCACAGGCATAGACGGTGGCCAGAGCCTCGGCCCGACTGTAGGGGGTGTTCGTTGTCATCATGTCAAGCCAGACGCCCTCCAGCGTTACACGCAGCACACGGGCAGCGCGGCTTGGGTTATAACTATAGGGGCCTTCGTCTGACAGATCTTTGCAGATCGTTTCGATGGCGGTGAAATAGGCTTCGTCATTTGATCCGCAATGCTCTTGATAAAGCGGGCGGCACTGCGCCTCGCCCCAAAAGGCGCACCAGGCTGACAGCTTTGCGGGCGTGCAGATTGCCGGGTTAAAGTCAGCCCGCAGCATCGCGTCAAGCTGTGCAGCGGGGGCGCTGTCTGCCGCAGCCAAAGCCCGTGTCCAGTTTGCCCGATACTCTTCGGCCAAAAACAGCAGGGTTTCGGTCAGCAGCTTTTCCTTAGTCTGGAAATGAAAGTTGACAAGGCCATGCGACAAACCCGCGTGATTGGCGACATCGGTAAGGGTGGTGCGCGCGTAACCACGTGCTGCAATCGTTTCGATCGTCGAATCTATCAGCTGTTGGCGCCGAAACTCTCGGCTGAGTTTTCGCGGAGCGGGCGCATCAGCCACCGGCTTGACTATGGGGTCGTTCATCTTGGCTCCTGACCTTCGTCGGTTCGGGAAGGCGTGGAATAGATAAGGGAATTCCTACGATCTTCAACCGATAATGTCTCCTACTGAATAGTCAGTCAATATTCTGATTGACAGACCAGTCAATATGAATTTACTTTTGCAGAGAGAGTGGGGCCTGACCTGAGGTTGGCTGTTACGCGTTCCCGCTTACGAACTCACAGGACCAATTCATGCGCATGCTTCCCGGCCGCGACCTTTCCAGATCCAATGCCCAGTTCCAGAAGGCGGTGAAGCGCCTGCCGTTGGGTGTATCGTCGACGTTCCGCTACTGGGGCGACGACCGCACCATCTATGTCAGCCATGGCAAGGGTGGCCGCACCTGGGATATCGACGGCAACAATTATGTCGATTATCGCCTTGGTTATGGCCCGGCGATCCTTGGCTATGCCGATGACCGTGTCGACGCCGCCGCGAAAAAAGGCATGGAGGTGGGCGGCGTATTCGCCCTGTCGACCGAACGGGAACTCATCGTCGCCGACCGCATCGCCAAGATGGTGCCGGCGGCCGAACTTGTGCGCTTCTCGAACTCGGGCACCGAAGCGGTGATGGCGGCGCTGCGTCTGGCCCGCGCCTACACCGGCCGTGACAGCTATCTGCTGGTCGAAGGCGGCTATCATGGGCTTTTCGATGCGGCGATGTGGATGTCAAATGTGGACGACTGGGAGGCGGGCTCAAACACTGACCCCGAAGTGGTTGCCTATTCACGCGGCATTCCGCAAACCCTGAAGGAAATGGCGCATCTGGTGCCGATGAACAATCTTCAGCGGTTGGAGGATGTGTTCAAAAAATACGGGCACACGATGGCTGCCATGCTGATCGAACCGATTCAGGGCAATTGCTGCTCGATCATGGCAAGCGTGGAATATGTGACACTCGCCCGCGCGCTTTGCAGCAAATACGGGGTGATGATGATCATCGACGAGGTGAAATCAGGTTTCCGCGTTGGCAAGGGCGGCATTCAAGGGATCATGGGCGTCGTTCCGGACATCACCACCTTCGCCAAAGCCGTCGCCAACGGCTATCCGATCGCCATTGTCGCCGGCCGGGAAGCGGTGATGCGCACCTTCAAATACGGCGGCGCGGCCCATGGCGGCACCTATACCGCCCATTCGGTATCGCTGGCTGCGGCCGAAGAATGCCTGCGCATTCTGGATGAAACCCCGGCACTGGAAACGATTGCCACCTATGGCGAGAAACTGAAAACCGGGATTTCAACGATCCTTGATCAACGCAATATTGCCCATTCCTATACGGGCCATCCCTCGATGTTCGGCCTGTTCTTTGCTGAAAAGGCCCCGGACAACTACCGTGCCTGGAAGACATCGGATTACTCTTTCTACGACCAGTTGGCGTTTTACTTGCACGATCTTGGCGTGATCTGTGAGCCTGACAGCCGCGAGCCCTGGTTCATGTGCGAAGCCCATGGCAAGGACGCAAGCTGCCTGACGGACACGCTGAAAAGCGTCGAAACCGCCGTCGATCTGACGCTGGAATACTTCGATGAGAAAGCGAAGCGCGCATGATTTACGATGCCGTAATCGTGGGTGCAGGGCATAACGGGCTGGTCACCGCCTGCTATCTGGCTCGCGCCGGTCTGAAGGTGATGGTCGTCGAAAAGAACGACTGGGTGGGTGGGGCTGCGGTCAGCCGCGAGCTTTACCCCGGTTTTACCTATTCCAACTGTTCCTATGTCAGCTCGCTGTTCCGGCCCGAAATCATGCGCGATCTTGAGCTGCCAAAACACGGGCTGCAAATCCTGCCCTACGAAGGTGGCGCTGTCTTTACCAAGGGCGGCGACTATCTGGGCATGTTCCGCGACCATGACGCCAACCGCCGGGAATTTGCCCGCCATTCGCCCCGCGATGCCGAAGCCTATGACCGCTACGCCCGTGATGTGCTGCGCCATTGCCGCTTCATTCGCCCGATGCTGATGCGTACGCCGCCCGATCCGTCAAGTTTCCGGCCGCGCGATCTGTCAGAGCTGGCCTTTCTGGGCAAGCAGATGTTCGGCCTGTCGGAAACGCAGATGTACGAGATGATCCGTTTCTGGACCATGTCGATATCGGATTTTCTGGATGAATACTTCGAAAGCCCGGTGATCAAGGCCTATCA
>JANMDM010000219.1:0-4394 GCA_031376305.1 Pseudomonadota bacterium | reverse complement strand
GCTGCGGAAGCTGAAGCATCCGTCGAGGTCAAGGAAGTTGCGGAGTTTCCTGGATCAGTGAGTATTCGGAGCGGCGTTCTACTCAGTCCGTCGCTCCTCCCATGTCCCATCAGGCAAACACTTCAATGTTGTGTCATCATTGGACCTGACAGCTTCTACCGACCCAACAGAAAACACTTCGCCGTCACGTATGCAAAATGCCGAACCGCCTTTATATTCCGCCCAAGCACCTTCTGCGGCGCAAATCATCACGCCATCGGCAGCCCTTGCGGTTGCGCCTTGAGTAAACCTCAGGCTACCAATCCAGCACATCCCATTCGGGTTGGTAGTTTCATCAGTGTTTTGCGCAAGTAGGAGTGTTGTCGCCGTCCCCAGAAAAGTCAAAGCCAAGAAGCAGAGTTTCGCCAGCTTCAGCATTTCAACATCCCCAATACATCAAGCTTACCGTCGATGAATCTCCTGAATCGAAAGGGGGATAATCCCACTCAAGATTTCGGTGTGTAGGGTTCGCAAGCCACACCGTCTTTTCCACCGTCTTTTTCCCGATCTAGGCCGTAAACATCGTTGCCTTCGTAGGAAAATGGCCCGGTCACATAAACCGGCCCGTTCCCTTTGCCTCCTGCGCAGTCAACGTCAGCTGCAACTGGGACGCACACCTTCTGATAATTCGGGTCGCACTCTGCCCACGCCGCAGACGTATAGACAAGCGCTAGTGTTAGAACTGCCACAGCCGTTCGCATGAGAGCCTCGTTAACCGAATATTAACAAAGGTTAACATGAATTGTGGCAAAAGTCACGAACACATCCAGCGAGCCGTAGGGTGGGGTTTCACCCCACCGCTCACGCCACGGATGGTGGGGTGAAACCCCACCCTACACCCAAATGCAGGGCGCGCATTCATTGCCCACGATTCCCCCGCCAAATATCGGGCTGTGCCCCTTCCGCCAACACCCAACGTAGCCCCGGACCTGATCCGGAGCCTCCATGCTCACGCCAAGAGGTCCCGGCGCGGTGGCCGGGACTGCGGTGCACCTTGAACAGAAAAAGGCCGGGATTTCCCCCGGCCCGTCGCCTCAATCCTCCAGCACAAAGGTCACCATCATATTGACCTGATAGCTGGTGATCTTGTCGTTCTTCACCGCCACCTTGTGCTCTTTCACCCAGGCGCCCGAGACGCCGCGCAGGGTTTTGGTGGCGCGGGAAATGCCGTTGTTCACCGCATCTTCAAAGCTTTTGGTCGAGGTCGAGGATATTTCGGTTACACGGGCAATAGTCATGCTGGTCTCCCTGAACAGATTTTCATGTCCCCGCCGCCGGTCGGCCGGGGGGTCGGTATCAGCAAGGATAGCACGGGACGAGCGGTAAGGCTGGGGGGAAGTTTCGGCCTTCGGCGTCAGGGGATTTGCGGAAAAAGCCTGAAGAAATCCTTAACGAAAAATGCGAATATAAATGAAAACAAGCGCTTGCAAAAATTTTCACTGTGAAACACCTCCTGCTTGCCGAAAGATACTAAACCCCGCATATTCGCCTCATGCGTGTATTCATCCTCCTCGCCACTCTCACCGCCTGCGGCGCCTCCCCCGCCCCGCCCTATTTCGGCGCGACCCGGCATGAGGTCACCAAGGGCGGCATCAATTTCGTGGTGTTCCAGAAGGGGAATGCGGCCGAGGTTGTCCGCCTTGGCTATCTGACCCGTGCCCAGCGTGCCCCGGTGCCGCAACTGATGATCGACGCCATCGCCGACGCCACCGGCTGTCGGGCGATCCCCGGCAGCAGGGTCACCGGCCTGCCCGGCGATACCGGCGAAGCGCGGTTTGATCTGGATTGCTAGTTCAGGAAGGCGCGCAGCGCCGCCTCGAACTCGCGCGGCTTTTCAGCATGCAGCCAATGCCCGGCACCCGGTATCTTGGCCATCCGCGCCGCCGGGAACAGCCGCTTGATCCCGGCCCGATACTCCGCCCGCACATAGTCTGACTCTGCCCCCGACAGGAACAGCACCGGCCCGTCGTAATGGCCCGCGGGCTCCGGCCAGCCGGTGATGTCCGGCATCGCCCGATCCAGTACCGCCAGATTGAGCCGCCAGCGCGGTGGCACCGCTTTCAGATCCAGGGATTGCAGCAAAAACGCCCGTGTGCCCGCATCAGCCACCGACGCCGCCAGCCGCTGGTCTGCCACGCTCCGCGCCGTCAGGCCCGCCAGATCCAAGCCCTGCATCGCCGCCACCAGTGGGCGCATCGAATGTCCGTAAGCCACCGGGGCGATATCGGCCACCACCAGCCGGTTCACCAGATTGCCCTGCGTCAGCGCCAGCAGCATGGCGGCCTTGCCACCCATCGAATGGCCAACCAGATCCATCGTCCGGCCTTCGGCCCCGATGACTTCGGCCAGATCCTGGGCCATGTCGGCATAGCTGTGGCTTTCGGACCAGAAACTGTCGCCGTGATTGCGCATATCAACGCTGATCACCTGCCGGTCGCTGGCCATGCGCCGCGCAATCGCCCCCCAGTTCCGCGCCGAGCCGAAAAGCCCGTGCACGATCAATAAGGGCGGCAAGGCGCTATCGTTGCCAAAGGTGATCTTGGTCAGCATGGCTTTGTCTATCCTGACCACGTCATGCTTTCCAGTCCTGACGCGGGGCGCTATTCTTGCCGCAAACCGGGGGGCGAGATGAGTATCAGTGTGCAGCAGATGGCCGACCGTGTGGCCGAGCTCATGGAAGCGCGCTTGCGCGTCAAGGGCGATGGCTTGACGGCGAAGCTGAAACGCGGCGGCGGGCTTTTGCCACGCAGGGTCATCGCGGCGGCCGAAATACTGGCCCGCGCCAATGAGCAGGCGAAGATTCCGCATTTGCAGATGCATCTTGACCCTGAGAAGAACGCCAATGCCTATGACGTCTGTGTGCGCTACCTCAAGCCGCTGGGGGCCGGGGCGCGGTGGCGGGCGCGGATGTGGGGCATGGCGAGTACGATTGCGGCAATTGTTCTGGTCACGGCAGTATTGCTGCTAAGCGTCATGCTCTGGCGCGGCTTTATCTGACCTCCGGCAAAGCGGCGTAGAAAGCGCGGAACGGGCGGATCGAAGATGCTGCCAACGCGCGTCTTTTGTCCAAGTTTGTTGCGGATCCTGCGGCATCCTGATTTTCCTCTCAAAATGAAAAGGCCCCCGCCGATGCGGGGGCCTTGCCAAACCTCAGGGGATCACAGCCCCGGATAGATTGGGAATTTGTCACAGATTTTGGCAACCTCGGCGCGGACGCGGGCTTCGACAGCGCTGTTGGCGTCTTCGCCGTTGGCGGCCAAGCCGTCGACGACCTCGATGATCAGCCGCCCGATCTGGCGGAATTCCGCCTCGCCAAAGCCGCGGGTGGTGCCCGCCGGGGTGCCAAGCCGCACACCCGAGGTTACGGTGGGCTTTTCCGGGTCAAACGGGATGCCGTTCTTGTTGCAGGTGATATGGGCGCGCCCCAGGGCCTTTTCGGTGGCATTGCCTTTGACGCCCTTGGGCCGCAGGTCGACCAGCATCACATGCGTATCCGTGCCGCCGGTCACGATGGCAAGACCGCCCTTCATCAGCTCATCCGCCAGCGCCTGGGCATTGACCACCACCTGTTTCGCGTACACCTTGAAGTCGGGGCGCAGCGCCTCGCCAAAGGCCACGGCTTTCGCGGCGATCACATGCATCAAGGGGCCGCCCTGAATGCCTGGAAAGATCGCCGAGTTCACCTTCTTGGCGATCTCTTCGCTGTTGGTCAGGATCATGCCGCCGCGCGGCCCGCGCAGGGTTTTATGCGTCGTTGTGGTCGCCACATCGGCATAGGGGAAAGGGTTCGGGTGCTGGCCCCCGGCCACCAGCCCGGCGAAATGCGCCATGTCGACCATCAGGTAAGCCCCGACCTTGTCGGCAATCGCCCGGAAGCGGGCAAAGTCGATCTGCCGCGGCACCGCAGAGCCACCGGCGATGATCAGTTTTGGCTGATGTTCAACCGCCAGCGCTTCCACCTGATCGTAATCAATCCGGCTGTCTTGTGGGCGCACCCCGTACTGGACCGCGTTGAACCACTTGCCCGACTGGTTGGGCGCCGCGCCATGGGTAAGATGCCCGCCCGAGGCGAGGTTCATGCCAAGGATGGTGTCGCCGGGCTTGATCAGCGCCTGAAACACCCCCTGATTGGCCTGAGAGCCAGAGTTCGGCTGAACGTTGGCAAAGCTGCAGCCAAACAATTCGCAGGCCCGCCCGATCGCCAGATTTTCCGCCACATCTACAAACTGGCAGCCACCGTAATAGCGCTTGCCCGGATAGCCTTCGGCATATTTGTTGGTCATCACCGAGCCTTGCGCTTCCATCACCGCCCGGCTGACGATGTTTTCGGACGCGATCAGCTCGATCTCGTCGCG
>JANMDM010000182.1:0-18844 GCA_031376305.1 Pseudomonadota bacterium | reverse complement strand
GCCATGACGCTGGCGTACCGGTTTTTCCTGGCGGTGTTCATGATCCCGCAGGTCAGCCTTGGCGCGACACTCTTGTGCATGGTTGCAACGATTGCTGCCTATCCGTTTCTGGCTTACGCCCTGCAGGTGGCGTTTGGGCTGCGCCGCGCGGCAACCGGCGAGGTTGACGCCTTTGGACACCGGCTGTGAGACGCCTGCCCAAAGGTAGCCTTGAGGCGGCGCGCAAAATCAGCCGGCGCGGGCTGCTTTTGGGGTCTTTGCAGGCGATATTCGTCGGCACTCTGGCCTTTCGGATGCGTTATCTGCAGGTCGATCAGGCCGACCAGTTTCAGCTTCTGGCCGACGAGAACAGCATCAAGATCCGGCTTTTGCCCCCCGCACGCGGCTTGATTTACGACCGCAAGGGCGTGCTGATCGCCGGCAATGAACAAAACTACCGGGTGACGATCACGCGGGAAGATGCGGGCGATGTGAACAGTGTCATATCGCGCCTGTCACAGTTGATACCGATGAGCGCCGATGAGATCGAAAAGGCACTGCAGGAGATCGAAAAGCGCAGCCCGACTTTGCCGATCACGGTTGCCGACCGGCTGAGCTGGGAAGAGTTTTCGCGCGTTGCGGTGAATGCGCCCGCCCTGCCCGGTATCACCACCGAGGTGGGCTTGTCGCGCGCTTACCCGCGCCATGCCGACTTTGCGCTGGCACTTGGGTATGTTGGCCCGGTCAGCGATTATGATCTGTCCAAGCTGCAAAACCCCGATCCGCTTTTGCAGATACCGAAGTTCCAGATCGGCAAGCTTGGCGTTGAAGCAAAGCTTGAGGATCAGCTGCGCGGCAAGGCCGGGACCCGGCGGATCGAGGTGAACTCGACCGGGCGGGTCATGCGGGAAATTGACCGGCGCGAAGGCGATCCGGGCAGCAATATCCGCATGACGCTTGACGCGCGTCTGCAAAACTTCGCGATGGCGCGTTTGGGCATCGAAAGTGCGGCGGCCGTGGTGCTGGACCTGACCCAGGGCGACATTCTGGCGATCGCGTCGGCGCCGAGTTTCGACCCTAATCTTTTCGTCCGCGGAATTTCCCAAGTGGACTATCAAAGGCTGATCGACGACGATCACCGGCCCCTGGCAGACAAGACCGTGCAGGGCGCCTATCCGCCGGGGTCGACGTTCAAACTCGTGACCCTTCTGGCAGCGCTTGAAGCCGGCGTTTTGTCTCCGGATGAAACCGTCTATTGCCGTGGATATACCGAGCTTGGCAACCGCAGGTTTCATTGCTGGAAGCGATCGGGGCATGGTCAGGTCGGGGTGGAGCAAAGCCTCGAGCAATCCTGCGACGTGTTCTATTACGAAATTGCCCAGCGCGTCGGCATCGAAAAGATCGCCGAGATGGCCCGCAAGATGGGCGTTGGTGTCAAACCCGATCTGCCGATGTCGGCAATATCCGCAGGGCTGGCGCCGACCAAAGACTGGAAAGTGTCGCGCTATGGCAAGGAGTGGCTGGTCGGCGACACGCTGAACAGTGGCATTGGGCAGGGCTATGTGCTGGCCTCACCTTTGCAACTGGCGGTGATGACCGGGCGCGTCGCCACCGGGCGGCAGATCCAGCCGCGACTGGTGCGCGCCATCAATGATATTGATGTGCCGCTGGTTGACGCGCCGTCTCTGGGGTTGGATGAAGCTCATCTGCGCGCCGTCCGGGGGGGGATGTTCGCGGTGTCAAACAGCAAGCATGGCACCGGCTATGCCACCCGCATTGCCAATGACGCGATGCGGATGGGCGCCAAAAGCGGCACCAGCCAGGTTCGTAACATCTCGGTCGCCGAGCGGGCTTCGGGTGTGGTGAAGAACGAACAACTGCCTTGGGGGCGGCGCGATCATGCGCTGTTCGTCTGTTTCGCGCCCTTTGAGGCGCCACGCTTTGCGGTATCAGTGATTGTCGAGCATGGCGGCGGCGGCTCGACCGCGGCTGCACCCATTGCCCGCGACATCATGCTGCAAGCGCTTTATGACGGCTTTCCACCACTGTCGGATTATCCCGAGGGTCAAAGGTCACGGATCGAAGAAGAGCGCAAAGCCCTGCCATTGGCGGACCCCGAAAGCTTTACCGGAGGCAAGTCGCGGGCATGAGCTATCTCGACTATAATCTGAAAACCGTGCCCACGGGTTGGCGCAAGATCCTGTTCGTGAACTGGCCCTTGGTGTTTTTGCTGACCGCCGTCGCTTCGGTCGGGTTCCTGATGCTTTATTCCGTTGCGGGCGGGCAGTTGGAAACCTGGGCCGCGCCGCAAATGAAGCGGTTTGTGGTGGGCATGTTCGGCATGTTTGTCATCGGCTTCGTGCCGATCTGGTTTTGGCGCAATGTATCTTTGGTGGCCTATGTCATCGCATTCCTGCTGCTGGTGGCGGTGGAACTGTTTGGGACGGTGGGTATGGGTGCGCAGCGCTGGGTCGAACTGGGGCCTCTGCGACTGCAACCATCGGAGCTGATGAAAATCGGTCTGGTGATGTTTTTGGCGGTCTATTACGACTGGCTGGACGTCAAAAAGGTTTCGCGCCCGCTTTGGGTGATCATCCCGGTGATTGTTATTCTTGTGCCGACGTTTCTGGTGCTGAAGCAGCCCGATCTGGGCACGGCGATCTTGCTGTTGGCCGGTGGTGGGGCGGTGATGTTTGCTGCCGGGGTCAGTCTTTGGTATTTCGGCACGGTGATCGCCCTGGCGGTGGCGCTGGTCTTTGGCGTTGTCGAAAGCCGCGGGACAGATTGGCAACTGATCGAAGACTACCAGTTCCGCCGCATTGATATTTTCCTTGACCCCGGCTCTGACCCGCTGGGGTCGGGCTATAACATCACCCAAGCCAAGATCGCTTTGGGGTCCGGTGGCTGGGCGGGCAAAGGCTATATGCAGGGCACCCAGTCGCAGCTGAACTTTCTGCCGGAAAAGCACACGGATTTCATCTTCACGACGCTGGCCGAGGAGTTCGGCTTTGTCGGGGCGATATCGCTTCTGGGCCTATATGCGCTGATCGTCGGGTTCTGTTTTCAGTCGGCGATGACCAATAAGGACCGGTTTTCTGCCTTGCTGACCTACGGTATCGCCACGACCTTTTTCCTGTTCTTTGGCGTGAACATGGGAATGGTGATGGGCTTGATGCCGGTTGTCGGCGTGCCTTTGCCGATGGTCTCCTACGGGGGCACGGCGATGATCATTCTTTTGGCGGCCTTCGGGCTGGTTCAAAGCGCCCATATTCATCGCCCGAGGTAAATCAATGACGCTAACCATCTTCTTTGCAGCCGGACCGGGGAATTGGGCCGAGTATGAGGCGCCACTGCGCGCGGCTTTGGCGCATGCCGGGATCGACGCCAGCCTGTCTGCTCAGGCGCCGGACCCGGCTGCGGTAGACTACATCATTTTTGCGCCCAACGGGACCCTTACCGACTTTTCGCCGTTCACCGCCTGCAAGGCGATCTTAAACCTTTGGGCGGGCGTCGAGCGGATTGTTCAAAACCAGACCCTGACCCAACCCCTGGTGCGCATGGTCAACGATGAGCTGACCGAGGGGATGGTCGAATATGTGGTGGGCCATGTGCTGCGCCACCATTTGGGAATGGACGCGCATATCCACGGGCAAGACGGGGTGTGGCGCAACGCGATCTTGCCACCTTTGGCGCGGGAACGGCCGGTGGCGGTATTGGGGCTGGGCGAATTGGGTCAGGCGTCGGCGCAGGCGTTGCGCGCCCTCAATTTCCCGGTGATGGGCTGGAGCCGCAGCCAAAAGACCCTGCCGGGGATCGAGTGCCATGCGGGTGAGGCAGGGTTGGAGCATGTCCTGGCGCGCGCCGAGATTGTGGTGGTGTTGATGCCTTTGACGGCGGACACCACCAACATATTGAATGCAGGGCGCCTGGCGCTGATGCCAAAAGGGGCGGTGATCATCAACCCCGGACGCGGGGCGCTGATTGAGGACGAGGCCCTGTTGGCGGCCCTGGACAGCGGCCGGATCGGCCACGCGACACTGGATGTGTTCCGGGTTGAACCTTTGCCTGCACATCACCGCTATTGGGCGCATCCGCGCGTGACCGTCACCCCGCATATTGCCGCCGATACGCGGGTAACAAGCGCTTGCGCGGTGCTGGTCCGCAACATTCAGCGCGGCGAGGCCGGACAGTCGTTCTTGCATCTGGTCGATCGGGCGCGCGGCTACTGAGGGCTGGGTTTACCGCAGGATCGGCGGCTTTGCCGGATCAGAGCCGGGTGCGGCGGGTGCCAGCCGTTTGGGCGCACTCTCGGCGGGTTTTGAGATGGCGATCCGTTCGGCAATGCCCGCCAGTTTTTCCACAGAGATCTGGCTGGCGCTGAGGAACAGGATCTCGATCCCCTGCGGATCAGTTCCTGAAAACAGAATTGCTTCGCTGGCGGCTTTGGCAAGCGCAGTTTCGGCAGCGGGATTGGCATCTTCAAAGACCAGAACATGGCCGGTTCGCCCATCGCCGTGGCGCGCCCCGGCCAGCCAGACCGTGGTGGCCAAAGCCCCAAGCCCGGCAAGTTTGAGAGAAATCGCCCGGCCAAGCCCCGGCAACGAAGGCGCAAAATAAGCCTTTGGCCGACCCGCGCCGACCACCGGGGCGCGGGCCAGAGCATCCGCCAACCAGTCCAACGCTACGGGCGGCATAAGGAAGGCGGAACCCGCCACCCCCAGATTGACACCAATCCCCACGCCCTGCCCCGCCAGCGCCGCCGCGATCACCCGGCCGGGCAGCGCCGCATAAGGCACCGGCGTATCAGCAAAGACCGCCATGCGGTCTTCACTGTCAAAAGCCAGCGCAAAACGCCCTTCTTCCAAGGCAAAGATTTCCGGGGCAATCTGGTCGCCAGTGGGTTCGGATTTCAACAGCAAGAAGAATTCGGTGTCGGCCAGACGGTGGTAATAGGCCAGCCGCGCGGGAGCATCGTCGGGGGCGCGTGTCATTGCCGCATGGCTGCGGTCCAGATCGGTCAGGTCATCGGCCATTCAACGCCTCCCGCTAGGGCAACCGGGCTTCGGGCAACCGCTCTGCCGCGACCTATTGCGCCATACGGGGTGCGGCAAGGGGAAAATGCCGGGGGCAATGTCGCGCCACCCGGCGGGTGTGGCCGGAACGCCGCCTGACGTTGCCGTTGCAGCGGCTTTCGACTATGGAATGCACAGCTTTTCGAGAGGTCAGAATGTATCGCGTCTGGAATTACGTCTCCGCCTATTCTTTGCTTTTGATCATCGGCGCGGCGATTGCGCTGATCTGGGCGAACACCCATCCAGAGGGGTACCATGCCTTTGTCCATGCCGTTCTGATCGACGACTTCTTTATCGGGGAACCTTTTGCCGAAGGGGGATCGGTTCAGCGCACGCTCACGCTGCATTTTCTGGTCAACGACGTGCTGATGGCCTTTTTCTTTGCGATTGCCGCCAAAGAGGTCTGGGAAGCCTTGATCCTTGAACAGGGGTCCTTGCGCGGCCGCCGCGCGCTTACGCCTTTGATTGCGACGGCGGGCGGCATGGTTGGCCCGGTGGCCGTCTACCTTGGCCTCGCGGTCTATCTGGGAGTTTCGGAGACGTTGGGCCGGGGATGGGCGATTCCGACGGCGACGGACATCGCCTTTTGCTATCTTGTCGGACGGATGGTTTTTGGGGCGGGCCACCCGGCGATCCGCTTTCTTTTGCTTTTGGCGATCGCCGATGATGCGGCAGGGTTGATCATTCTGGCGATCTTCTATCCGACGGCAGAATTGGCGCCGCAGTGGTTGCTGTTATCCTTTGCGGCAGCGGTGGCGGCCTTTCTGCTGTTCAACTGGCTGCCGCGCTACCTGGACCGTGGCAATCAGCTGCGCCCCAATTCGACCTGGATCCGCCAGAAACTGTCGTTCTGGCCCTATTTTCTGGCGGGATGCATAAGCTGGTATGGCTTTCAGGAAGCCGGCATTCATCCGGCCCTGGGCCTGTTGCCGATCGTGCCGACAATCCCCCATGCGGATCGCGGTTTCGGGGTCTTTGCCGAAGCCGAACGATATCTGACCGACCTGCTGAACCGCATCGAGCATATGCTGAAATATCCGGTTGAAGTCGTGTTGTTCCTGTTCGGGCTGGTGAATGCCGGGGTCGAGTTCAGTGCGATTTCGGCACCAACCTGGTTGGTGTTCTTCGGCCTGGTGATTGGCAAGCCGGTGGGGATCACCCTGTTCGGTTGGGTCGCGGTCAAAGGCCTGAAACTGGGGCTGCCGAAGGGGATGCGGATGATTGATTTGCCGGTGATCGGCTGCGTTGCCGCCATCGGCTTTACGGTAGCGCTGTTTGTGGCAACCGTGGCCTTTCCTGCCGGTCCGATCCAGGACGCCGCGAAAATGGGCGCGCTTTTCAGCTTTTCGGCCGCCTTGCTGGCGATTGTGGCCGGGAAACTGGCTGGCGTTCAAAAGGTTAACGTCTGATACGGACGTCTGTTTTGGGCGGTTTTGATCCCGATGTGTGGCGAATGCGGCATGGGCATTGATCATTGCCGCCCTAATTCGACATAATGCGGGCCAAAAGATCGTATAGGGATGTCGTTAACGATGTTCGCTTATGACACGATAAGATTGAGGCCACGGCGGCAAAATGCTTGAATTCATCAATGTCAGCAAGTCCTTCTGGACCGGTCGGCAGCGCAAGGTGATCCTTGATCGCGCTTCTTTTCGCGTTGAACTGGGCCAGTCGATGGGCATTCTGGCGGGGAACGGAACCGGAAAAACCACGATTATCAACATGATGGCGGGCCTTGAAAAGCCCGATGAAGGCACGGTGCGCAAGGCCTGCCGGGTGTCCTTTCCTTTGGGTTTCATGGGCGGCGTCGCCGCCACCCAAACGGCGCGCGAAAATGCGCGGTTCATTGCGCGGCTTTATGGGTTGGATCCCGATTACGTCGAAGCGTTCAGCCGCTGGCTGTGCGGGTTGGACGAATATTTCGACATGCCGCTGACGACCTATAGTGCCGGGATGAAATCCCGTTTCAATTTTTCCCTCTTGTTGGCCTTGGAATTTGACATCTATCTGATTGACGAGGGCATGCCATCGACCACGGATGTGGAATTTAACCGCAAAGCGGGCGATATTCTGCGCGAACGGCTGGTCAATGCCACGGTGATTGTGGTGTCACACCAAGCCTCAACGCTGGAACGGTTTTGCCGGACTGCGGCCGTACTGCGCGATGGCCGCCTGACGATGTATGAAACTTTGGAAGAAGCGAAGTGGCACTATGAACACGCCGCCTAAGGCAACAAAATTCCGGATCCGCAAGGTTTTTGCGCCAGCCGTGCCAAAACCGGCCGCCCCGGCGGATACCGTCGATTTACCGTTTTCGCCGCCGCCCGGCGAGGACGGCTTTGGCGACATTGGCATTCCGAATTCGGAGACCGACGTTCTGTCACCCCGCCTGTTCAGCAAGGACGCCGAGGCCGAGATGGCCGCGATCCAAGCCGAAGGCCCGACGGCGCGACAACTACGTATGGCGCGCCGGGTTGCCTTGAAAAACGGCATTGCTGCCACGTCGGACGTCGAAGCGGTGATGCTTTTGCGCCGCAAGGGCATTGATCCCTTCCGCCGCGACAATGTCCTGAGCCTGGTCGAAAACGAAACGGCGAACAGTGCCGGAGCAGCGCAGCCGGCTTCGGCGCAATTGCCACAACCGATGGCGCCACCGATCCGCAATCTGCCCTCCACCGAAGTGAATGCCGAAGCCCAGCGCATTCGGGCAATCATGCACATGCAGCGCGACATCGTACGCCGACGGCGCCGCAATTTCATCATGTTGATGACGCGGCTGGCGTTTTTCGTATTCCTGCCAACGATATTTTTTGGGCTGTATTACTACAAGTTTGCAACACCGCTTTATGCGACAAAATCCGAATTTCTGGTCCAGCAGGCCGAAAGCCAAAGCATGGCCCCCGGTCTGGGATCGCTGTTCCGCGGCACACAATTTGCCACATCCCAAGATGCGATCACTGTCCAAAGCTATTTACAGTCGCGCGACGCAATGTTGCGGCTGGATAAGGAAGAAGGCTTCAAAGCGCATTTCAGTCAGGATTTCATTGACCCGATTCAGCGGCTTGAACCGGGTGCCACCAATGAGGCCGCCTATAAGATCTTCCGTCGGAACGTAAAGATTGCCTACGATCCGACCGAGGGCATTATCAAGATGGAGGTGATCGCGGCGGATCCTGCATCAAGCCAACGCTTCGCCGAGGCGCTGTTACGCTATGCAGAAGCGCAGGTCGACCACCTGACCCAGCGGGTGCGCGAAGACCAGATGCGCGGCGCCCGCGAAAGCTATGACGATGCCGAGGTCAAGGTGCAAGCCGCGCAGCAAGAGGTGCTGGCCTTGCAAGAGCAACTGGGGGTTCTTGACCCAAAAGTCGAAACCACGATGGTCATGAGCCAGCTTGCCGAGTTTGAGTCCGCCTTGCGCAAAAAACAGCTGGAGCTGCAGCAGTTGCTGGACAACAGCAAACCCAACAAAGCCCGCGTTGACGGCGTCAAGGGTGATATCTCGCGACTGGATACGCAGGTGCGCGAGCTTCGGTCCAGCATGACTGAAAGCACGCCGGGGACGGCATCGCTTGCGCAGGTTTCGGGCAAGCTGCGCATTGCGGAAACCGAATTGCAGACGCGCCAGCTGATGTTGGGCCAGTCGCTGCAACAGCTGGAAACCGCCCGCATCGAAGCCAACCGGCAGGTCCGCTATCTGACGCTGGGCGTCAGTCCGATTGCGCCCGATGAAGCCACCTACCCGCGTGCTTTTGAGAGCACGGCGCTGGCATTCCTTATCTTTGCCGGTATCTATATGATGCTGTCGCTGACCGCCTCCATCCTGCGCGAGCAGGTGACGTCCTAAGGATCTGACAATGACGATGATGAAAGACGTGGCCTTCGGCACTGTTGTCGTCGGCAACGACCGGCCTATGACCCTGATTGCCGGTCCCTGTCAGATCGAAAGCGCCGATCACGCCCAGATGATCGCCGGACGGATGGCCGAGGCCTGTGCGGCTGTCGGCGCGCAATACGTCTTCAAGGCAAGCTACGACAAGGCCAACCGCACCTCGCTTGCCGGCAAGCGCGGGGTTGGGGTCGATCAGGGGTTGAAAATCCTCGGTGACTTGCGAAAGGCGATGGGAATTCCGGTCCTCACCGACGTGCATGACGCCGAACAGGCGCGAACCGCGGCAACGGTTGTTGATGTGATCCAGATCCCGGCCTTCTTGTGCCGCCAGACCGATCTGTTGCTTGCGGCTGGTGAAACCGGGGCGGTTGTGAACATCAAGAAGGGTCAGTTTCTGGCCCCCTGGGACATGGCCAATGTCGCCGCCAAGGTGGCCAGCACCGGAAATGCGCGGATCTTGCTGACCGAACGCGGCGCGTCGTTCGGCTATAACGCGCTGGTGGCCGATATGCGGTCGCTGCCGATCATGGCCAAGACCGGCTATCCGGTGATCATGGATGCCACCCATTCGGTGCAACAACCCGGCGGGCTTGGCGGATCATCCGGCGGTCAACGCGAATTTGCGCCCGCCATGGCCCGCGCGGCCATCAGTCTTGGCATCGCGGGCGTGTTTATCGAAACCCATCAAGACCCGGACAAATCGCCGTCGGACGGACCCAACATGATCTATCTGGACCAGATGCCGCGCCTGCTGGACACACTGATGGCGCTGGACCGGATCGCCAAGGCGGATCCCCTGCGGGTCTGATCGGGCCGGGGTGTGAGCGGGGTCAGACCGCCTGCCCGGCCGCCCAGCCCGATGACCAGGCCCATTGGAAATTGTAACCGCCCAGCCAACCGGTCACATCCACCACTTCGCCGATGAAATACAGGCCGGGAACGGCGCGGGCCTGCATCGTGCGGGCGTCGAGCGCCCCTGTGTCGACGCCACCCAGCGTCACTTCGGCGGTGCGGTAGCCTTCGCTGCCCACCGGCCGCACCTGCCAGCGTTGCACCGCCCCGGCCACCAGTTCCAGCGTGGCGTTCGACTGATCCGCAAGGGTCCCCGTTACCGCGATCCGTTGCAGAATCGTCGCGGCCAGCTTTTCGGGCAGATGCCGGGCCAAAGCTTTGCTCAGCGATTGCCGCCCCGACACCCCCCGCGCTGCCTTCAGCCCCGCCAGAACATCCTGACCTTCGGCCAGATCAACGCTGAGCGCATCGCCCTCGCGCCAGTAGGAGCTGATTTGCAGGATCGACGGCCCCGACAGGCCGCGATGGGTGAACAACAGCCCTTCGGTGAACCCGGTGCGCCCATGGCCAACGCGCGCCCGCAGCGACACGCCCGCCAGATGTTGCGCATCCCGCAAGTCCTGTTCGGCAAAGGTCAGCGGCACCAGACCGGGGCGTGTCGGCACCAGCGTCAGGCCGAAGCTTTCGGCGATCTGATAGCCAAGCCCGCTGGCGCCCATCTTTGGGATCGACTTGCCGCCGGTTGCAACAACCAGACTTTCGGCACGGTACATGCCTTGATCGGTGACCACTTCGAACAGCGCGGCCTTGCGCACCGAACGGACGGCACTGCCCAGTTGCACCGTAACGCCGCCCGCTGCCATGTCATCGGTCAGCATGGTGATGATCTGTCTGGCACTTTGATCACAAAACAGTTGCCCGAGGGTTTTCTCGTGCCAGGTGATTCCGGCGCGATCCACCCGCGCAATGAAATCGGCGGGGGTAAAGCGGCTGAGGGCCGAAAGCGCAAAGCGCGGATTGGCCGACAAGAACCGCTCTGGCGCGATGGAAAGATTGGTAAAATTGCACCGCCCGCCCCCGGAGATGCGGATTTTTTCACCGGGCGCCCGCGCGTGATCCAGAATCAAGACCCGCCGCCCGCGCCGTGCGGCCTCGGCCGCACAGATCATACCGGCGGCCCCGGCGCCCAAAACGATGACATCCCATGTTCGCATGCCCCCCGATAGCTGTCGCCGCCCGCCCGATCAACGGCCAAATCGGTGTTTTTGCTGGGGACAGGGCCTTAGTCCGAACCGTCAACGCGACGTGCCGCTGAATCGCTGCGGTGCGCCGCACAGGTATCGCGAACGCAACCACGCAGCCAGCGATGGGCCGGATCGGCATCCAGCCGTGGGTGCCAGAGCAATGAGACCGTGATCTCGGGCATGGTGACCGGAAGCGGAAAGCTATGCATTCCGGCGCGCAGGGTTCCGCTGTGGCGTTCGGGAACACTGGCGATCAGATCACTGGCCCGGACCAGCGCCAGCGCGGCCGAAAAACCTCCGACGATCGTGGCGATCTGCCGTTCCAGCCCGAACAAGGCCAGGGCTTCATCAATCGGCCCCCTGTCGAGGCCCCTTCGCGAGACGAGAATGTGCCTGCCGGACGCATAGCGGGCGGGCGTGATCTTGCCTTGGGCGAGCGGGTGCCCCTTTCGCACGACGCCAATGAAACGGTCGCGGAACAAGGCCTGCGCCCGCACCTCCGGGCCCGTCGCCTTGCCCACGACGCCGATTTCCAGATCGACGGTCGCGTCGCGCAGGGGCGCGCTGTCTTTGTCTGGCTTTTGCACGAAACGCAGCCGCGCGCCGGGGGCTTGCGCGCTGATGCGGGTGATGAGGTCCGGCCCGAAGTTCTCTGCAAAGCCTTCGCTGGCCCGCAGCGTGAAGGTCCGGACCAGCTGGCTGAGGTCAAGATTCGCGGCAGGGCGCAGCAGCGCATTTGCGTCCGCAACGAGCTGGCTGACCCGCTCGCGGAGTTCAATCGCCCGGGGCGTGGGCACGAGGCCGCGCCCGGCCCTGACCAACAGCGGATCGCCCGTCGTCGCCCGCAATCGCGCCAGCGCCCGGCTCATCGCCGACGGACTGAGCCGGAGCCGCTCAGCCGCGCGGGCAACACTGCCTTCTGCGAGCAGCACATCGAGGGTGACAAGCAGGTTGAGATCGGGGGTCGACATGCAACGACCATAGCACAGTTTTTTGGTGATGCGGCGTCAAACGCATGAATAAAATGCAAATGCTGCGCGTTCCGCCATGTCAGGCAATGCGCTAGGTTTCTGCCAGCTCCGTTTCGGGGGCTGCCAGAAACGGAGATTATATTGAAGCCGATGATTGCAGAAAGAACCGCGGCAGTCGCCGGGCGTGCGGACCGGACACCTTCGGCCCGGTGGGCGCTTGCCAGCCTTTCGCTCGCCATGTTGCTGTCCTCGCTCGGCACCAGCATCGCCAACGTAGCCCTGCCGACCCTGGCACAGGTGTTCAACGCGCCTTTCGGGCAAGTCCAGTGGATCGTCCTCGCCTATCTCCTCGCCATCACCACCCTGATCGTCAGCGTCGGACGGCTCGGTGATCTCATTGGCCGAAAACGGCTGCTGCTGGCCGGCATCGGCCTGTTCACGGCGGCCTCGGGTCTGTGCGGTGCGGCACCCACGCTCTGGCTGCTGATTGCCGCCCGTGCGGTGCAGGGTCTTGGCGCGGCGATCATGATGGCCCTCACCATGGCCTTTGTCGGCGAGACGGTTGCGAAGGCAAAGATCGGTGGCGCCATGGGGCTTTTGGGAACGATGTCGGCGGTTGGCACTGCGCTCGGCCCATCCCTTGGCGGCGTTCTGATCGCCGGATCCGGGTGGCGGGCGGTCTTTCTTGTCAATCTGCCGCTGGGTCTTCTGAGCTTCGCCCTCGCGCAGCGGTATCTGCCCGGCGAGAGCCGGCAGCCGAAGCCGGATCGGCCCGGCTTCGACGCTGTAGGCTCGCTGCTGCTGGCCCTGACGCTGGGCGCCTATGCGCTTGCCATGACGACCGGGCGCGGCAGTTTTGGCCCGCTCAACCTGGGCTTGCTGATGGCGGCTGTTGTCGGGGCGGGCCTTTTCTGGCTTGCCGAAGCGCGGGTAACATCCCCCTTGATCCGACCCGGGATGTTGCGCGACCCCGCCTTAAGGGCAAGCCTCGCGATGAGCGCGCTGGTCTCGACGGTGATGATGGCGACGCTGGTGGTCGGGCCGTTCTATCTCGCAGGTGGGCTCGGGCTTGACGCGGCTTTTGTTGGCATCGTCCTGTCGATTGGACCCATTATCTCCGCGCTGAGCGGTGTCCTGGCGGGGCGTATTGTCGACCGTTTGGGCGCGTCCTTCATGGTCAGCGTTGGGCTCGTCGAAATGGCGGCGGGATCAATCTCCCTGTCCGTGTTTCCGGCGATGTTCGGCATTGCGGGCTACATTGCTGCCATCGTCGTCCTGACCCCCGGCTATCAGCTGTTCCAGGCCGCCAACAACACTGCCGTCATGATGGATGTTGGCCCCGACCAGCGGGGCGTCATGTCCGGCATGCTTAATCTGTCGCGCAATCTCGGGCTCATCACCGGCGCATCGGTCATGGGCGCGGTGTTTGCGGTCGCCTCGGGGGCGAGCGACATCACCATGGCGCATCCCGCCGCCATTGGCACCGGCATGCGGATCACTTTCGCAGTCGCGGCGGTTCTGATCGGCGCCGCCCTTGCCATCGCAGTTGGCAGCCGTGGCCCCGTCCGACGCCCTTCGCGCCCGGAAGACCTGTCCTGAGGCCAGCGTGCGCAACGCTCAAAGCAGGAACCGATGTTTTTTGGACTTGCGGCCCGCAAGGGGCTTAAGTAGAAACCGCACCAGTTGGGGCGTCGCCAAGCGGTAAGGCATCGGTTTTTGGTACCGACATACGGAGGTTCGATCCCTCCCGCCCCAGCCAGTCACTTTCCCTGATCTGCTACCCACCGCACTGCCCGCGCTTTATGCCCGCTGTTGCGGGGCTTTGGCGACTGAGCACCTCCCCGAAAATCGGACAGTGACATGACTGGACCTGTCGCGGTTTCGTTCCGGTCAGGTTGTCCTGTTATTCGGCCTTCTGTTCGACGGACGCGGGGGATTGCCAGCCCGTAAACCGTCGCCAACCTGCCGTCAATTTCCAGCACGCGGGTGGCGGCAAGTCAGGGTCAGCGGTGCCCAAGCCCATGAGGCTGGGCACTCATCCCAATGTGAGGAACATTCAAAGTGAAAACCATCGCCAGCATCAGGAAAAATGCGCAGCATCGCTGGAATTTCAGAAATGCTGCGACCTCTTAAGTGCATAATCTTGCAATAGATTTTGGTGGCTCGGTCAGCAACAAACGTCTTTGGGCGATCTAAGATGCAGTGGCGGGAACGCGCCCGACCGATTTTCCCGGTCTGAAAGAGCGGCTGCG
This sequence comes from Pseudomonadota bacterium, assembly GCA_031376305.1. Classification (GTDB taxonomy): domain Bacteria; phylum Pseudomonadota; class Alphaproteobacteria; order Rhodobacterales; family Rhodobacteraceae; genus TMP-24. Next base: position 4,642 of record JANMDM010000182.1, on the reverse strand, counting down.
CTTCCTAGAGCCTGTCCGACGCTGATAGAAGCGTCGGACAGGCTCTAGCCTTTTGATTTTACGCGTGTCTTTCGACAATACCGGTATCCACTTTTGTCTGACACGCTCTAGCAACGGTTTGGCACATCAGCGCATTGCCGAACGGATCAGACACCCCCCACCAATTGCATGGTTGGCGGAACGGCGGCGGTCCGCGCCAACCCCCATCCCTTGACCAATGAATAGACCGCCGGGATGACGACCAACGTCAATACAGTCGAGGACACCATCCCCCCGATCATCGGCACTGCGATGCGCTGCATCACCTCGGACCCGGTGCCATGTGCCCAAAGTATCGGCATCAACCCGGCCATGATTGCCACCACGGTCATCATTTTGGGGCGCACCCGCTCCACCGCGCCGACCATGATGGCGGCGTTCAGGTCGGAGCGGGTGAAGGCGCGGGTTTCTGCGGCTGCCTTGGCGCGCGCCTCCAGCAGCGCATAGTCGAGATAGATCAGCATGATCACCCCGGTTTCTGCGGCCACCCCGGCCAAGGCGATGAAGCCAACCGCCACGGCGACCGAGGTGTTAAAACCGAGAAACCACATCAGCCAGATACCGCCCACCAAGGCAAAAGGCAGCGACAGCATCACGATCAGGGTTTCCGTCAGCGCCCTGAAATTCAGAAACAAAAGCAGGAAGATCAGTGCCAAAGTTACCGGCACCACGATTTTCAAACGCTCGGTGGCGCGCTCCAGATATTCGAACTGGCCGCTCCAGGCTACCGAGTATCCCGTTGGCAAAACGACTTGTGTCTCGACCGCTGCCTTGGCCTCGGCGACATAGCCGCCAAGATCGCGGCCGGAAATATCGACGAAAATATAGACCGCCAACTGGCCGTTTTCAGTGCGGATCGTGGTCGCCCCTCGCGTCAGTTCGACTTTTGCCACGGCACCAAGCGGCACCGACCCACCGCCCGGCAGCGCCACTTGCACGTCATTGGCAATCGCCTGCGGGTCCGAGCGTTGATCGCGCGGATAGCGCACGGCAACGCCGTAACGTTCCCGGCCCTCAACCGTCTGGGTGATGACCTCAGACCCCAAAGCCATCGCAATCACCTCCTGCACCGCTGCAACCGACAGACCGTAACGGCCCAGAGCGGCACGGTCGGGGGTAATGTCGAGGAAATAGCCGCCGATCACCCGTTCGGCATAGGCGCTTGAGGTGCCCGGCACCTTGCGCACCACAGCCTCAATCTCGCGCGCCACCCCTTCCATTTTGGCCAGATCGGTGCCGTAGATTTTGATGCCGACCGGGGTGCGGATGCCGGTGGACAGCATATCGGTGCGCGCCCGGATCGGCATCGTCCAGGCGTTCGAGACGCCGGGGAATTGCAGCGCTGCGTCCATCTCGTCCTTCAGGCTTTCGGAAGTGACCCCCGCCCGCCATTCCGATTTCGGTTTCAGGTTGATGATGGTTTCAAACATTTCGGTCGGGGCCGGATCGGTTGCCGTCTGCGCCCGGCCGGATTTACCGAACACCGATTGCACTTCGGGAAAGCTCTTGATGATGCGGTCCTGCATCTGCATCAGCTCTGCCGCTTTGGTCACGGAAATTCCCGGCAAGGTGGTCGGCATGTACATCAGCGTGCCCTCATCCAACGCGGGCATGAACTCACTGCCCAACTGTCGTGCGGGCCAGATCGTCACTACAAGTGCTGCGAGGGCGATGAGGATCGTCAGCCCGCGCGCTTTCAGCACCACCCGGATGATCGGGCGATAGAGTGCAATCAGCAGGCGGTTCACCGGGTTTTTGTGTTCGGGCACGATATGGCCGCGCACAAAAATCACCATCAGTGCCGGCACCAATGTCACCGAAAGGATCGCCGCCGCCGCCATCGAGAAGGTCTTGGTAAAGGCCAGCGGGCCGAACAGTTTGCCTTCTTGGTTTTCCAGCGTGAAGATCGGCAGGAACGACACCGTAATGATCAGCAGGCTGAAGAACAGCGCCGGGCCAACCTCTGTCGCCGCCTCGATCAGAATCTCCACCCTGGGCTTGTCCGGGGCCGCGCGTTCCAGATGTTTATGGGCGTTCTCGATCATCACAATCGCCGCGTCGATCATTGCACCGATGGCGATGGCGATGCCGCCAAGGCTCATGATGTTCGATCCAAGGCCGAGGAATTTCATCGCTGAGAAGGCCATCAGGATGCCAACCGGAAGCATGATGATCGCCACCAAAGCGCTGCGGACATGCAGCAGGAAGATGATTGTCACTGCGGCCACGACCAGACTTTCCTCCAGCAAGGTGCCTTTCAGGGTCTCAATCGCGGAATTGATCAGGGTTGAGCGGTCATAAACCGGCACGATCTCGGTGCCCTCTGGCAGCGATTTCTGCACATCGGCCAGGGCAGTCTTGGCATTGTCGATCACCGTCAAGGCGTTCGATCCGACCCGTTGCAGCACGATGCCGCTCGCCACCTCGCCCTCGCCGTTCAACTCGGTGATGCCGCGCCGTTCATCCGGCACGATTTCGACCTGCGCCACGTCCGACAGCCGCAGCGGCACACCGGATTTGGTCAGCAGAGTGATGTTTTCAATATCGGCCACGTCTTTCAGATAGCCGCGCCCGCGCACCATGAATTCAAACTCGGAGATTTCGACCGTGCGCCCGCCGGTATCCATATTGCTGTCGCGCACCGCCTGACCAATATCGGCCAGCGTCACGCCCTGCGCTCGCATCCGGGCCGGATCGACGACGATGGAATATTGTTTGACGAACCCGCCGACGCTGGCAACTTCTGACACGCCATCGGCTTTCGAGGCGGCAAAACGCACCACCCAGTCTTGCAAACTGCGCAAATCGGCCAGCGACAGTTCCTTGCCGACCAGCGCATATTGATAGACCCAGCCCACGCCGGTTGCATCCGGGCCAAGCGCGGGCGTCACCCCGTCGGGCAAGCGGCTGGCGGCGGCATTCAGGTATTCCAGCACGCGGCTTCGCGCCCAATACGGGTCGACCCCATCCTCGAAGATCACATAGACAAACGACACGCCAAAGAAGGAAAATCCCCGCACCACCTTGGACCGTGGCACCGTCAGCATGGCAGTTGTCAGCGGATAGGTTACCTGATCTTCGACCACTTGCGGCGCCTGACCTGGGTAATCAGTCAGCACGATCACCTGGACATCGGACAGGTCAGGGATCGCATCCAATGGCAGCGTGCGAATAGCATAGACGCCGCCCGCAACGGCGACGGCTGCGGCGAACAGGATCAGCACCAGATTGCGGGCCGACCAGCCGATCAGATTGGCGATCATGGCTGCGCCGCCACCGGGGTAAGCGCCGACAACGCGGCCTTCAGGTTGCTTTCGGCATCAATCAGGAAATTGGCTGACACCACCACCGTCTCGCCTTCTGCCACCCCCTTGCTAATCTCCACCATGCCTGCGCCCCGCTGGCCAAGCTGCACGTCACGCGGCTCAAAGCGCCCCTCGCCCAGATCGACGATGACAACCTGGCGGTCGCCGCTGTCGATCACGGCTGAATCGGGGACGGTGACCACCGGCACTGTTCCGCCGCCTGCAATTTCCACGTCGGCATACATATGCGCGATCATCGCACCATCCGGGTTTGGCAGCTCAACGCGGATTTTCGCGGTGCGGGTCTCGGCCTGAATTTCGGGGTAAATTTCATCGACTTTTCCGGTAAAAACCCGCCCCGGCAGGCTGCGGAACCGCACGGTGGCCGCCGCACCGCGCTGCACCGATGCCAGCTCATATTCCGGCACATCCGCGATAACCCAGATGCTGGAGGTATCGGCGATGCGGAACAATGTTTCGCCCGCTTCTGCCATCATCCCGTCCACTGCCATTCGCTCAAGCACCACGCCGCCTTGCGGGGCAGTCAGCGTGACTGAAAGCGGCGGTTTGCCCGTTGTCTCAATGTCCGCAATCATCTCAGCGGGCACGCCAAGGTTGAGCAGGCGTTGCAAACTGCCCGCCGCCTTTGCCTTGCCGCCATTGCTCAAATCTGCGGCGTACTGCGCCCCGGCCGAGGCAAATTCCTTGGCATAGAGCGTGACCAAGGGTTGCCCTGCCTTGATCGGCGCCCCGGTTGTCACATCGGCAACCTTTTCGACAAAGGCTTCGGTGCGCAGCGAAATCACGCTGACTTTGCGCTCGTCATGCTCGACCACCCCGGGCACCAAAATCGGCTGACTGATCGACGACAGGGTAGCAAGAGTGGTTTTCACCCCAGACCGCTGAATCTTGCCTGCCGAAACCGTGACGGTAGTGCCATCGGTCTCTTCGCCGTCATAGACCGGAAGATAATCCATCCCCATCGAGTCTTTCTTCGGGGTTGGGGACGTATCTGGCAGGCCCATCGGGTTGCGATAATAAAGGATGCGCTTTCCGCCTTCCACCGCCACTGGTGCTGTTGCTGCGGGCTTTGCAGCAGGGTCAAAGCTGATATCCTGACTGGCCAGCACTGCCAGATAGTCGCTACCATCTGATGTTTTCATAGGCTTAGAGGAATAGGCGGCCTGATCCGGGTGACGATAATACATGACCGCCCCTACCGGGGCAGCCATCGACGACGTTTCAAGACTGGTGAATGCCATCGCTTCGACGTCTGTGCCAAAAAGCCGGGCCGCAGA